>NZ_JARDJE010000007.1:0-297023 GCF_048957735.1 Rhodococcus sp. As11
CGGTCTTCGGTGCTGTTGATGTGCTCACCGGCGAGCATCGCCTCGCGGGCGGCGGCCACACCCGTCTGCTCGGCGAGCTGGAGGAGCAGTTCGAGAGTGCGGGCGGTGAGACGCTGTTTGCTGAAGTCGACCACCAGATCCCCGGCGTGTGCGGTCAACGCCTGTATCCGCTGCGGCTCGATCGCGAACAGCTCCCGCAGGGACACCGCGGCGATCTCGTCCCGGTGAGCTTCGAGGGCTTGCCAGGCCTTCGTGGTCGTCACATCTCGCGTTTCCGTATCCATGTTTCTGCCGAGGTCTTTCATCACGCCAGGGCGCGCAGGCGCGGTGCGAGGTCGCGTTCGAACAGTTCCAGGAACCGCTTCTGATCATGGCCCGGCGCGTGGAACACGAGATGATTCAACCCGGCATCGACATATGCCTTGACCTGCTCGACCGCCTCGTCCGGATCCGACGCCACGATCCACCGCTTGGCGACCTGCTCGATCGGCAACGCATCGGCCGCCGCTTCCATCTCCATCGGATCGTCGATGCTGTGCTTCTGTTCCGGCGTGAGCGACAGCGGCGCCCAGAACCGCGTGTTCTCCAACGCCAGCTCGGGGTCGGTGTCGTACGAGATCTTGATCTCGATCATCTTGTCGATCCGGTTCACGTCGCGCTCGGCCTTCTCCGCTCCCTCCGCCACCGCCGGCAGCAGTTTGTCGGTGTAGAGATCCATACCCTTGCCCGAGGTGCAGATGAACCCGTCCCCCGCCCGCCCCGCATACCGCGCCACCACCGGGCCACCGGCGGCGATATAGACCGGAATGCCCTGCTCGGGTACGTCGTAGATCGACGCGCCCTTCGTGGTGTAGTACTCCCCCTCGAAATCGACCCGGTCCCCGCGCCACAGTTCACGCATCAGCCGCACCGACTCGCGCAGCCGGGCGAAACGTTCCTTGAACTCCGGCCACTCCCCGGCATAGCCGGTGGCGATCTCGTTGAGCGCCTCACCGGTACCGACACCGAGGAAGATCCGCCCCGGATACAGACAACCCATCGTCGCGAAGGCCTGCGCGATCACCGCCGGGTTGTACCGGAACGTCGGGGTCAGCACCGAGGTCCCGAGCTGCAACCGCTCGGTGCGCTCCCCCACGGCGGTCATCCACGCCAGCGAGAAGGGCGCGTGCCCTCCGTTGTGCCGCCACGGCTGGAAGTGATCCGACACTGTCGCCGAATCCATCCCGTGCCGCTCGGCCAGCACTCCCAGTTCGACCAGCTCGCGCGGGCCGAACTGCTCCGCAGACGCCTTGTATCCCAACTTCAGCATTACCGTGCAACCTCCGAACAACGTGGTGCCAGCGAAACGATCACGCACAATCGAGCAAATCCTGCACGAAATCATGCACACTGAGCGCAGACAGTGTCAATATCCACGCAAAGGTGTGTCGCCTGTGCGTTATGGTCGTGCACCGACCCCGACCACGGCGTCCGAGTACCCAGAAATTCGAGTGCCCAGAGCCCTAGGAGCAATCGTGTCAGCGACCGCACGGCGACGTGAGATCTTCCACCGAATCCTCGCCGACGGATATATCGATGCGAAGACCCTCTCGGCCGATCTCGGCGTCGACGCGTCCACGATCCGTCGAGATCTCGATGCGCTCGCCCGCGAAGGGAAGGTCGAACGCACGCACGGGGGTGCCCGAGCGGTCGAGGGCGCGGGTCTCGAGGTGCCGTACGCGCTCAAGAAGGACGTGCGTCGCGAGGAGAAAGCGGCCATCGCAGCGGTTGCGTCCGCCATGGTGTCGGACGGCGACAGTGTGGTGCTCGACAGCGGATCCACCACGTACGAGGTGGCCGTGGCACTGCGGCACAAGGCGTCGCTGACGGTACTCACCAACGACCTGCGTATCGCGAAATACGTTGCGGCATTCCCGGATGTCCGGCTTCTCGTGTCCGGGGGCGAACTCCTCGGCTCGGTGTACACCCTGGTCGGGGACCACGCCGTGCGGTTCCTCTCGGACTATTCGGCCGACTGGGCGTTCCTCGGCGCCGACGCCGTGCACCCCACCGCCGGCGTCACGAACACCAACACGCTGGAGATCCCGATCAAACGGGCGATGATCCGGTCGGCCGAGAAGACGATCGTGGTGACGGACCATTCGAAGTTCGGAGAGCGTGCGCTCGCCCGGGTCGCGAGCCTCGACGAGATCACGTCCATCGTCACCGACGACGATCTCGACGAGGAGCATCGCGCACCCTACGGCGACCGGCTCGTCATCGCCCCGAAGTCTTGACATACAACCATTCGGTTGTACATTTGGAGCTGTGAGCGGAGACGACGAGGACCGGGCCGACGCCCTGTTCCACGCGCTCTCCGACCGGACCCGGCGCGACATCATGCGACGCGTGCTGGCCGGCGAACACTCGGTGTCCGCTCTCGCGGCGAACTACGACATGTCCTTCGCCGCAGTACAGAAGCACGTCGCCGTGCTGGAGAAGGCCGGCCTGCTCGTGAAGCGACGCAGCGGTCGCGAGCAGTTGGCCAGTGGTGACGTGACGGCAGTGCGGTCGGTGGCGTCCATGCTCACCGAGCTGGAGCAGGTCTGGCGCGGTCGCATCGCGCGCATCGACGAACTCATCGCATCCGAATCCTCCGAGGAAGGCTGAGAAATGCCTGTAACCGACGTCCGGCACGACCCCGACAAGCTGACCCTGACCATCACCGCCGAGTTCGCCGCCCCGGTGTCCCGCATCTGGCAGGTCTACGCCGATCCCCGTCAGCTGGAGAAGATCTGGGGACCCCCGACCTTCCCCGCGACGGTGGTCGACCACAATCTGAAGCCCGGCACCCGCACCACCTACTACATGACCGGCCCCGACGGCGAGAAGTACGCCGGCTACTGGGATATCACGGCCGTCGACGAACCGACGAGTTTCTCGTTCCTCGACGGTTTCGCGGAGCCGGACTTCACCCCGAAGCCGGAACTGCCCGTCTCGCGGAGCATCTACAACTTCGAAGAGTTCGAAGGCGGCACGCGCGCAATCTACGTCAGCACCTACGAGAGCGCCGAAGCACTCCAGCAGGTACTGGACATGGGCGTGGTCGAGGGCGCTTCGTCCGCCATCAACCAGATCGACGACCTGGTGGCCACCTAGCAGAATCGAAAAGCCGACGCCCCCTGCTCTTTCCGGATGAAACGAACCGGAGAGCAGGGGGCGTCGGAAAGCCTGCCGTCAGTGCGACGGAGATCGGGTCGGGCGACGGAGGATCAGAGATTCCAGTCGCCCAGACCGTCCCAGCCGTTGAGGGTTCCACCGGCGGTGTTCTGCACGATCACCGGGTCGCCCTTCTTCGCGTTCTCGAAGAACCACTTTCCGTCCTCGGTGCTCACGTTGAGGCAACCGTGGCTGACGTTGGTGTTGCCCTGCGCGCCGACCGACCACGGAGCGGCATGAAGGAAGATTCCGCTGTTGGACATCCGCGTCGCGTACTCGACGTAGGTGCGGTAGCCCTCGGGGCTGTCGACAGGAACTCCGTAGGTCGACGAGTCCATGTACATGTCGCGGTACTTCTCACCGACGATGTAGGTGCCGTTCGGGGTGTCGTGACCGGGCTTGCCGAAGGACGTCGGCATGGTGCGGACGACCTCACCGTTGCGGGTGACGGTGATCGTCTTGGTGTTGTCGTCCGCCACCGTCACCAGTGCGTCGCCGATGGTGAACGACGACTGCGCGTCGCCGGCCTTCACGGTGACCGCGGTGTTCGCGGGCCAGAACTCGAACGGCTTCCACCGGACCTGCGTGTTCGACGCCCAGTAGAAGTGCCCGTCGACGGGCGGCTGCGAGGTGATGCGGATGGCGCGTTCGGCGGCTGCACGATCTCCGACGGCCTCGTCGAACCGGATGATGATCGGCTGTGCGACACCCACCGTCTCCCCGTTCGACGGGTTGACGGACGGAGCGGAGAACGGTGCGGCCGGCTCGGGAACGAGCTGCGGCGGCGTCACCCCGGGCGGGGTGAGTCCTTCGATCAGCTCCTGGACACTCGGGACCTCGGGCCCACCGGGCCACAGCGGTGCCGCGCTCGCAGGGCCGGCGGTGGCCAGTGCCACGGCGGCTGCGCCTACGAATGCAGCACCGATCCGCGCGGATCGGCGGCCCGTGCGGCGACGGTTCGACAAAGCTTGCTTTTCGAACATTCCACAACCCATCGTTCAGCGTTGCGCCGCGTCCTCTTTCCCCCTCCGCGGCGCGCTCGTACCCGTTCATTAGATACAGGACGATAACGAGGGAGCAATTCGAGAGCGCTCGGTTCGGCGTCTACCCAGGTCGGTGGATTACAAGGTGTTCTTCGCATCCGCACGACCCCGGCGTGTCGCGCGTGTTCGATCACCTCGAAAATGGGGCATTGTCAGTGTATGGACGACACGGGCTCTCGCGACGACGCGGCATGGAACTACCGGGAGCGCGGTGAAACCGAGACCCAGCGACTCGACCGCAACTGGAACAACCTGCTGCAGGAACTGCGCGTCGTACAGACGGGTGTTCAGCTCCTGACCGGATTCCTGCTCACGTTGCCGTTCCAGCAGCGATTCGAGGAGCTGTCGGACGCGCAGAAGGTGATCTATCTGGTCACGGTCGCTCTCTCGGTGACCGCGGTGATCTTGCTGGTCGCGCCTGTCGGACTGCACCGGCTGTTGTTCCGGCAGCATGCCCTGGCCACGCTCGTCGCGACCGGACAACGACTGGCGATCGCAGGTATCGCCGTCCTGGGACTGGCCATCGTCGGTGTCGTCCTGCTGATCTTCAGCTTCGTCGCAAATATGCCCGCCGGAATAGTCGCCGCTGCCGTCGCGCTGGTGATGTTCTTCGGTTTCTGGATACTGCCGTCGTTGCAGAACCGTCACGATATCGACGATGCCCGGCCACCACACGGCGGATGACACCCTGCCGCGGCACGGACTTGTTGCCGGAATCCACAGCAGTGCAGCACTTTTCCATATTCCCCGTTTCGGTTCAGGCCAGTTCGGGGACGTGCAGATGCGCGATGGCGAGTTCGAACTCACCGGTATCGAGCACCTTCGCGTCTGCCGCGTGAGTCACCTCGGCCCGGATGGCGTCGATGCGGTCTCCGTTGCTCTCCATCGCCTGTGCGTTGTCGAAAGTCAACGACGACACCCCGCGGCCGGTGGCGCGGTCGAGCATCAGACTGGCACTGCAGAAGCCCTCGAGTTCCTCCATCCTCGGCAACGCTGCCATCTTCCACATGTCCACTCCACGATCGAGTCGGGCCGGTTCGAGTTCGACCCAGGTGACACGGCAGCAGGCTCCACGAGTCGCATGATGATCGCGATGCATCACGGCGATCTCCCATTGCGACACCTCCGTGGCAGCATGGAACATCCGGGCCGCCTCGTCACGGAGCATGCGGACCAGGCCTTCGCTGGAGCGCAACACATCCTCGTCCCGCCATGAACTGGTGGCGATGCAGCGGCCCGAGCCGCGATCGATCAGCAGGGACAGTCCCAGGCAGCCGTCGATGTCCGCCAGCGCCGGCATGACGATGTCACGTACGTGCTTGATCCCGGAGTCGATGTACGACGGATGGGCGTGAATGGTGGTCGAGCGTGCAAACACGATCGGCACCCCCTCTCCTCGGGGCGGCGCCGACACGGCGTCGCCGGTCGTTTCCCGTGTTCCACACTGCTCCCCTGCGCCGCCGTAAGCAATAGGGCATCGTCGGCGGCGCGAGCCCGACGACGAGGTGATGTCGCGGGTCATCGCCCCGAGCGGATCGACATCCACGACGCTCTGCGGTTACTGCTTCTTCCGTCCCATCCGTCTGCGATCCTCGAATGGTGGCGGATTCGAGCCGCATAGACCGCATCGGCCCCGGCGACCTGACCGAACTCGCCTCCGACGTCGGGCCGGTGCCTCTGCACGTCGGTGCCGTGATCTTCTTCGCCGGCGAGGGTGGCTCGGATCCGGCGACTCTGCGGGCGGCATTCGCCGAGCGGCTCTCCGGCATCCGACGGCTGCGGCAACGCCTGATCCGACCTGCACCCGGACTCGGACGGCCTTACTGGTTCGACGACGACCACTTCGACATCGATGCTCACCTGTCGCAGGTGCGGTGCCCGGCCGCCGGTGATCGGGACGCCGCCATCGCACTCGCCGTGGAGGCCCTCACCCGACCGCTGCCTCCGTCCCGGCCGCTGTGGCGCGCGCTCCTCGTCACCGACATCGCGGATCCGCACGGACACACGGCGACGGTGATGGTCCTGCACCATGTCCTGGCCGACGGGATCGGCGGTCTGGCGATCCTCGCGCATCTCGTCGACGGCGTGAACAGTGCGGCATCCAGGTACGAAGATGTTCCACCTTCTACGAGTCCGCGAACGGGAGAACTCCTCGCCGACAACATGATCGGACGTCTACACAGTGTGCGGCGAGCTCCGCACGCCCTCGCTCGTCTTCCCGATGCGTGGGCGGAGCTCGGACGGGGTTCCGGCGGACGTGCTCCTCGATGTTCGTTCAATGCGCCCACCGGTGTTCGCCGTGCGTTCAGGACGGTCGAGGTGGATCTGGACACCGTCCGTCGGACGGGACGACGACGGCACGCGACCGTCAACGATGTGCTGCTGGTCGCGGTCGGTGGTGCCCTGGCCACGGTCCTGCACGCGCGCGGCGAGTTTCCGTCCGAATTGGTCGTCTCGGTGCCGGTGTCCGCCCGCACCGCGACCACGCGTGGCCGATTGGGAAATCGGGTGGGCGTCATGCCCGTCCGGGTGCCGCTGGAGGGAACCCCGCACCAGCGGCTGGTTTCCGTCTCCCGCCGAACCCGCGCCCAGAAGTCGAGCGTGCGAGGTCTGTCCGCTGCGCTGATGGGCCCACTCTTCCGGATTCTCGCTGCCGTCGGGGTGTTCCGCTGGTTCGTGAACCGCCAACATCTGGTCAATACTTTTCTGTCCGACCTGCCGGGCCCGTCGTCGGCCGTTACCCTCGCCGGGGCGCCGGTCACCTCGATCGTTCCGATGATCGTCGGTACGGGAAACATCGGAGTCGCCTTCGTGGCACTGTCGTATGCCGGCACGCTGACCGTGACGATCACCGTCGATCCCGATCTCGTTCCGGAGATCGATGACCTCGAAAATGCGCTGCGCGAACAGTTCCACGCGATCATCGCTTCCGAAGGGGGATCCGCACAGTAGTTCACCGTGTGACGACGAGGAACGAGGTACGTTGCTGATCATGTCCGAGGAGACCGCCGGAATACACACCCTCGCCGATGCCCGGAAGATTCTGGCGTCCCAATCGTTCAGCGTCCTGATCGGGGCCCGCCTGGTCGAGTACGAATCGGGACGAGCGGTCTTGGAGATACCACTCAGACCGGAACTGCTCCAGCAATTCGGTTTCGCGCACGGCGGCGTTCTGGCCTATGCAGCGGACAACGCACTCACCTTCGCTGCCGGCACGGCCCTCGGCCCTTCGATCGTGACGACGGGTATGACCCTCGACTATCTGCGACCCGCGAGCGGTGCGCTCCTGCGCGCGGTCGCCACCGTGGTCAGCGTCAGCAGGAAGCAGGCGTTGTGCCGGTGCGAGATCTACGTCGTCGCCGACGACACCATCGAGAAACTGTGTGCGGCAGCGCAAGGTAGTGCACGCGTGATCGAGTCGAATCGGTAGTCCGCAGCGTGCACTTCACCTGTGCATGAGGGTCAGTCGTGTTGCGGCCCCAGCTCTACGATGCGGGAGGCGATGGTCGGCACCGGCACATTCGATTCCTGCGACAGGGCCACCATCATCGCGAAGGCGCGATCGGCGTCTACAGCGAAACGTTCCATGAGCATGCCCTTGGCCTGGCCGATCAGATCCCGGGATGCGATCGCCGAATGCAACTGCATCTGCCGACGAGCCGAGACGAAAGCGAGTGCGGCGTGGGCTGCAAGTACCTCCCCGATATGAATCGACACCTCATCGAAGACATTCGGTTCGGAGGAGAACAGGTTCAATGCCCCGGCCTCCACGTCGTGGGTATAGAGCCGGAACGACAGGATGCTGCGCACCCCCGCGTCGACAGCCGCCGCGGTGAACATGGGCCACCGCGACTCCGCTAGCCAGATCGTCGCTGCGGGTGAACACCGTCTCCGTAGCGGCGTCCACGCACGGCCCTTCCCCGACCCGGACCTGCAATGCGTCGATCTGCGGCGGCAACTTCGAGGTTGCTGCATGCGACTCGAACTTTCTGCGGCCGGTGATGACGAGGACATCTGCACTGTCGGTGCCCGGAATCAGCTCCACCGCCGCAGCAGTGATTCGCTGCAGAGTCGTGTCGAGATCCGCACCGGCACCGTCGAAGGAACGGGCGAGTTCGGCCATCCTACGGATCAGGGGGTCAGGATTCAGGTCGGCCATGAACACATCTTCCTAGAGTCGGTGCACTCGGGACAGACACCGACAGCAGCTGGAGCATCGGCGCCGCCGCAGCGACACTACGCTCTGGGACCACCAGCCTATCGCCTAGCCGATGGCATGGTCCGGCCACAGAGCGAACGCTCGAGACTTCGGTCCGGCGGTCAGCCGAGGCCGACGATCCGGGCCAGCCGCGCGTCGGAGTCGTGCAAGGCAGCGGTATCGAAGGTGGAGGCGGAGCTGAGCACTTCGTCCGCTCCGGTGGAGGCGATCAGCTTCTCCAGCCCCTCGGCCACCTGGTCCTCGGTCCCGGCGAGCGAGTCCTTCGCGGTCTCGTCGACGATGCGGCGCCGTCGCTCGGTCATCGGTTGCCGGCGGATCTCGTCGACCGGGGACAGCGGCGGGAACGTACCCGTTTCGCGCGAGACGGCCATCGCCCAGGCCTCCGGAAGCTGCAACTCCCGAGCCTCGGCTTCGGTGTCGGCGATCAGAATGTCCAAGCCGACGATCACGTAGGGCCCGGCGTCGGGTGTGCCCGGGCGGAAGTCGGCGCGGTAACGATCGAACGGTTCCGATCCCTGCCGCAGAAGAGGTCCGGCGACGACGACAGACAGCCCCAGACGCGCCGCCAACCGCATGCCCTGCCCCGTCCCGAGGACGAAGATCGGAGGCGGATCGGATATTCGAGGGCGCACCGTCACTTCGGCGGTGCCGTGCAGATAGCCGCGCAGTTCTTCGATATCGGCGGCGAAGTCGTCTGCGTCGGCCTTGTGGGTACGCAGTGCGTCGCGCACGGGCGCTGTGAATCCGAGCGAACGACCGACACCCAGATCGATCCGCCCCGGGTGCATTGCCTCGAGCATTGCGAACTGTTCGGCGACGACAATCGGTTGATGATTGGGCAGCATCACTCCGCCGGACCCCACCCGGATCCGGCTGGTCCGGTGCGCGATCGCGCCGATGAGCACCGCCGGGACACCCGAGGCGATGCCGGGGACAGCATGGTGCTCGGCCACCCAGAAACGGCGATAACCAGCGGCCTCGGCGAGTTCCGCGCGGTGCACGGTCTGCCGCAACGCGGCAGCGTCGGCCTGCCCGTCCCGGGTCCGGGACCGGTCCAGCAACGACAAGGCGACCTGCATGCCCGTCTCAACACCGAGTCGGTCCCGGATCTTCCTCGAGTTCTGCTGTCCAGGAGCCGCGGCCGTGATCACTGCACACATCGGCAGCGTTCACGCCGACATTTCACCCTTGTTTTTCACCCGATTCCCATCCGTGGGAAGTCGATCGGCATCACCGGCCCGCGGGAGTAGAAGATCTTCGAACCGTCGGGATTCGGGAGACTCCGAAAAATCGAACGGATATGTCGTTCAGGGATCCTCGGAACCCCACGGTCGACCGGCAGCGATCCAGTCTCCGTGGAAATGGATCTGTCCGTGCTCGCAAGCCTCCTGAGCCGCCGCGACGCCGCGCGTATCGGCGACATACAACAGGAGATTGGCGATCGCGTTTCCGACCACGACAACCTGGTCACGGGCGTCGTCGGGGTTTGTCGACGCTTCGGCGAGCATTCGCCCCGCGCCGATCGCCGATGCCAAGGAGTGGTGTCGGAGCTCGGTGCAGCCGGCACGCCCGCAGGACAGACACAAATCCGATACGCGGTGACCCTCGTCGAACTCCGAACGTATGCAACCCGTTCCACTGTGCGAGCAGTCGGGATCGTCATAGGAGTCTTCATGTCATTTCCTGCCGAAACACGGTGATCATGGACGATTTCTTTTCGTCCCCGGGTAAGGGGCGTGCCGATATGTTCGAGAACGCTCGGAGCACCCGGAATCGAGGTTGACCCTGCGTCGGACGGCTGCACCATTCTGCGCAGGCACCCAGAGGAGGAATGCGTAACAGTCAACGCAATTCGATGTTCATCGTCTCTGCGCGAGCGACCGTGCGATCACGTTCTCCTGCAAGGGCGAGTCGGCGGTCGTCCTGCAGGTAGCCATCCAGGGCTTGTTGCGACTCGAAGGTCAACAGGTGGATCTCTCGGGGTCGCCCCTCGGAACCGTCGGTCACGGCCCGCTGCACGACGCGACCTCCGTGGTTGCCGACGAGCCGAAGGACCGAGTCCTCATGTGCACTCATCGCCTCCGCCATACCTGGCTTCGCCCACAACAGGACACACAGAGAGATCGCCATGGCGGCACGCTACCCGACCGGATGACACATTCGACTCGGCCTTCCGGACGGACTGTTCACGGCCGCAGGTTCTTCCGGTCCATCACCCCGACGCCGCGACCGGAGGCCGAGCGTGCCGCGGAGCCATGCGTCCGGGTTCCCCTGCAGCGCGGTGTCACGCCCTCGAAGACGGCCGACGGCTCACGACTCGATTCGTGAGGCCGCGAGCATCTCCTCGATCGACACGAACTTCAGCCGCGAGCGTCCCGCCGCAGAACCACGGGACTTCTCCTGCTTGTCGATCTGCAGCCAACCGCGGTAGTCGATGTGCTCGGGGCGCCGCTCGGCAACCAGCGCCGCCAGCTTCTCCCGGTCGGCGACCGGCTCGGGCAACTTGCCCTCGACGAAATCGTCGAGGATCTTCTCGACGGTTTCCGCAGAGCACTGCTTGTTGGTGCCGATCACGCCACTGGGACCACGCTTGATCCAGCCCGCGGTGTAGACACCGGGCACCGGCGCTCCGGTTTCGGCGTCGGTCACCCGACCGCAGTCGTTGGGGATGACCCCGCGCCGCTCGTCGAAGGGCAGACCCGCCGGCGCGGTGCCTCGATAGCCGATCGAGCGCAGCACCAGCCCCGTCTCGAGGGTCTCGGTCTCCCCTGTCGGACGGGCCTCGAGCCGACCGTCGACCTCGACGAGTTCGTTGCGTTCGAGCGTGATCGACTCGACGACACCGTCGCCGGAGATCTCCACCGGCGAGGCGAGATAGCGCAGCACGATCCGCTTGTTGCCCTCGGTGGCGGTGCGCTGCGCGAAACCCTCGACCTGCCGCACCTTCAGCGCCAGGCGGGGTTCGACCTGCGGATCGTCGATCAGCGCGCGGCTGACCGGGTCGAGTTCGACCTCATCCCGGTCGACGACCACATCGACACCGGGCAGCGAGCCGAGCGCGAGCAGTTCCGGGTTGGTGTAGGCGGCCTGCGCCGGGCCGCGCCGGCCCACGACCACGACCTCGCGGATGTTCGACTTCCGCAGCGCCTCGAGGGCGTGTTCGGCGATGTCGGTGCGCGCGAGCTCGTCGGGGTCCATCACCAGGGCTCGCGCGACGTCCAGGGCGACGTTGCCGTTGCCGATGATCACCGCGCGCTCGGCAGACAGGTCGAAGGTGTGATCGGCGAAATCGGGGTGGCCGTTGTACCAGGCGACGAACTCGGTCGCGGCGCGGCTGCCCACGAGGTCCTCACCCGGGATGCCCAGCGTGCGGTCGCCTGCGGCACCGACGGCGTAGATCACCGCGTGATGGTGCGCGAGCAGTTCCTCGTGGGTGATGTGGGTGCCGACCTCGACGTTGAAATAGCACTGGGTGTTCTTGTGGCCGATGGCGCTGCGGAAGAGGTCGCCGACTCCCTTGGTGCTCTGATGATCGGGGGCCACACCGGCGCGGACGAGACCGTAGGGGGTGGGCAGGCGGTCGAAGATGTCGACCTGCACCGCCGAGTGCGTCACCAGATCCATCGCCGCGTAGCACGCCGCAGGACCCGAGCCGACGATCGCCACCCGCAGCGTGCCCAGCTCGGCGGGCAGCTTGCGGCGCGTGCGCAGCTCGGGCCAGTCCGGTCCGATCGGGTAGCGACGGTAGTACTCGGCGTTGATCTCGAGATACGGCTCCTGCGCCGGCGTGAGTTCGTTGTCGGCGGCGATCGCATCCACCGGGCACTCGTCGACACAGGCCCCGCAGTCGATGCACGTGTCGGGATCGATGTAGAGCATCTCCGTGGTCGCGAAGGGTGCTTCGTCGGGTGTCGGGTGGATGCAGTTGACCGGGCAGACCTCGACACACGAGGCGTCGTTGCAGCACGCCTGGGTGATTACATAAGCCACAGTTCTACCTGCCTACCGTGCCGATTCCGGACAACGAACCGGCCTCAGACTAGTACACGTTCCAGTTTTGGTCGAGAACCGCGTTCTCGAACCGACATCAGCGCATTTCGGACTGCCGAGGCGCGTCAGATGTCCGCTTCGGTACCCGACTCGATGCGGAAACCGATCTTGAGAGTGACCTGCGTATGCGCCACCCGCCCGTCGTCGATGTGGCCCCGGATGTTGACCGTCTCGAACCACTCGAGATGCCGCGTGGTCTCCGCTGCTCGCGCCACCGCTTTCGCGATCGCGTCGTCGACTCCCGTCGTCGACGATCCGACGACCTCGATCACCCGGTAGACATGGCTCATGGCTGAACTCCTCGAATCGGCGATGCTCCGATTCGGATCGTCCCGCCCCCGAGCGACCTTCGTCCTCGGAACCACGAAAATGACAGGAAGATTCAGGCGCGACGAGCGAGCGACCGGGCGAGTTCGCCGAGGCGCGCGAGGCGCAGATCCCCGAGCGGGATCGCGCCGGCACCGAGCCGGTTGGTGACGAAAGCGAGCGACAGGCCGGTGTCGGGGTCGGCGTAGGCTCCCGAACCACCCACGCCGTAGTGCCCGAGCGCGCCGCGAGGGCGCTGGATGCCGGCGAAGATGGGCTGGTGGTAGCCGAGGCGCCACGCCATAGGCACACCCAGCACGTAGTCCCGGCTGCGTACCCGTACCCGGGACATCTCGTCGATCGTGGCGCCGTCGAGGAACTTCACTCCGTCGATCGTCCCGCCGGCGGCGATCGCGCCGTACATGCGCGCGAGAGAACGCGCCGTGAACACCCCGTTCCACCCCGGCATCACCGCGTCGTGCACGGCCGGATCCCCGACGAGCCTGTCGAAACCGTCCGGCATCGCGGCCTCGGCCAGGCCTCGGGTCGGCCCGAGTCGCGACAGCACCGCAGCGCTCGCACCCCAGTGCAGACCTGCGGGGGCGAGTCGCGGGAACAACTTCGCGATCCGGCCTCGTTCGTCGTGCGGAACGCGGTACCAGAAATCGGGATCGCCCAGAGGCCGGGCGATCTCCCGTTCCACGACCTCCACGAAGGGCAGACCGGTCACCCGCTGTACGAGCTCGGCGACGAGCCACCCGTATGTGACGGCGTGGTAGCCCGAACCGCCCTCACGGCGACGGTCCGGTGCCGCCGCTTCGAGCGCCGCGACGGTCGTGTCGTACTCGAGGATCCCGCGGGTTCCCGGAACCAGGCCGCGCACCCGATGGAGACCCGAGCGGTGGGTGAGGACGTCCGCGACGGTGATGTCCTCCTTGCCGTTGGCGGCGAACTCCGGCCAGTACCGGGCGACCGGCGCGAAGTAGTCGATCACTCCCCGCTCGGCGAGTCGGTGCACAACGGTCGACGCCACACCCTTACCGGTCGAGAACGACAACGCCATCGTGTCGCGGCCCCATCGACGGTCGGGAGCAGACCAGCCGGACCAGATGTCGAGGACCTTCTCCCCGTGGAGATAGGCGGTGAGCGCGCCGCCGCCGTCCCGGGGACGCTTGTACAGCGAGAAGAACGCGTCGGCCAGTCGCAGGAATCGCGGGTCGACAACCATCTCGGTCGGCGCCGCGGCCGCCGGTCGGGCGTCGATCCGTTCCGGACCATGGACCGGCGCGCACGGCGCTGCCGCCCCGGCAGGTTCGAAGACTGCTCCGGTCGTCATCGCTGTACCCCCATCGGCATGTGCGACAGGCTACGACGAGACGGAACGTAAAGGAAGACTTTACGTTCAGTCCGTTTGTCGGTGATCCGGCGGAAGGCGCGGAAACTCAGGGCAGGGTCGGCTGCGGTGTCTCGGCATCGGGAGTGAAGTACCGGAAGTCGCCCAGCACGACGCACCCGCGAGCAGCCTCGAGGTCGAACGCTGCCGCCGCCGTGCCCTCGCACAGAACCGGATCGTCGGCGTCGCCCACGAAGGCCTGGGACTGCGGACCCGCGGCGACGACTGCCGTTCCCGGACCGTCGAGCACACCGAGAGCCAATGCCTGTGCCCCCACACCGATCGCGAACAGACGTCCCGATGTACTCTCCGCGGCCCCGACACCCCCGTCGAATCCGGCCGCCCTCACCTGGGCTGCGCCGCGGGCGTCGGCGAATCCCACCCCGCGTTCACCGTAGCTCCAGGCATCGGCGGTGCCGTCGGTGGACGCGCCGCACGCTTCGTCACCGTCGACCTGCACGACCTCGGCAGGGGCACCCGGCGGTGCCGTGCACGTCGTGGCCGCGGATGCGGTCTGAGGAACGAGGAATCCGGCGCCGATCGCGGCAGCGAACGCTGCCCCGACGCCGAGAACCCGACCGGACGCCCACCAGCGAATCACGACATCGACCCTTTCCGAACCTCAGAGGACTGTCTTCCCGGACAGTTTATGGATTTACGCTTCGGGAGGTCTCATAGTCGAGGTCACGACAGGGACGCGATTGCGAACGTCCGACCACCGACCGCTCATGTGCCCTTCGCCCGATCGGTGTCGCGCGACGGCTGGACGCGCTTCGGCTCTCCCGGCATCTTCGGGTGATTCGGGGGATACGGCAGGTCGCCGAGACCGTCGGCCGCGTCCCGTTCCGCCATCTCGAGCAGCACGTCCAGCGAATGAGCGTGCGCATCGAGATCCGCCATCGGATCACCTCGCTTCGCCAGCAGGTCCGGCACCGTGGCGATCGTGAAGTCGTCGGGTTCGGCGTCCGCCAGTTCGTCCCACGTCAACGGGGTCGAGACGGTCGCGATGGGAGTGCGTCGAACCGAGTACGCCGAGGCGATCGTCTTGTCGCGCGCGTTCTGGTTGTAATCGAGGAACAGCCGCTCACCGCGTTCCTCCTTCCACCAGGCCGTCGTCGCGCGCCCGTCGCTGCGACGCTCGATCTCACGCATGAGCGCGATCCCGGCTCGGCGAACTCCGACGAAATCCCATTCGGGCACGATCCGCAGGTAGATGTGAAGTCCCCGCCCGCCGGACGTCTTGGGATATCCGGCGAGACCCAGTTCGTCGAGGAGCGGGCGCACGACCTCCAGTGCCACCGCACGGGCATCACCGAAGTCGGTCCCCGGTTGCGGGTCGAGGTCGATGCGCAGTTCGTCGGGGCGGTCGGTGTCGCCGCAGCGCACCGGCCACGGGTGGAAGGTCACGCACCCGAGGTTCGCCGCCCACACCACGTCGGCGGCAGAACGCACCCGCAGCGCATCGGCGGTGCGACCCGAGGGGAACGTGATCTCGCAGGTCGCCACATGGTCGGGTCGTTTGACCGGTGCCCGCTTCTGGTAGATCTCTTCCCCCTCGATGCCGTCGGGGAAGCGCTGGAGATGCGTCGGCCGGTCGCACAGAGCCGTCAGCAGCGGTGCGCCGAACTCGGTGGTGATCCTCCGGTAGTACTCCACGAGGTGCCGCTTCGTGCCCCCCTCGGTCCCGAGCTGCGGGAAGTAGATCTTGTCGGGATTCGACAGACGGACGGGCGTGCCGTCGACGTCCAGTTCCTCCGCCGGCGAACGCTTCGTGGCCATGTCAGTCCTCCGTCCGGTCGAGTACATCCGCCAGGTCGTAGCGCACCGGCACCTCCAACTGGTCGAACGTGCAGCTCTCGGGGTCGCGGTCGGGACGCCACCGCTGGAACTTCGCCGCGTGCCGGAACCGCATCCCCGCTCCCGACACCCCTTCCATCTGGTCGTACGCGACCTCGACGACACGTTCGGGTCGCAACGGCACCCAGCTGCGATCCACCGCCGACCGCCACCGCGTCGGTTCGCCCTGTTCGACCACGTCATCTCCGAGGCGCAGGGGCTGCAGTTCGGCGAGCAGTTCCTCACGCCGCTCCCGGGTGAACGCCGAGGCGCCACCGACCATGGCGAGCTCGCCCTCGTGGTACAGCCCGAGCAGCAGCGACCCGACACCCTCGACGCTCTTGTGCTTGCGGTAACCCATGAGGACGCAGTCGGCGGTGCGCGCGTGCTTGAGCTTGAGCATCTCCCGTTTGTCGGGGACATAGAGCCCGTCGAGTCGTTTGGCGACGACCCCGTCGAGGCCGGCGCCCTCGAACTCCTCGAACCACCGGCGGGCGGTGCCGGTGTCGGTGGTCGCCACCGTGACGTGGCAGCTGCTGCCACCGCCGATCTCGGACCGCAGCCGCGCACGCCGGTCGGCGAACGGGGTCTCCATCAGATTCTCGTCGCCGAGCGCGAGAAGATCGAACCCGACGAAGACGGCCGGTGTCTGCTCGGCGAGCAACGCGACCCGGCTCTCGGCCGGATGAATCCGCTCGGACAGCGCCTGCCAGTCGAGCCGGGTGCGGCCGTCGTGCGCGCGCGGGACGACGATCTCCCCGTCCACCACGCATCTGCGGGGCAACTCGGCGCGCACCGCGTCCGCGAGTTCCGGAAAGTAGCGCACGAGATCCTTGCCTCCGCGCGAGCCGAGGACCACCTCGTCGCCGTCGCGGAAGACGATCGCCCGGAAGCCGTCCCATTTGGGTTCGTACGACCACTGCTCGGGGCCGCTCTCGGGTTGCGGAGGAACAGTGGCGGAGACCTTGGCGAGCATCGGTGCGAGCGGCGGTACCACAGGCAGGTCCATGCGGCACATCGTTGCACCCCTGAAGCCCCCGGGCAGCACTTCCGTAGGCTCTCCGATCATGAACGTTCTCCGACGGGCGGCCGGCGCCGCAGTGATGGTGGTGGCGACGGTCGCGCTCGGCGCGTGCACGGCGCAGGTCGAAGGGGAGGCCGTTCCCGACGCGAACGCCCCGGCCACGTCCACGGCACCGTCCGCCTCCGTGCCCACGACGAGTGCCTCGGCGTCGTCCTCGACCGAGTTGAGCATCGACGTCGCACCCGGTGATTGCGTCGCACTCGGTGGCACCGTCGACGACGCGACGATCGACAACGCGGAGTGCGGCAGCACGAGTTCGAACTACAAGGTCGTCGACATCGTGGACACGAGCGAGACGTGCCCCGGCGACATCGACCAGACCTACTACGAGTCGTTCGGTGGCGTCGAGGTCGGCGCGCTGTGTCTCGACATCGACTGGGTGGTGGGGACCTGCATGGACCTCGGCGGCGAGGATCCGCAGCGCATCGAATGCGGGGAGTCCGCGGTCCAGGGCGAAGAGGTCACCGAGATCCTGCTCGACACCGCCGACGTGAACGACTGCGCGACCTCCGAGGGTGGGTTCGTGTACCGGGAACGCAACTTCGTGGTGTGCACCGACACCATCTGACGGTTCACCGCGAGAGGCATGTCGGTGCCTCCCGCAACAATGCGTCCGACAGATCATCATCCGACGGACGCGAGGACCGAACATGACGCACTGGCCGGACAGACCGATCTGCGCGTTCGATCTCGAGACCACCGACCGGGATCCCCGCAACGCCCGCATCGTCACGGCCTGCGTCGCGACCTTCGACGGCGACCGCATCGACACCCGGTCGTGGCTGCTCGATCCGGGTATCGCGATACCCGAGGAGACCACCGCGATCCACGGCATCACCACCGCCCGCGCCCGCGCCGAAGGACTCGACTACCTCGAGGGCTACCGGCAGATCCGGCAGGCGGTATGCGACGCGTGGGCGCGCGGCCATATCGTCGTCGCGTTCAACGCCAGCTACGACCTGACGGTGCTCGACGCCGAGGGCCGCCGCCTGGGCCTGACCGGGCTCGACATCGGCACGGTGGTCGACCCGTACGTCATCGACCGCGAGATGGATCGCAGCCGCCCCGGCCGGCGCACACTCCAGGCGGTATGCGAGGCGTACCGGGTACCCCTGCCGAATCCGCACGAGGCCGAGGCGGACGCGCTCGCAGCCGGTCACCTGACCCGCGCGCTCGTCGCACGCTATCCCGAGCTCGCCGAACTCGACATCATGGCCGATCAGGCCGCTTGGCACGCCGAACGTCAACGCAGCTTCGCCGAGTATCTGCGCGGGCTCGGTCGCGAAGTCGTCGACGTCGACGACAGCTGGCCCGTCCGGCTTCCCGCTCCGGTGGGCACCGATGTTCTCGAGCGTCCCGCGACCGGGACGAGGTTCCGGCGCGCTCTGCGCGCGATCCGCGAGTTCTTCCGGCGACTGCGCGGGCGGTGATCCGGACCGCAGTCGATCAGGGCAGCAATCCCTGCCGGCGCGCTTCGACGACGGCTTCGTGCCGACTGCGCACATCGAGCTTGTCCATCGCGTGGCGCAGATAGGTCTTGACCGTCTCGACGCTCAGCGACAACCGATCGGCGATCTCCGTGTTGCGGCAGCCCAGGGCCACATGGCTCAGCACGTCGTGCTCGCGAGCGGTCAGGTGCGTCCGCGGCTGCGACGCACCGTCGCGTGCCCGGGCCAGTGTCTCCTCGACGTTCCGCACCTGTTCCCTGATCACCGGGTCGTCGGTGCGCGCGGCGATCGCCCGCAGTGCGACGAGACTTTCCGTCAGCGCCTCGGAGACGGCAATCGGAACGGATCCGGCGTGCGAGCTGCGGGCGTGCCCGATCAGCGACACCCGCCGGTCGACCTCGTCGCGGATCTCGATCTCCCGCGCGAGCTCCGCAGCCGACCGCATCACCTTCTCCGCGATCACATCGCCGATCGGCCGGTTGACTCTCAACCCGCCGTAGATCGCCGCGCGAGTGCGTCCGCGCACCACGACCGGCACCGCGAGCAACGACTCGATTCCCTCGCCGGCGACCTGCCGGTCGTAGTGGTGGGTGATGTGCGGTGACGTGAAGTAGTCGGCGACCGCACCGGGACGTTGTTCGACGACCACCCGGCCGCCGAGTCCGCGCTCCGCGGCAATCACCAGGTTGCGCAGGACCCGACCGCGGGTACCGACGAATCCGGACAGGACGACGTCCGAGCCCTGCACGGCACCACCGAACAGCACCGGTAGTCCGGTCGTCGACTTCAGCCCGCGCAGTGTGGCGCGGAGGGTGTCGAGATCGTCGGGACGCAGCACACCCGGTACGGCGACATCCATCGACTGCTCCTGCTCTTCCCTCCGAACACCCACTTTCGAGGGTAGTGGGGCCAGTTCCACGATTCGTAACCTGCACATCGCCCGGTGTTGCGACGATCACAGAAGACGCCGGAATCCGAGAAGGCCACCCCCGGAGGTATGCGTGTCCATCGTCCCCGCCCGTCCCGACTCGACCGGAGCCGCGAACTACAGCCCGATGAGCCCGTTGCGCTTTCTCGAACGGTCTGCGGCGGTGTTCCCCGATCGCACCGCGATCATCCACGGCGACCGCACGTACACCTACGCCGCGTTCGCCGACGAGACCCAGCGACTCGCACGGGTGCTGCGCAGCCGTATCGAGCCGGGCGACAAGGTCGCGTACCTGACGCCCAACGTGCCCGAGATGCTCATCGCACATTTCGCCGTGCCGCTCGCAGGCGGCGTGCTCGTCGCGTTGAACTCGCGACTGGCGGGGCCGGAACTCGAATACATCCTCGACCACTCCGAGACGAAGCTGTTGTTCGTCGACTCCGAACTACTCGGATCGGTCGCGAACGTCCGCGACAACGTTCCGGGCGTCGCCGAGATCATCGAGGTTCCCGACTCGACCGTGCCGGTTCCGGACGTACCCGCCGGCGTGGCCACGGCCCGCTACGACGAGTTCCTCGCGCAGGCCGACTCGCTCGATGCGACGCCGTTGCCGTGGAGCGTCGACGACGAGCTCGGCGTCATCACCCTCAACTACACATCCGGCACCACCGGCAAGCCCAAGGGCGTGATGTACACCCACCGCGGCGCGTATCTGAACTCGCTGGGTGAGACCTTCCACAACAGTTTCGACGGGCAGAGCAAGTACCTGTGGACGCTGCCGATGTTCCACTGCAACGGCTGGTGCACGCCGTGGGCGGTGACCGCGGCGGCGGGCACCCACATCTGCCTGCGCGCGGTGCGCGCCGATGCGATCTGGGAGGCCATCGACACTCTCGGCGTGACCAATCTGTGCGGCGCTCCTGCGGTGTGCTCGACCATCGCGAACGCCGACCAGGCGCATCCGCTCGACCGCCCGTTGCGGATCACCACGGCCGGCGCACCCCCGTCGCCGACGGTGATCGCCCAGCTCGAGCAGATCGGCATCACGGTCGTGCACGTCTACGGGCTCACCGAGGTGTACGGCCCGTACACGATCTGCGAGTACCAGGACAGCTGGGACGGCAAGCCTGCCGACGAACGCGCCGCACTGCTCTCCCGCCAGGGTGTGGGCATGCTGCAGGCCGAGACCGCACGGGTCGTCGACGAGGACATGAACGATGTGCCCGCCGACGGCGAGACCATGGGCGAGATCGTGTTGCGCGGCAACAACGTCATGCTCGGTTACTACAAGGACCCGGATGCGACGGAGGAGGCGTTCCGCGGCGGCTGGTTCCACACGGGCGACCTCGGCGTGATGTATCCGGACGGATACATCCAGCTCAAGGACCGGGCGAAGGACATCATCATCTCCGGCGGCGAGAACATCTCGACCGTGGAGGTCGAGCAGGCGATCGTCAGCCATCCGGCGGTGCTCGACGTGGCGGTCGTGGGCGTTCCGGACGAGAAGTGGGGTGAGCGCCCCAAGGCGTTCGTGATCCTGAAGAAGGATGAGTCCCTGACGGCCGACGAGCTCATCGAGTACACCCGAACGCTGCTCGCCGGATACAAGGTGCCGCGCGACATCGTCTTCCCGCTGGAACTGCCTCGCACATCGACCGGGAAGATCCTGAAGTTCGAGTTGCGATCGGCCGAAGCCGCCGAGGGGTGAGCCGACCTCTCACGACTGCATTGGATACTCGACGCCATGACATCCGGTACCGGTAGCACCACCCGTCGCCTCGACTCGACGGGACCCGATCCCGCCCAGTTCCGGGTGCATGTCGTCACGCAGGCGATCCGCCTGTTCTCCGAGTTCGGCTACGAGTCGACCACCGTCGAGCAGATCGCCGCGGCCGCCGGGGTGTCGCGGCGGACGTTCTTCCGGCAGTTCCGATCGAAGGAGGACGTGATCTTCGCCGATCACGAGTCGCTGCTCGAGCAGGTCGCCGAGCATCTGTCGCAGGAGTACGACGATCCGTGGGCGGCGGCCTGCGAGGGGGCCAAGCTCGTGTTCGGGCACTTCCGCGACCGGCGCGAGCTGGCGGTGTGGCGGTACCGGGTGGTGCAGCGGGTGCCGGCGTTGCGGGAGCGCGAACTGGTCACCACCTATCGCTACGAGCGGTTGTTCACCGACTTCCTGCGCGCCGCCGTTCCGGGGGAGAAGCCGGTGCGCACCGTCAGCTTCGCGGCGGCGATGACCGCGACGCACAACTTCCTGCTGCGGGCGATGATCCGCGGCGACGACACCGCCACGGCCGACCGGCTCGAGCAGGAGTTGCTCGAGCTCCGCCGCACGTACGGGGTGGTTCCGGCGCCGGAAGGCACGACGAACGGGAAGACCGCACCGGCCCCGCCGGAGGTCGCGGTGGTGACCTATGCGGCTCATCTGACACCCGCAGAGATCGCCGAGCAGGTTCGGCTCCAGCTCGAAGGCGCACGTCAGCACCATTGACCTGGCACTGAGTGCCGTGGTTACAATCGACTCATTCCGTCACGTCGCGAACCCTCGCCTCGCTAAGCTCGAGGGAGCAACGCTCGCAAATCTGGCACCGCGTGCCGTTAGGAGTCCGCCGTCATGGCCCTCAATCCCGACTTCGATCTGTTCAAGCTCTCCGAGGAGCACGACGCGCTGCGCGAGGCGATCCGCGCACTTGCCGAGAAGGAGATCGCGCCCTACGCCAAGGACGTCGACGAGAACTCCCGCTTCCCGCAGGAAGCCCTCGACGCCCTCAACAAGTCGGGCTTCAACGCCATCCACGTGCCCGAGCAGTTCGAGGGCCAGGGCGCCGACTCGATCGCCGCCTGCATCGTCATCGAAGAGGTCGCCCGAGTATGCGGCTCCTCCTCGCTGATCCCCGCCGTCAACAAGCTCGGCACCATGGGCCTGATCCTCCGCGGCTCCGACGAGCTCAAGGCCAAGGTCCTCCCCGACATCGTCAACGGCGCGATGGCCTCCTACGCGCTGTCCGAGCGCGAGGCCGGCTCCGACGCCGCCTCGATGCGCACCCGCGCCAAGGCCGACGGCGACGACTGGATCCTCAACGGCTCCAAGTGCTGGATCACCAACGGTGGTAAGTCCACCTGGTACACCGTCATGGCCGTCACCGACCCCGAGAAGGGCGCCAACGGCATCTCCTCCTTCATGGTCCACAAGGACGACGAGGGCTTCGTCGTCGGACCGAAGGAGAAGAAGCTCGGCATCAAGGGCTCCCCCACCGCCGAGCTGTACTTCGAGAACTGCCGCATCCCCGGCGACCGCATCGTCGGCGAGCCCGGCACCGGCTTCAAGACCGCTCTCGCGACCCTCGACCACACCCGTCCCACCATCGGTGCGCAGGCCGTCGGCCTCGCCCAGGGCGCCCTCGACGCAGCGATCGCCTACGTCAAGGATCGCAAGCAGTTCGGCCGCCCGATCTCCGACAACCAGGGTGTGCAGTTCATGCTCGCCGACATGGCCATGAAGGTCGAGGCCGCTCGCCTGATGGTGTACACCTCCGCGGCCCGCGCCGAGCGCGGTGAAGGCAACCTCGGTTTCATCTCCGCCGCCGCGAAGTGCTTCGCGTCGGACGTCGCGATGGAGGTCACCACCGACGCCGTGCAGCTGTTCGGTGGCGCCGGTTACACCACCGACTTCCCGGTCGAGCGCATGATGCGCGACGCCAAGATCACGCAGATCTACGAGGGCACCAACCAGATCCAGCGCGTCGTCATGTCGCGCGCTCTGCTGCGCTGACACCGGTCGCGTAGGTTACCCCCCGGAACATCAAGCGATCAGGAGTTACCGCAGTGGCAGTGGAAAAGGTAGGCGTGATCGGCGGCGGCACCATGGGTGCCGGTATCGCCGAGGTGTGCGCGAAGGCCGGTAGCGACGTCCTCGTCAAAGAGACCACCGAGGAGTTCGCCGCCGCAGCACGCGAGCGTCTGAAGAAGTCGATCGGACGCGGCGTCAAGTCCGGCAAGATCACGCAGGAGGACGCCGACGCGGTGCTCGGACGGATCCGCGTCACCCTCGACCTGAACGAGTTCGCCGACCGCGACCTCGTCGTCGAGGCCGCCCCCGAGATCGAGTCGCTCAAGGCGGAGATCTTCTCCGAACTCGACAAGATCGTGAAGCCCGAAGGCATCCTCGCCACCAACACGTCGTCCATCCCCGTCATCAAGATGGCGCAGGCGACGCAACGGCCCGGCAAGGTCGTGGGCGTGCACTTCTTCAACCCGGTGCCGGTGATGCCGCTCGTCGAGATCATCTCGGCACTCACCACCGACGAGGCCACCGCCGACACCGTGTTCGACTACGCGAAGAACACCCTCGGCAAGACGGCCGTGCGCGCGGGCGACCGTGCGGGCTTCATCGTCAACGCCCTGCTCATCCCGTACCTGTGCTCGGCAGTGCGCATGCTCGAGTCGGGATACGCGACGAAGGAAGACATCGACGCCGCGATGAAGGGTGGCTGCGGCTACCCGATGGGCCCGCTGACCCTCATCGACACCGTCGGCCTCGACATCACCCTCAACGCCGCGCAGTCGCTGTACGACGAGTTCGCCGAGCCGCACTACGCTCCCCCGGCACTGCTGCGTCGCATGGTCGACGCGGGTCGCCTGGGTCGCAAGACCGGCGAGGGCTTCTACAGCTACAGCAAGTAGCCCTGCAGCCTTCGAAGGCGCCCCGACGGTCCGCTCCGGATCCGTGGGGGCGCCTTCTGCTATCGTCCCGACCCGGACGTATCGGGGGATTCTGTCGGGGGGCAGTCGTGACGTTGCACGTAGATCCTGAAGCGCTGCGCACATTCGCAGCCTTCGTGGCGGACACCGCCGACGCGGTCGACGACTGGGACGTCGGCGAACCGTATGCCGTGTCGCAATCAGCGCTTCCCGGAACAGAATTCGCGGCCGTCTGTGCACGAGCCTTCACCGCCACCGATCAGGCGCTGAGCAACGTGTGCAGTCGCCTGCGCGAGATCGTCGACATCACCGACGGTGCCGAGAACGACTACGTCATCGCAGAGGCGGACTTCGTGGCTGCACTCTCGGCGATGGATCAGCACGAATGAGACCGGGAGTCGCCGCCGTGCGGTCCTGGAATCCCGACGCTCTGCGAGTCACCGCCGGCCACCTCGACGTGCTCGTCGACACACTCGACGACCGCATGAAAGCTCTGCTCACCGAGCAGGATGTGCTCGCCGAGCGATGGTCCGGCGACGCCGCACGTGCCGCCGCCGCGCGAGTGGTCCGAGAACGCTCGCTGGGTAGCGCCATCGCCGAAGCGCTACTGCAGGTCGCGGAGGCGTACCGCACCGGCGCGTGGCTCGTCGAAGGCACCCGCCTGCACCTCGTGTCGGTCGTGGGCGGCGCCGAACAGTCCGGGTTCACCGTGCACGACGACGGCACCGTCGACCCCTCCGACCAGATCCGCATCCTCTCGGCGATGCTGCAGGCCGAAGCCGTCGCCGAAGCCCGCGTCCGCCTCGAACACGAAGCGGCGGAACTGACACACGCCGTCACCGGCGCTCTCGAACAAGCGTCGCGAGCCGCAATCGAAACAGCCGATCGAATCACCGCCGCCGTTGCGGTACTCGAAGCAGCCAGGGATGCCGCGGTGCCGGGGAAGGTCGTGCAGACGGAGGACGGTGAGTTCTCCTGGTGGCCGGACTGGCCATCCACCATCGCAGCGTCGTCCATCGGCGCAATGTCCGGAGCTACCAAGGAACTCCTGACCGACGCGGCAGTGGCCTCGGGCGACGATGTCGCACGCAACATCGCACGTGGAATGAACCCGGCTGCCGCTGCAGTAGGCACCGTTCCTGCGATCGTCAACGACATCAAGGGAGGCATGGATCCCACCGAGGCGGTGGTGTCCGAGAGCGCCGGAACCGTTGTCGGCATGGTCGGTGCATTCCTGGCGTCGAAGGGAACTACCGCGGCTATCGGCGCTGCGACCGGCTCGGTCGTTCCAGGGGTCGGCACCGCCGCCGGCTTCGCTGTCGGGCTTGTGCTCGGGGGCTTTGCCACGTGGTACACATCCAAGAGGATCCAGGAGTTGTGGTGACGACCGAAGGCACGCCGGAAGACCGGAATCACGTTCGCGCCGATAGTTCCTCCGACGCGCCCTGTTGGCCGCAACGTCTTCGAATCGGATGGTGCATAACGGGGGTATGCGTTCTGGTCTTCGCTACGTGGAGTCTGGTTGACAGTTCTGCGAATATCCTCCACGAGGAGTTGGTATCCACGATCGGTTCGCTGTTGTACGGAGCAGCAATGCTGCTCATGGGCGTGATGTGTGTCAGACTCGGAGGGATTCGACATGTCCTGCATTCCCCACGCATCAGAAGTTACAGGCATCCGGAACATGGCACGGGAATCGTTGTCCCTGGAGGACTTACGCCTCTGACTATTTTCATGGTCCTGCTCGTCGTGGTCGGGCTCGGATGCCTGGCCGTAGCGGCGCTGAACATCTACATCACCGACAAATCCGAGTTGCCTTACGGTCGCGACCCTCACGCCACTGCAATTTTCATGTTCGTGGGTGGGGTCGTCGCCCTGATCGCCTCGGCAGTGTTCGCATGGTTCCGGCTCCCGACAACAGTGGGGTTGTACCCGCAAGGAATCGAAAGAGTCGTACGCTCTCGCAAGCTCCGACGAAACAATGCCACCGTGCAGTTCGCGCGTTGGGACGCTATCGAAAGCATCATCGGAACGGATATCGTGACCCGTTCCGGATCCGGCGACGTCCGCACTCCGATGATCCACATCCACACGACCGGGCGGATTCCCCCCGAAGCGCGCATTCCCCACGACGAAGAACACATTCTCGCCATCGTCTGCACTTGGCTCATCGCAGAACCCAACACACTCCTGGCCCTGGCCCGACGAATGCATGAACGTCCACACGACCGCACACTCCTCGCTCGGGAGGACGCGGCCGAACTTCTCAGACCACCGCCTTTGCGAGAGCGATTCCGGATGGCACGCCACCAGGAGGCGTCTCGATGAACGCTTCGCTTCAGACGACGCTCTCCGACTACCTCGCAACACACGAAGTCGAACTGAGCCCCTGCGACCCGGACGATCCGCGGCATCCACAACCGAAACTCCAAGCGCCGGAAGGCTGGATCACACTCCCCCGCGACGTCTTTCCGCACGCACATACGGTTCTCGTAGCTCCCGAGCACGTCGCGGATGATTGGGCACCCAACGCCGTACTCCTTCATGGTGCACTGGTGAAGTGGCGGCCGGCGGACGAACTGCTGGAGGTCGCAGGGAATGAAGTTCGCGAACTGCCCGCATGGAGGGAGAGGTTCCGCGACACATCCGATTTCCGCGGGCACCGATCGGTGATCGTCCAAGGCTCCTATCGAGTGGACGACGTCGAGTACACCGCCGTGACGCGATATCTCGTGATCGACCACGAGTACGATCGCTACCTGACGCAACTGACGGCAACCGCACGTTCCGACAGCGCCGAGTCTCTTATCGCTCATCTGCATGCAATCCACGAGGGACTGAGAATCCGGTGAGCGATTCCATCGAGACGTACACGTACGGAGAACGGTCCGAACCTGCTTGGCCGCAACGGTTTCGTACGGGATCGCTCTGCCTCGGCGTGTTCCTGGCCGGGGCCGGAATCCTTGTGCTGCAGAAGACCGTGGACGTTCGACGAGCGGATGACCTCGGAGCCATCGCCCTGGGGTTCTGTCTCGCTGTGATGACGGCGTCAGGTTCGGCCTGGGGATTCGAGCGAGCCGGCTTCCACCGATTCGGTTTGCATCCGAGGATCCGGCAGTGCCGAGACGACGTTCACGGCCCTGGCATCGAGATTCCTTACGTGAGGATACTTCCCGTTCAGCTGTCCGTCGTGTTCTCCTGCATGACAGTAGCGGGTGCTTTCATGATTCGTGCGTCGAACCGACCGGACGGAGCGATGCTTCTTGCGAGACACGAGCTCTCCTTCTCCGGCTCGTTCATCGCATGGACGACGTGTGCAACCGCGGCGGTGGGTGCTCTACCCTTCTTGATCCACCCCCGGGGATCCACACGTCTCCATGCCGACGGTATTCGCCGCCGCACGACATGGCTCGTGCGGCGTGGCGTTTCGGACGTGGTCGTTCGATGGGACGAGATCCAGGAAGTGGCTGCCGATGTCTACACCGTCTCGGGTCGCGGGGCGTCTACACACAATCCACTCATCCGTCTGCACGTACCCGGCTATGAACCGACTCCACCTCGCATGGGGCACGACACACCGGATTCGTTCACCGTTCCGGCGTACGTTCTCGTCAGCGAACCCAACACGCTGCTCGGGCTCGTCGACCGTCTCCATCGGTGTCCCGAAGATCGCCATCTCGTCACCACACCCGAGGCCCCTGAACTCCTCCGTCCCCTCCCTGTGCGTGAACGCTTACGTATCGCGCGGAAGATTCCGCGTCAACAGTGGGAATGGTGATGGGCACGCAACACCGGTGGTGGGTTCGCAACGCCGACAGTGACCGACCACGTTGCGAGCCTTCACCCCACGTTGCGTACCTCGGTCAGTTCCCGTTGTTCGGGCCGTGGACGCGGCGGTGCAGTGCTTCCATCCGCAGGTCCAGATCGCGCGCAGTCTCCGCGGCGAGGCGGAGTTCCTCGCGCAGTTCGTCCGGTACCTCGCGGTCGTGTTTGTAGTAGATCTTGTGTTCCAGGCTCGCCCAGAAGTCCATGGCGACCGTGCGGATCTGCAGTTCGACGTAGACGCGCTCGACCCGGTCGGACATGTACACCGGGATCTGGACGATCACGTGCACGCTGCTGTACCCGTTGGGTTTCGGGCGGGCGATGTAGTCCTCGATCTCGACGACCGTCACGTCGAGCTGGCTCGTGATCATGTCGATGATCCGGTAGACGTCCGACGTGAAGCTGCACGTGATACGGATGCCGGCGATATCGCGGACGGCCTCGCGGATGCCGTCGAGCGAGGCGGGCGCACCCTTCCGTTCCGCCTTGGCGAGGATCGACTCGGGGCTCTTCAACCGCGACTTCACGTGTTCGATCGGGTTGTACTCGCGGGCGTAGGCGAACTCCTCGCGCAGGATGTTGATCTTCGTCATCATCTCGTCGATGCCGAACTTGTACACCATGAGTGCGCGTCGCAGATCCTGCGCGAGATGCTCCACTGCGACCAGCGGTGCCTGCACGTCGTCCGGTGCCGGCAGCCCTGGTTCGGGTTCGCCCACCGTCGTCTTCACTCGATTCCTCCTCGACTGCTTCCGGGATCGAGTCTGCCAGTCCGACCACGACAGGCGGTTCTCACCTCCACGACCTGCAGTGATGCCGGACGGTCCACCCGAACAGGACTCCCGCCGCTCGTCGATCGAGACATCCGGACGCCTCGACGCCCAGGGCTTGCCCAACCGCGTTCAGCGCTTACCCCGGCCGAACCGCTCGACCACGACCGCCCGCAGCGAGCGGGCTTCGATGCCGGCCTCGCGGCGGGCGCGCCCTCGGGTCACGAGCACCCCGATAAGCGCGATCACCCAGATCGGATACTGCGCGAACCACGCGACGCGGAAGGCGTCGAAGGTGTAGCCGCCGAGCCGGTCGAGCACGATGCCCATCGTCTGCACGACCAGCAGTGTCGCGAGGAAGCCACCGATGTTGACGATGCCGTTGGCCGTGCCGAGCGCGGTCCCGGGATTGAAGGTGCGGGCGTAGTCGAAGCCGATCATCGATCCCGGCCCGCCCACCGAGATGACGACGACGAGCACCACGAGCAGCCACAGCGGTGCGGGTCCGGACAGGGCGAGCACCGCCGACCACGTCACTGCGCTGGCGAGGATGATCATGAGCACGAGCCACGAGCGTCTGGTCGGGAAGCGTCCCGACAGCACGCCGAGGATGGGTCCGGCGGAGATGGCGGTGACCACCGAGACGGTCAGCATCGAGCCGGCCGCCGCGGGTGACAGGCCCTGCGCGGAGACCAGATACGGCACGCCCCACATGAGCGCGAAGGTCGTCACCGAGAACTGCGTGCCCATGTGGGTGAAGAAGCCGAGCTTGGTGCCGGGACGCCGCCACACCGTGCCGAGCCCGCCGATCACCTCCCGCAGCCCTGACGCGGTGGCCTCGCGCGTCTCACCGGGCGGGGTGTCGCGCACGACCGCGAACACCAGCACGCACGCGAAAAGGCCGAGCGCCGCGGCACTGCCGTAGGCGGCCGTCCATCCCGTGCCGGTGAGCAGCAGGACGAACGGCACCGCCGACAGCACCTGGCCGAGCTGGCCGAAGATGCCCGTCAGCTGCGAAACGACAGGCACGCGGCGCGGCGCGAACCACACCGGCACGAGCCGCAGCACCGAGATGAACGTCAGGGCGTCACCGACACCGACCAGCACTCGGGCCAGATACGCGACCGGCAGCGACTCGGTGACGGCGAGGATCGCCTGACCGACGGCGAGGATCACGGCGCCGGTCGCGATCATCCGCCGCGAACCGAACCTGTCGAGGAGCACACCGGCCGGGATCTGCATCCCCGCGTAGACGATGAGTTGGAGGACGACGAAGCCGGACAGCACCGACGGTGAGATCTCGAAGCGTTCGGTGGCAGCGAGTCCGGAGACGCCGAACGCCGTCCGATGGAGGACGGCGACGATGTAGGCGAAGACTCCGATACCCCAGACCAGCCATGCCCTCATGTCACAAGGACGATACGCGTCGGTCTGTTAACGGTACTAATTACTCACGCCCGAGCGACACCCACGTCGGGTCGGCCGCACGCGGACCGGCGACCTTGCCGGCGAGACGATCCAGCCGCGCGACCTGCTCGTCGGTGAGCGTCACGTCGAGCGCTCCGGCGTTCTCGGTGACGCGACTCGCGTAGCGGGTGCCGGGGATCGACACCGACGGCAAGCCGAACTCGCGACCCTTCGCGTCCAGCCATGCCAGGGCGATCTGTGCGATGGTCGCGTCCGCATCCTTCGCGACCGCCCGCACCTCCTCGCGCACCGCGAGGTTGATCGGCAGGGCGTCGGCGTCGAAGCGCGGGAAGCGCTTGCGCAGGTCGTTCTCGGCAACCTGTCCGGGATCGAAGGCGTCGGTGAGCAGCCCCCGGCTCACCGGCGAGTACGGCACGAAGCCGATGCCGAGTTCGGCGGCGGTGGGCACCACGTGCCGTTCGACGTCGCGCGAGACGATGCTCCACTCCGACTGGATCGCCGCGATCGGGTGGACGGCGTGCGCGCGGCGCAACTCGTCGCCCGTGGCCTCCGACAGTCCGATGTGCCGCACCTTGCCGGCCTGCACGAGTTCGGCGAGGGCACCCACCGTATCCTCGACCGGCACCTCCGGATCCACGCGGTGCAGGTAGTACAGGTCGACGTGGTCGACGCCGAGACGCCCGAGCGACTCGTCGATGGCCTGCTTCGCGTATTCGGGACGGCCGTTGATGCGACGGTTGGCGGCGCCCTTGCCGCTGACCGCGCCGACGAGACCGAACTTCGTCGCCAGCTGGACTTCGTCCCGCCGGTCGGCGAGCAGCTTGCCGACCACCTTCTCGCTCGTGCCGTCGCCGTAGACGTTGGCGGTGTCGATGAAGGTGATGCCCAGATCCACGGCGTGGTGCAGGGTCGCGAGCGCCTCGTCGAGATTCACCTCGCCGTATGCGGGGGCGACGGACATCGCGCCGTAACCCTGGGCGCTGACGACGAGACCGGGCGCGAGCCGGACGGTGGGGACAGGCATGTACTTCTCCTCGACGACGACACGGTGCGACTCCCGATCGTCCCGCATCCCGCGCATGATCGCAGGAGTCGAAATCGCCGTGATCCGAGCAACCCGCGCCCTACGCTGAGAGACATGGCGACCGACTGGCTCTCCCTGCAACGAACCGCGCGGCGCGAGTTCGGCGACCGGGTCGCGCAGATCCGCGACTGGCACGCCCCGACCCCCGACACCGAATGGGACGTCACCGACCTGGTGTGGCACATGGTCGACGAGCAGCGCTGGATCCAGCCACTGCTCTCGGGGCGTTCCCTCGACGACGCGAAGGCCGCACTCGAACCGATCGGAGACGACCTCGCCGCCGAATGGGCACGCTTCGCCGAGCAGGCGACCGCCGCGTGGGCGATGGCGGCACCGTCCCAGGAGGTCCACCTGTCCTACGGCACCGTCCCGTGCCTCGACTACATGAAACAGCAGGTCGCGGACATCACCGTGCACACCTGGGATCTCGCGCGGGCAATCGGCGCCGACGAGACCCTCGACGCCGAACTCGTCGACGCCGTGCTCGCCGACATCGAACCTCAGAAGGACATGCTCGCCTCGAGCGGTCTGTTCGCCGATCCCGTCCCGCTCCCCGACGATGCTCCGCCACAGGACCGGCTCCTCGCCCTGACCGGCCGCGACCCTCGGAAGGCCTCATGACGGACCGGCCCGATATCAAGCCCCGCAGCCGCGACGTCACCGACGGCATGGAGAAGGCCGCCTCGCGCGGCATGCTCCGCGCGGTAGGCATGGGCGACGACGACTGGGGTAAGCCGCAGATCGGGGTGGCATCGTCGTGGAACGAGATCACGCCGTGCAATCTCCCGCTCGACCGGCTCGCCCGAGCGGTCAAGGAGGGGGTGCATGCCGCAGGTGGATATCCGCTGGAATTCGGCACCATCTCCGTGTCCGACGGGATCTCGATGGGGCACGAGGGCATGCACTTCTCCCTGGTGTCCCGGGAAGTCATCGCCGACAGCGTCGAGACGGTGATGCAGGCCGAGCGCCTCGACGGATCGGTGCTGCTCGCGGGATGTGACAAGTCCCTGCCCGGCATGCTCATGGCCGCGGCCCGCCTCGATCTCGCCGCCGTCTTCCTGTACGCCGGGTCCATCCTGCCGGGCATCGCGAAACTGTCCGACGGCACCGAACGCGACGTGACGATCATCGACGCCTTCGAGGCGGTCGGGGCGTGTGCGCGAGGCCTGATGTCCGAGACCGATCTCGACGCGATCGAACGCGCCATCTGCCCCGGTGAGGGCGCCTGCGGCGGCATGTACACCGCGAACACGATGGCAGCGTCGGCCGAAGCGCTCGGCATGTCGCTGCCGGGAAGCGCATCCCCACCCGCCACCGATCGTCGCCGCGACGGTTTCGCCCGGCGCAGCGGACAGGCCGTGGTCGAGTTGTTGCGTCGCGGAATCACGGCCTCGGACATCCTCACGAAGGAAGCATTCGAGAATGCCATCGCAGTGGTCATGGCGTTCGGCGGCTCTACCAACGCCGTGCTCCACCTGCTCGCGATCGCGCACGAGGCCCGCGTGGATCTGAGCCTGGACGACTTCGTCCGGGTGGGTGCGCGGGTACCGCATCTCGCCGACGTCAAACCGTTCGGCCGGCACGTGATGAAGGACGTCGACCACATCGGCGGCGTCCCGGTCATCATGAAGGCGCTGCTCGACGCGGGTCTGCTGCACGGCGACTGCCTCACCGTCACCGGGAACACCGTGGCCGAGAACCTCGCCGGGATCAGGCCACCGGACCCGGACGGCAAGGTGCTGCGTGCCCTGAGCGACCCCCTCCATCCCACGGGGGGAATCACGATCCTGCGGGGCAGTCTCGCTCCCGGCGGAGCGGTGGTGAAGTCCGCAGGCTTCGACGAGTCGGTCTTCGAGGGAACGGCGCGGGTCTTCGAACGCGAACGTGCCGCGATGGACGCGCTCGAGGACGGCACCATCACCGCCGGCGACGTGGTGGTCATCCGGTACGAGGGTCCCAAGGGCGGCCCGGGTATGCGCGAGATGCTCGCGATCACCGGTGCGATCAAGGGTGCCGGACTCGGCAAGGACGTCCTGCTGCTCACCGACGGCCGGTTCTCCGGTGGCACCACCGGGTTGTGTGTCGGGCACGTCGCCCCGGAGGCCGTCGACGGTGGCCCCATCGCGTTCGTCCGCGACGGCGACCGGATCCGCCTCGACGTCTCGAACGGCCTCCTCGACGTGCTGGTCGACGAGAAGGACATGGAAACGCGGCGGCAGGGCTGGGAGCCACTACCGCCGCGCTACACCAGGGGTGTACTGGCGAAGTACACGAAGCTCGTCGGTTCCGCCTCGAACGGTGCGGTGTGCGGGTGAGGGTCGGGTGAACCCTCGCGCCCTGGGGGCATCAGATCGGACGGAAACCTGCGCCCGGCCCGCCCCGGCCGTTGATATCGGCCATGATCACATCGATGTTGGTGCCGACCTCGGGACCGACACATGCCGCGAGCAGGTAGGCATTGACCATCGCGACGAGCGTCGTGCCCACCACCAGCGGCGCACCGGAGTCGCCTTCGACGACGCAGACCTGCGTCCACGTCTCCTGCGAGCCGAACACGTCGCCCCAGACGACTCCGCAGGTATTGCCCGTGGTTCGGCCTTCCTTGCACGCGATGTTCGGGAAGCCCGCGGGAGCGCCGAGGCCCGTGATCGTCACGTCGCCGACGCGGTCGACCGGAACCACCTTGCTCCGGTCGAACTCGATGACGGCGTAGTCGAGCCGCTCGTCGGTCGACACGATGCGGCCCACCGAGCCGGCGGCGAGGTCGTATTCGGCCTTCACCGTCATGCCGGGAGAGCCGCAGTGCGCGGCGGTGAGACCCACCAGGCGACCGGCGGCGTCGTTGCCGATCGTGGTGAGTGTGCAGTCGAAGATGTCCTGCCCGTTGTCTCCGAGAGTGATTCCCGAACCGCCGCCGAGGGTGACCGGGGGTGCCGCGACGGCCACTCCCGAACCCGCTCCGACCAGCGCGACAGCGCTTGCGATTGCAACAACCAGTTTTCTGAACATGGGGCCCCTCCTGCACTGCGCCGTCCGGCGGCCGTCGGGCTGAGCGTACTAGAGGTTTCCGCCGGATTTCCGGGTTGCGCCCAAGCTTTCCAGAGCTTGACGGGCTTCCTCGAGCTCGCGGCTGAGCTGCGCCACCCGTTCTTCGGCGGCGCGACGCGCCTCGTCGATCACCGAGTGGACGGCCTCGGTGGCCGTGGGATCACCGAGTTCCTTCACCGCCCGTTCGACGGCATCGGGCGCGACCGGCGTGGGTTTGCCGACCTTACGGGTGCCGTGCGCGACCCCCACCGTCCACTCGTTCTCCGGGTCGATGGTGACGGTGATGGTGATCGACGGTGCCTTCTTCGCCTTGCTGCGGGCCGGGGTCTTCGGCTTGGCCGGTGCCGGCGGCCGGGACGCGGAGGCGTCGGACGAAGCGGAGGTCGTCTGGGTCACGGGCTTCTTCTCCTGAGCGCGGGGACTGGCAGCGGGGGCCGGGGTGGCGGGCTTCGGGGTGGCGGGCTGTGGGGATGCGGGTTGTGGGGATGCGGGCTGCACAGACGCAACCTTCGCGGGTACGGGTTTCGCCGGTGCGGGCTTCGCGGCACCGGACGCGCGCGCGGCCTTCGCGGGCGCGCGTTTGGTTCCGGCCGGTTCGCGGGTGGCGCGCAGTTCGTCGACCTCGAACGGCAGCTCGTCGTCGACACCCTTCGGCCGCACCATCACCGTGCTGCCGCTGATCGACACCACCCGCGCCGACGTCCCCGGATCGATGCCGAGGCTCGGAATGCCCTCGACGAGGTAGACGGTCGCGCGGCGCCCCTCGGCGAGAGCGGTACCGAGCTCTCCGAGTTGGTCCTCCGTCAGGTGATCCGCGCGTCTGCGGGGCGGCATGCGACGTCCTTTCTCGGTTCGCCGAACGGTCGGCGGTGCTTCGACGACGGTCACTGTCGCACATCCGTACGACATCCCTGCTCACCCGCTCGGTGCGACCTGCCGCGCACGTGGGGGCCGAGCACGGTAAGGATGAATGCGTGACCCCGTCCGATCCGGCACCCGCATCAGGAACCGACGTGCTGTCCGTGATCCAGTCACAACTGGAGAACGCGCTGCTCGGCGGTCCGCTGCGTTACACGTTGAACGAGGTGGCGGGATTGTGCGGGCTCGAACCTGCCCGTGTGCGCCGCCTGTGGCAGGCGCTCGGTCTGACCGTCGATCCCGATCCCGACGTCGTGATGTTCACGGACGGAGATGTCGAAGCCCTGCGGGCGACAGCGGCGATCATCGCGAGCGGCGCGATCGACGAACGCCTCGAGATGCCGGCGGCCCGGTCGATCGGACAGTCGATGTCACGGTTGACCGAGTGGCAGCTGAATCTGCTCAACACCCACGTCTTCACGCAACTCGCCGCTGCCTACGAGAAGTCGGAGACTCCTCCGCAGGAGGAGGAGATCCGTGCGCTGATCGACCACATCGTCCATCGCACGACCGAGCTCGCGGTGAGTCTCCAGAGCCACATGTGGCGTCGGCACCTGGTGGCCACCACCGCCCGTGCCGCCGCGCGCCCGCAGGATTCCGGCGAGCTCCACGAGCTGGTCGTGGGCTTCGCCGACATGGTCGGTTACACGCGGTTGACCCGCCAGATCGACGCGGCCGCGCTGAGCGAACTGCTCGACTACTTCGAATCGGAGGTCTCCGATGTCATCGCACGGCACAACGGCTGGGTGATCAAGACCGTCGGCGACGAGGTGATGTTCGCAGCCGAACGTCCGATCGACGCCGCGCGCATCGCCCTCGACCTGCAGGATTCGTTCGTGGCCCAGAAGGATTACCCGGATCTGCGTGTCGGGCTGGCGTGGGGCCAAGCGTTGCCGCGCTTCGGCGACCTGTTCGGTTCGGTCGTCAACATCGCGGCCCGCCTCACCGGCGCGGCGCGACCGGGCACGATCCTCGTCGACGAGAACCTCGCCGACGCGCTCGCCGACTGCGACGAGTTCCGGTTCCAGACCGTGCGAACCCTGCGGTTGCGGGATTTCCAGCATTCCCGCCTGTACGTCCTGCGTCGCCCGCGGGAGGAGAAGAAGACCGCCGTGGGCGCGGACGGTCTGGGCGACGAGGACATGGGCCTCTAGCCGTCCGGCGCGCCCGGGCTGGTCGGCGCGGTGATCTCCGTCTTCTGGGCGCCCCGGCGCTCGTCACCGCCCGCCCCTCCCCCTTCCCGATGCCCGCGACACGAGTCGCGGGCATTGTGCTGTGCGCGCGATCACGCTAACCTGAATAACAGTTACCAGTCGTCACACTAAAAAGGTGGAGACATGACCGCATCGCTCACCCGCGAGACCAGCAAGGGCTTCACCCCCGGCGTCGCACTGTCCGATCGGGAGGAAACCGCCGGACGACTGCTCGCTTCGTCCGCGCGCAAGTCGTACGACCCGGTCGTCGAAGTGGACTGGGAGGCCCCCGTCCCGGACGACAAGTTCGGCATGACACCCGAATGGAGCACGCTCTACGGCACCGCGCTGTGGGACGAACTCACCGACGAACAGCGCATCGAGCTGACCAAGCACGAGGCCGCGAGCGTCTCGAGCGTCGGCCTGTGGTTCGAGATCCTGCTCATGCAGATGCTCCTGCGCGACGTCTACGACCGCGACAAGCATTCACGCCACGTCCAGTTCGCCCTCACCGAGGTGGCCGACGAGTGCCGACACTCGGTGATGTTCGCGCGCGCCGGCGAGCGGCTGAACACGCCGGGCTACGGTCCGGCCCGCTACATCCACCAGCTCGGTCGCCTCTGGGGCCATTTCTTCAAGGGCGCCAACGCCTATGCCTCGGTCATGGCTGCCGAGGAGATCCTCGACATGATGCAGCGCGACTTCATGCGCGACGAGCGTGTCCAGCCCGTCACCCGCGCGGTGTCGAAGATCCACGTCCTCGAGGAGGCGCGCCACATCCGCTTCGCCCGCGAGGAGGTCGCACGCCGACTCGCCGGTGCGAGTCGCGCGCGACTCGCGTTCGAGCGGTTCAACACCGCGCTCGTGGTCTTCTTCGTCGTCAAGAGCATGATCCACCCCGACGTGTACGCCAATGCGGGCCTCGACCGCGAGCGGGCACTGCGAGAGGCCAAGGGCAACAAACACTATCACGACCAGGTGCGCAAGTCGGGAGCGAAGCTGATGACCTTCCTCGACAACGTCGGCCTCATCGGCGGACCGTCGAAGATCCTCTACAAGAAGGTCCACCTGCTCTGAGGCGCATACCGCCGTAGAACGCACTGTGCGCAGTTCTCGCCGAGCCCCCCGAGGGCTTCCGACGAGAACTGCGCACAGTCGTTCGAGGTGAACCGGATTCGTGGTGGAACCGGAAGGACGTCAGCCCACCTTCTCGGTGGCACCCGGCAGGTTGTCGTCGCGCTCCTGCTCGGGGAACAGGGTGCGCGTGATCTTCCGGGCCGTGTCGGCGACGATCGGTGCCACCCATTCGAGACGGGTCGAGCGGGCGTCTGCCGCGAGCGACAGGGCGGCCACAGGGCCGTCGACCCCGCGGAGGGCGACACCCACACATCCGATGCCCCGCGCGGCCTCCTCGCGCTCGAACGCGACGCCACGCCGCTTGCGAATGCGGTTGAGCTCCTGGTGCAGTGCGACCTCATCGCGGATGGTGCGCTCGGTGCACGGGACGAGCTGCTTACCGTAGAGCGCATCGATGCGTTCGGGTTCGAGCCACGCGAGAATGGATTTACCGGCCGCGGTGGCGTAGGCGGGGAATCGTCCACCGACCCGTGAGGGCACGGTGGAGGCGAACTGCCCACCCACCTTGTCGAGGTAGAGCACCTCGTCGCCTTCGAGCACCGTCAGATGGACGACGGCGCCGGTCTGCATCGCGAGTTCGTGGAGGTGCGGTGCGGCAGCCTCCCTGATGCGGCGATGACCGGTGTCGCTGCCGCCGAGGCCGAGGGCACGCGGGCCGAGGCAGTAGCCGAAGGAGGCGTGCTCGATCCACTCGCGACGCACGAGGTGGTCGAGGATGCGGTGCACGGTCGAGCGGGGAAGCCCCGAGCGACAGGTGACCTCTTCGAGAGTGAGGGCGCCCCGACTGTCGAAGGCCTCGAGGATGAGCGTCATCCGATCGACCATCGATGGAGGGAGTTCTCGCTTGGACGAGGTACCGACGGGCTCGAGCGCGGAGTCGACGGCGGTCAACTGCACCTCCAAAAGTCCTGGCCACGACCCTGCGCGCCTCATGAAACTGGAATCTGTTCCAAAACGTTAGCAGTAACAGCCGTCACACCGGAAGGGGTACACACAGACTGTAGGTACTCCGGAGTCGGTTTCCCGGCGAGAGGGAATCCCTACGACTCTGGTCGGAATCGTGTGGACAGGATATTGTCGGGACCGTGAGCAAGACGTACGAGCGCGCGAGCCGGTCGCCGCACCGTCGTGCCCCCCTGTCGTGTATTCGCGGGTGCCGAGCCCGCTGACCGCCGCACCCGTTCCTGCCCCTCGATGCCGCCACCCGACGGCGTCGTGCCCGGGGCCCGAAGGTCAGCATGTCGACGATCAGAACACATCTCGAATCCGGAGCAGAGCCATGAGCGACACCACCCCTGAAGCAATCGACCCCAGCGCGAACTGGAGCTTCGAGACCAAGCAGATCCACGTGGGCCAGCCCGCCGGCGGCGACACGAAGGCCCGGGCCCTGCCCATCTACCAGACCACCAGCTACACCTTCGACAGCACCGATCACGCCGCGGCGCTCTTCGGTCTCGCCGAGCCCGGCAACATCTACACCCGCATCATGAACCCGACGCAGGACGCGGTCGAGCAGCGCATCGCCGCCCTCGAAGGTGGCGTCGCCGCCCTCCTGCTCGCCTCCGGTCAGGCCGCCGAGACCTTCGCGATCCTCAACCTGGCGCAGGCCGGCGACCACATCGTGTCGAGCCCGTATCTCTACGGCGGCACCTACAACCTGTTCCACTACACACTGCCCAAGCTCGGCATCGAGGTCACCTTCGTCGAAGATCCCGACAACCTCGACCAGTGGCGTGAAGCCGTCCGCGACAACACCCGTGCGTTCTTCGGCGAGACGATCGCCAACCCGAAGAACCACATCCTCGACCTGCCCGGCATCTCGGGTGTCGCCCACGAGAACGGGCTGCCGCTGATCGTCGACAACACGGTCGCCACCCCCTACCTGCTGCGCCCGCTCGAGCACGGTGCCGACATCGTCGTCCACTCGGCCACCAAGTACCTCGGCGGCCACGGCACGGCCATCGCCGGTGTCATCGTCGACGGCGGCACGTTCGACTGGACGCAGGGCCGCCACGCCGGCTTCACCACCCCGGACCCGAGCTACCACGGCGTCGTCTTCGCCGACCTCGGCGCACCGGCCTACGCGCTCAAGGCGCGTGTGCAGCTGCTGCGCGACATGGGCGCGGCGGTCTCCCCGTTCAACGCCTTCCTCATCTCGCAGGGCCTCGAGACGCTGAGCCTGCGGATCGAGCGGCATGTGGAGAACGCGCAGAAGGTCGCCGAGTTCCTCGAGGGACGCCCGGAGGTCACCTCCGTCGCCTACGCCGGCCTGAAGTCGTCGCCGTGGTACGACCGCGCCCGGCAGCTCACCCCGCGCGGTGCCGGCGCGATCGTGGTGTTCGAGCTCTCCGGCGGCATCGACGCCGGCAAGCGGTTCGTCAACGCGCTGACCCTGCACAGCCACGTCGCGAACATCGGCGACGTCCGCTCGCTGGTCATCCACCCCGCGTCGACGACCCACTCGCAGCTCACCGGTGAGGAGCAGATCGCGGCCGGCGTCACTCCGGGCCTGGTGCGACTGGCCGTGGGCATCGAGCACATCGACGACATCCTCGCGGACATCACCGCCGGGCTCGAAGCAGCCGGAAGCTGATCCGTCCGAAGCGTGAACGGCGACGGCCCATCCCTGACGGGGTGGGCCGTCGCCGTCTCACAAGCAGGCTCGAGGGGGCGGGGTCAGCCCTTCCGGACGAGCGCCTGCTCGATCCTGTCCGCCTGCGCGCTGCTCTCGAGCAGCTGCCGGACCAGCCACAGACTCAGGACCCGCGTCACCGCAGCCGCGAGGTACACGGCGGCCCCGGCCACGGTGAGCGCCACGAATCCCAGCGCCAGCAGCTGGTAGGACAACAGGTCGCGCGCGTCGGACAGTGTCAGCGATGCGATGTAGACGACGAAGACCGCGACGGCGCCGACCACCATCAGGATCAGGCCGACGATCCGGGCCTTTCCGCCCGAACCGGAGCGGGAAGCGTCGAGCCCCAGTGCCGCAACATCTTTCTTGAACTGCTCACGTCGTTCGTCGACGAGTGCGGTCATGGTCATCCTCCTAGATAGGTGGTGGACAGTTCTTCTTCGATTTCCGCCGGATCACCCGTGCGCACCACTCGGCCCTGCAACATGAGGGCGGCACTGGTGGCGATGGGAAGGACCGCCCTGGCAAACTGCTCGGCGACGAGAATCGACACGCCGTCGGCGGCGAGCTCACCGACGATGTCGTAGATCTGGGAAACGATGCGCGGTGCCAGACCCATCGACAATTCGTCCAGCAACAGCACCGTCGGATGGGTCCCGAGTGCCCGCGACAAGGCGAGCATCTGCTGTTCGCCACCCGACATCGAACCGGCCAACTGCGTGCGGCGTTCACCCAGCACCGGGAACCGGGTGTACGCGACCTCTTCGAGATCCGCGAGCGGAACACCGGTACCCGTTCCGATCCACAAATTCTCGCGCACGGTGAGGTTCGGGAAGATTCCCCGGCCCTCGGGGATCGAACACACTCCCAGACGTGCGAGTTCCGCCGCGGACACACCGTTGACGACACGACCGGCCAACCGGAACTCTCCCGACGACACGGGATGGATGCCCGAGCACACCCGCAAAGTCGTCGTCTTGCCTCCGCCGTTGGGTCCGAGCAGAGCGACCACCGCTCCCGGTTCGAGAACCAGGTCGACGCCGTGCAACACCTCGATCGCACCGTATCCGGCTCGGACGCCGGACAGTTCGAGCAACGGTTCGTTACTCATACCGCCTCCTCCTCGGTGCCGATGTACGCGTTGATCACTGCCGGATCGTTCCTGATCTCCTCCGGCAGACCACTCGCGAGCACCGCGCCGTAGTCGAGCACGTGGATATGAGAACAGATCTTCATCACCAGCGGGATATCGTGCTCGACAAGGCATATCGCGAGACCGTCCTGCGCGAGATCGCCGAGCAGTGCGGCGAACGCCTCGGTTTCCTGCTCGGTCTGCCCGGAGGCGGGCTCGTCGAGCAGCAGCACGCGCGGTGACGTCATCAGCGCCCGCGCCACCTCCACCACGCGCGCGCGGCCGGTGGGCACGTCCGAGACGTCGGTCCCCGCGATGTCGGTCAGGCCGGTCAGTTCGAGCAGGCGGTCGGCTTCCTCGTCCACATCGACCTTGTTGTGGCCGTTGGCGTTGTGGATGTCACCCGCCACCCGGAGGTTGTCCCGCACGGACAGCGATACGAACAATTCGAGGCGCTGGAACGTGCGGGCCATGCCCATGCGGGCCCTCTTGTAGGGCGGCAGCGACGTGATGTCGCGGCCGTCGAGGAAAACCTTGCCGGCCGTCGGCCGCTGCAAACCGGTGATCGTGTTGAACAGTGTCGTCTTCCCGGCCCCGTTGGGCCCGATCAGCCCTGTCACGGTTCCCGGTGCGATTCCGATGCTCACGTCCTTGACGGCGACGTGACCTCCGAATCGCACGGTGACACCGCGTGTTTCCAGAATCGATGTCTCAGCCATGGGAAATCAGTTCCTTCTCCGTCCCGGTGGGACGAGCCGACAGATACTCGTCGATGCCGAGTTCACGATCGATCTCGTCCCGCGTCTGCGCACCGTAGGGTTCGTCGACGCCGATCCGCTCGGGGATCAGCGGCGCGCGCCGCTGTGCTTCCTCGGCACCGAGCACTGCTTCGGGCATCAGCCACTGCCCCATCACCGGCAGCATGAACACCGTCACGATCGTGATCGACGCGAACCACCAGTTGTCGAGGACGCCGGTCAACGCGAGCAGGTAGGACACGAGCACGACCGCAGCTCCACCGACCAGTACGGGTTTCGCGTTCCTCAGCCCGCGGTAACCCTCGACCATCTGATGGACACTGCCGCTCGGGTTGGCCGCGACCCCGATACCGATGAGGGCGGGGCTCACTGCGGCGACGTTCCCGAGGAAAGTCCACATTCCGGCCAGTTCCGGTTGTTCTGCAGCAAGATTCGAGAACGACACCATGATGACGGCGAAACCGATACCCGACATCAGACCACCGAACAGCGCGCCGGAGACGTATCCGATGCCGGCCACGACGGTGAGCATCAGCACCGACAGGCTCACCATGATCGAGAAGCTCTCGTTCGACACCGAACCCATCGCGCTCGACATGAACAACCCACCCAGCCCGGCGATACCCGCCGACAGGGTGAACACGCCGAACTTGAGACGCACCAGGCTCTGGCCGAGCATCGCGGCCGCCGCGGGACTATCCTTCATCGCCGCGAGCCGGCGCCCGTAGCCGCTGTTACGCAACGCGATCACGCCCACGCCGAGAACAGCGAAGAGCACCGTCATCGTCATGAGGAAGGTCGTCTCGTTCCGCAGGTCCAGGGGCCCGACCTTCAGCGGTGGGATCGCGATGTTCCCGTCGGTGAACAGCGAGAACTCGACACCGAACAATTCGTGCCGGGTGGTGTCGCGCAGCACCATGTTCGACAGGAACACCCCGAACGCCATCGTGGCCAGAGCGAGATACAGGCCGCGCAGCCGCAGCGCCGGCAGCGCGATGAGTCCACCGATGACGGCGGTGACGGCGACGCCGAGCGCCACGCCCCACACGTTCAGGTGGGCGGCCAATCCGGTTCCGGAGATACCGAAGTGGAATGCCACGATCGTCGCGATCGCCCCGAACGACACCGGCGCCAGGTTCATCTCGCCGGCGTAGCCGGTCAGGAGGGTCAGCGACAGCGCGATGATCGCGAAGGTCATGCCGATCGTCAGGGTCGTGATCGCCGACGTCACCATCAGCAATCGGACGGCGTAGACGATGACGACGAGGGCCACCGCCCAGGCGATCGCCTTGCGCACCGACGGCACGTGGTACCGCTCACGGGTGCGGGTCACGGCCCCGCGCAACCGATCCTGGGGCAGCACGATGAGAACGACGAACAGCGCGATCATCGGTAGCGACACACGCAGGTTCGACGTCCACGTCCACGCGGTCGGGAAATAGGCCAGCACGTAGGTGGCGGCCAGGCCGAGGAACAGAGCGCCGGCGAAGGTGCGCGGGATGCTGCGCAACCGGCCGAACATCGCTGCCGCGAACGCGTCGATGACGAGCAACGTCAGCATGTTCGCTTCGAGGGTGCCACCGCTGATCGGTGTCACGAGGACACCGGCGAGCACCGCGAGGGTCGAACCCATCATCCAGGACAGCGCCGCAAGCCGGTCGGGGTCGTGTCCGTTCAGACGCAACAGGTCGGGATCGTCGACCACGGCCCGCATCGCGACACCGGCGCGTGTGCGGACGAACATCACGCGCAGCCCGACGGCGATGAGCACGGCGGCCCCGATGCAGATCAGCTCGTGGTAGCGGACGGCGACGCCGAACAGTTCGATCTTCGCCTGGTCGCCGAAGAACATGGACATGGTGCGGGCGGTCTCGGGATGCCAGAACCAGTGCGAGATCGAGAGCATGCCGAGCAGGATCGACACCGTGACCACGATCTTGGTGACCTCGGCGGTGTCGCGCATGCCACGCATGATCACGACGTAGAGCAACAGACCCGTCAGCGGGCCGAGCACGCCGAGGACGATGAGCAACGCGACCGGCGTGGGCAGGCCCCAGCCGTAGCGCAGTTGCCAGTAGACGAACGCCCCGAGCATCGCCTGCGCGCCGTGCGCGAAGTTGAAGATGCCGGACGTGTTGTAGGTGAGAACGAGGCCCGATGCAGCGATCGCGTAAACCGATCCGAGCACCAACCCCACGATCGTGAAGGTCAGAAAGGTGTCCATGCGAGTACCTCTGGTCGGGGTGCCGGCGGACGTGTGTCACGTCCGCCGGCACCGGCCCGCGGATCAGACGGTCGGTCGAATGACGTTGGGGTTCAGGTATTTCGTCGCGATGCGGTCGGGCCCCAGCTCGGTGCCCCAGGTGCTGGGATCGGTCGCGACACTGTAGCGATCGTCGCACTTGAAGGTGCCTGCCTCCGCCGGGAACGCCTGGGTGTACTCGGCGCCTTCGAGCTTCACGACGAGACCGCAGGTCGCGGGCATGTTGTTGCCGGGATCGGTGACCGCGTGCAACCCGCCGCCGTCCCATTCGTGGATCTGGGAGAGTTCGTCGACGACACACTGACGGGTCAGATCCGATCCGCACGCGTCCGCGGCGGTCGCCCACAGCAGGAACGAGGAGGTGGCCTGCATGCCGAGCAGCGCGGTCTTGCCGTTCTGCTTCGTGACGAGCTCGACGTACTTCTTCACGGCCGGTACGGCATCGGCGTTCTCGATCATCTGGAAGGTCATGCCGGCATGGAGATTGTCGAGCAGGCCGTTCTCACCGTTCCAGGCCTGGGCCGCGTTGCCGTACCAGGTGGCCTCTCCGAGCAGGATCGGATCGATGCCGGCCTGGTCGAGTGCCTTCACGAAGTTGAACTCGGCCGGAACCGGAGAACGTGAGGTCCACAGGCCCTTGACGCCGCACTGCTTGAACTTCTCGGCGAAGGGCGCGTAGCTCGACTCCCCTTCGTAGTTGAGGGTGACACCGCAGTTCTTGAGCGTGAAGCCGGCAGCCTTGGCGATGGACCGGATCTTGGTGCTGGCCGAGATGATCGTGGGCATCGTGCTGTCGATGACGTCGAACTCGCCGAGCAGCTCGGGGTACATCTCGGCGATCTGGAACCACTGTGAGCCGTTCGCATAGTCGACCGGGAACGGGACGCCCTGATAGGTCATCGGGCCGTTGGCCGCATCGGGAGACACGGTGAAGGCGGGAACCGCGGCGAGATTGCACGCGACCCGGGTCTGCTCGGAGGTCTGATCCATGGCGAAGCCGTGCCCGACCATCATGAACTGGTTCGCACACGCGTCCTGCATCACGGCGTTGGCCTGCGTCATCGCGGCGTCGTAGTTGGTGCCGACGATCGTGCGGCCGTTGATGCCGCCCTGCGCGTTGCACCAGTCGATCATGGCGGTGACGGCGTCACCCATCTCCTTGTTCAGGCCGGCACTCTTGACGAAACCGCGATCGTCGCCGTAGCCGATGCGGATCTCGGTGTCGCTGACCCCCTGATCGGTGTTCCCCGACGCCTCCCCGGGACCACAGGGGGAGGCGAGCGTTCCGAACGACGCCTCGGCCGACTGGCCGGCCACGGCGGCCCCGGCCCCTGCCGGAGCGAGCGCGCCGGCCGACGGGTCGGCACCGCGGTCCGACGCACACGCGGACGTCGCCACTACGATGGCGAACAGGCCCGCCATCGATTTCGATGCAGCACTGAGTTTCACGACGATGTACTCCTTCGTCTCGGTCTGGGCCGAGGCGCGATGAGGGGGCGCCGGACTGTAGGCCGGGTGCCGCGAAGGTAGCCACCTCGCCGAGTGAGACCTGGGCCACTCCCACTCACCGAGACGGATTTGTGACAGTCGACACAGCACGTACGATCGGTGCACTCGGTCACCCGCGCAGATGCCCCGCGCTCCGGCGTATACCCTGCTGCGCGACCGATACGTGCGGGACCCCCAGAAAGGCAGATCCTTGACAGCACCAGCGGATCTGCAGCAGATGCTGCAGAATGTCGTTCTTCGACTCACCGGCCCCGGCGGCCGATTCGAGCTCGTGGACGAGGACGTACGCGGTAACCGCATGCAGGTGATGCGCAACCGCGGCAGACGGATCGGCGACCTCGTCGCCGAATCCCGGCGATGGGGCGATCGCGACTACCTCGTCACCGCCGATCGCCGGATCTCGTTCACCGAACACGCCGATGCGGTCGCCGCACTGGCCACCGCGCTACGTGACGACTACGGCGTGCGCAAGGGTGATCGTGTCGCCGTCCTGGCCGCCAATTCGCCCGAATGGATCGTCACCTTCTGGGCGGCCCAGTGCCTCGGCGCGATCGCGGTGGGACTCAACTCGTGGTGGACTCCGGCCGAGATCGCCTACGGGGTGGATCTCACCGGGCCGAAGGTGATCGTCGCCGACGCCAAGCGCGCCCAGCTTCTCGCCGCGGCCGACGCCTCCGGCTACGAGCTGCTCACCATCGAGCAGGACGTGCCGCGGATCGTGTCCGAGAAGGCCGGCCCGGAACTGCCGTCCACCGATGTGGACGAGGACGATCCGGCGGTCATCCTGTTCACCAGCGGGACGAGCGGGCGCCCGAAGGGTGCCCTGCATTCGCATCGCAACGTCCTCGCCGTGGTCGACTACCACCGTTTTTCGGACGCGCTGGTCGCGGGGATGTACCAGCGCCCCTACGACGACTCGGTGCCCAGCGAGAGCCGGTACCTGCTGGTCTCGCCGCTGTTCCACATCGCCAGCCTGCACAATCTGGCGGTGCCGCGACTGGCGACGGGCAGTGCCGTCGTCATGACCGAAGGCGCATTCGACGTCGACAAGGTGTTCACCCTCATCGAGCGGGAGAAGGTGACCAACTGGGGCGCTGTGCCGACCATGGCCGCGCGCATGCTCGAGCACGAGAACCCCGACAGGTACGACCTGTCCTCGCTCACGGCGTTCGCGCTCGCGTCGGCTCCGTCCTCCCCCGCGCTGAAGCAGCGGTTGCGTGAGAAGTTCCCCTTCGCGGAGCAGGCGCTGGTGGACAGTTACGGACTGACCGAATGCAGCACGGCCATCGCCGTGGCCACGGCTCCCGAACTCGAGGCGTTCCCCGGCACGCTCGGCAACCCGATCATCACGGTGAGCCTGGAGATCCGTGATCCGTTCGGTGAGCGGGTACCCGACGGCACCGAAGGTGAGGTGTGCGTCCGCAGCCCCTACGTGATGCTCGGCTACTGGGAGGACCCGGACGCGACCGCAGCCGCGATCACCGCCGACGGATGGTTGCGCACCGGGGATTACGGCACGGTCGAGAACGGCCGCCTGCGGTTGACCGGGCGACGGTCCGATCTGATCCTGCGCGGCGGGGAGAACGTCTACCCGACGGAGATCGAACAGCGCCTCGACGAACATCCCGACGTCGTGGAATGCGCCGTGATCGGCGTCGAACACGACGATCTGGGTCAGGAGGTCGCAGCGGTGGTGGTGCTGCGGTCCACCAGCACCGTCGGCGAGGACGAGCTGCGGTCCTTCTGTGCCGAGCAGTTGGCCTACTACAAGATCCCGACCGTCTGGCGGATCACGCAGGATCTGCTCCCGCGCAACGCGACCGGCAAGATCCTCCGGCGCGCGATCTCCGTCTGAGCGAGCGGGGCACCACCCCGCGCGCTCACCCGTCGAGCCCGAACAGTGCAGTGGCATTCGCGCGGCACACCGCGCGAATCCACTCGCTGTCCGGGGCAACGCGTTCGAGCGCCTCGAGCTGGTGGATGTAGCCGTACGGGATGTTCGGGAAGTCGCTGCCCAGGAGGATCTTCTCCCGAAGTGCGTCGAGACGGGGGAGCTGGTCCGGCGGGAACGGGGTGTCCTTCTCGACGAAATCGGTGAATGCCATCGTCGTATCGAGGTAGACCCGCTCGTACTGCTCGGCGAGATCGAGGAATTCGCGGTACTCGGGCATGCCCATGTGCGCGACGATCACCGTCAGCCGTGGAAACCGGCGCAGAAGTTCGTGCATGGGTGCGGGGCCGGTGTGGGCACCGGGCGCCGGTCCCGACCCGCAGTGCACGACGATGGGCACGCCCGAGTCCTCGAGGAGACCCCACACGTCGTGGAGGAGCGGGTCGAGCGGTGAATAGTCGCCGACCTGGATGTGGGATTTGAACACACGTGCACCCGCCTCGAGCGCCGACGCGACGTAGTCCTTCGCGTCGGATTCGGGATAGAAGGTGGCGGTGTGGAGACAGTCGGGGGTGCGTGACGCGAAATCGGCCGCCCACGAGTTGAGCCATGCCGCCATCGCGGGTTTGTGCGGGTACAGCATCGCGGTGAACCGCGCTACCCCGAACTCGCGCAGCCGAGCGACGCGCTCTTCCTCGTCGTGCCGGTAGGTGATCGGCCACGGGCGTCCGATGAGCGGCCCCGCGGAGTCGAAGTATGCCCAGACCTTGTCCATGACCCGGCGGGGCATGAAATGCGTGTGGACATCCACGAGGTGGTCGAGTCCGTGAACGCTACGGAACCCGGCGATCCGCTCGGCTTCGTTCATGACGTGACCGTACCCGTGAATCCGTGGCACCGGGGAACGGACGATCCCACGCTTCCTCCCGGCGATCCACGTCACGAGACCCGAGGGCAACGCAGGATTGGCTAACCAATACTATGTGATCGTTGCCTTACCAAACCTCGAGCGTTCTGGCTTCCGTCACAACGCCGCCCCGCCCCTCGGAGTCACACCGTGAAACTGAATTTCAAACGCATGCTGTTCGCCCCGGCCCTCGTCGGCGCGCTCGTCCTCACCGGATGCGGGAACAGCGGCACCGATGCGCCCGCATCCGGGAACGGCGCGACGGTCACCGTCGAGACCAACAACGGTGAGATGGAAGTTCCGGTGGCCCCCGAGCGCGTGGTCGCCCTCGACAACAAGTCGTTCGAGATGCTGCGCGACTGGGGCATCACCCCTGTCGCCCTGCCGAAGACCCTCCTCCCCAACACGGGCTTCGACGAGTGGCGCCGGAACGACTCCATTCTCGACGTCGGCACTCATCGTGAGCCGAAGCTCGAGCTCGTGAGTGAAGCCGAGCCGGACCTGATCATCGGCGGGTCGCGCTTCGCCGAGTTCACCGGGGAACTGTCGAAGATCGCTCCCGTCGTCGACGTCTCCGCGCTGGACGACTCCGAGGGCGGTTACATCCAGGGATTGAAGGATCAGACCCTCACCCTCGGTCGGATCTTCGGGAAGGAAGCCGAATCCCAGGAGATCGTCGCCGAGCTCGATGCCGCCACCGAGGCCGCTCGGGCCGCCACGAACGGCGAGAGCGTCTTCCTCGCCGTCGTCGCCGGCGGCAAGATCGACAACGCTTCGGGCCGCATCGGCCGCCTGCTCGAGGGCGTGAACCTGAAGGACGTGTTCGCCGGGGACGCCGGCGACGTCCACGGCGATTCCGGTCTGGCTCCCGAGACCATCGCGCAGGCCGACCCCGACTGGATGATCGTGCTGGACCGCGATTCCGCCGTCGCCGTTCCGGGCGAGGCAACCCCGCAACCGGCGGCCTCCGTCATCGACGCGCAGGAAGCATTCGCCGCCACCACCTTCGCCACGAAGGACCAGATCATCTACCTGGACAACGACTTCTACAAACGTGAGGGCATCGAATCCTACACCGAGGCGTTCCAGCAGATCGCCGATGCCTTCGACACCGCGAACCGGTCTGCACAGTAGGTCCCCTGTTGTTCGACGCTCCACAGCAGCCTGCCCCGGCCCGGATCACGGGCCGGGGCAGGCTGCGTGTGTAAGCGCCCTTCTCCGGATCCGAGTCCCATGACGAAGAACACAATGCTGCTGCCGGTGATCTCGGTGGTCGTTCTAGCACTGACCGTGGCGTCCCTGATGGTCGGCGGCTACGACATCACCATCGAGTCGCTGATCCACGACCCCGCGGCCCGCGAGATGTTCTTCATCTCCCGCGTGCCGCGAACCCTCGCCCTGATCTTCGCGGCCGTCGCGATGAGCATCTCGGGCGTGATCATGCAATTGATCACCCAGAACAAGTTCGTCGAACCGACCACCGCGGGCACCGCGCAGTGGGCCGGTCTCGGCCTGCTCGCCACCTTGATCGTCGTTCCCGACGCGTCGCCGATGGTCAAGATGGTGATCGCGGTGATCTTCGCGTTCGCCGGAACGATGGTGTTCATCGTCGTCCTGCGCCGCATCGCCCTGAAGTCGTCGATCATCGTGCCGCTCGTCGGCATCATGCTCGGTGCCGTGGTCGGCTCGATCACCACTTTCCTCGCCGGCAACTTCGACCTGCTGCAGTCGATGTCGGCGTGGCGTTCGGGTGGTTTCAGCAGCGTCGTGCGCGGCTTCTACGAACCACTGTGGGCGGTGCTCGCGGTCGCTGTCCTCGCTTATCTTCTCGCCGACCGGTTCACCATCGCCGGTCTCGGTAAGGACCTCGCCACCAATGTGGGCCTGAAGTACGAGCAGGTCGTCTTCCTCGGGGTCACTCTCGTCGCGGTCGCCACCGGCGTCACCACCGTCGTGGTCGGCTTCATCCCGTTCCTCGGCCTGATCGTGCCGAATCTCGTGTCGATGATGCTCGGCGACGACATGCACAAGAACTTGCCCTGGGTCGCCGTCGTCGGCGCCGGACTGCTTCTCGCGTGCGACCTCGTCGGCCGCACGATCGTCGCCCCCATGGAGATTCCCGCGTCCGTCGTCCTCGGCGTCGTCGGCGCCGCCGTCTTCATCACTCTCGTTCTGAGGCAGCGTCGTCATGTCAGTGCTTGATTCCGTGCGCGCACGGGCCGTCCCGACCGGCAAGAGCGAGCGCCGTCGCCTGTCGCCGAGGGTGCGCCTGGCCGTCGTCGCGATGATCGCCGTCGTCGCGGTCGCGTGCTATCTGTTCCTGTTCATCCGCGGCTCGTTCGACTTCACCTTCCCGCGCCGCCTCACGGTTCTCGGCGCCATGCTGGTCGCGGCGTTCGCGCACGGCATGGGAACCGTCGTGTTCCACACGGTCACCGACAACCGCATCCTGACGCCGTCCATCATCGGGTTCGACTCCCTGTACACGCTGATGCAGACGCTGACGGTCTTCTTCTTCGGAGCCACCGCGATCGCGACCTCCGAGGGCATCCCCAAGCTCGTCCTGCAGACCGCGCTCATGGTGGTGCTGGCGACCCTGCTCTACCGCTGGTTGTTCTCCGGCCGGTTCGGCAGCCTGTTCCTGATGCTGCTCGTGGGCGTCGTGCTCGGCATGGCCTTCGACAGTCTGTCGACGTTCGTCCAGCGGGTGCTCTCCCCCACCGAATACGACATGCTCTCGGTCGAGCTGATGGGCCGCTTGTCGTCTGTGCCCGGCGACTATCTGCCCCTCGCGTTCGGCATCTGCATCGTCGTCGGGGTGATCCTGTGGCGTCGTCGCCACCGCCTCGACGCACTGCTGCTCGGCCGCGACACCGCGACCAACATCGGTGTCGCCTACAAACGCGAGCTGACGCTGATGCTCGTCCTCATCGCGCTGCTCGTGGCATTCGCGACCGCGCTGGCAGGGCCGATGACCTTCTTCGGATTCCTCATCGCGACCCTCGCCTATCAGATCGCCGGGACGTACAAGCACCAGTACGTGATGCCCATGGCGTTCCTGCTGGGCGTGATCACCCTCGCCTTCGGCCAGTTCTTCATGCAGCACATCTTCTACGCGGGCGGATTCCTCACGGTGATCATCGAGTTCGTCGGCGGCATCCTGTTCCTGTTCATGCTCCTGAGAAAGGGAACGCTGTGATCGAGTTCCACGACGTCTCGATGTCGTACCGGGACAAGCGGGTCCTCGGACCCGTCTCCGGCACGATCCGCGAGGGCGGCATCACCTCGCTGATCGGACCGAACGGCGCCGGCAAGTCCACGCTCATGACGATCATCGGCCGTCTGCTCCAGCCCACCACGGGCACCGTCACCGTGGGCGGACTCGACGTGCATTCCACGAAGACCCGGGAGCTGGCCAAGCATCTGTCGATCCTGCGGCAGGAGAACCACATCACCGCGCGCCTGACGGTCCGCGAACTGGTCGGCTTCGGCCGGTTCCCGCACTGCCAGGGCCGGCTCACGGCGGAAGACGAACGGCACGTCGACGAGGCGATGGAGTTCCTCAACCTCACCGACCTCGCAGACCGCTTCCTCGACCAGCTCTCCGGTGGCCAGCGGCAGCGCACCTTCGTGGCGATGGTGCTGGCACAGGACACCAAGTACGTCCTGCTCGACGAGCCGCTCAACAATCTCGACATGAAGCACGCCGTGCTGATGATGCGTCAGCTGCGGCGGGCGGCGGACGAGCTCGGCAAGACGATCGTGCTCGTCATCCACGACGTGAACATCGCCGCCGCGTACTCCGATCACATCATCGCGTTGCGCGACGGCCTGATCGTGACGGGCGGCACGAGCGACGAGATCATGCGGGACGAGATCCTGACCGACGTGTTCGACACCCCCGTAACAGTCCACGCGATCAACGGTCGGCCCACCGCGGTCTACGCACGCTGAACCGAACTGCGCTCAGAACAAGGTCAATTCGGCGTCGCCGGCGCGCTTCGGCGGCTTGTGCGCGACCACGGGCGCGCTGGGCACCTCGATCGGTCCGGGCTGCGCCGCGATCTCGCGGGCGGCCTGCCCGGCGAGCGTGTCGGCCATCTCGTTGAAGTGGTTGCCGACGTGGCCGCGCACCCAGCGGAACCGCACCGGTCCGGTGCGATCGGTGAGCTCGCGGTCGATGGCGCGCACGAGTTCGAGATTCTTCACCGGCGCGCCGGTAGCCGTCTTCCACCCCTTGCGCTTCCATCCCGGCAGCCATTCGGACGCGCACTTGATCGCGTACTGCGAATCGGATTCGATGATCATCGGCTCGGCACCGGGATGCGCCCGCAATGCCTCGAGCACCGCCCGGAGCTCGGCGATCTGATTCGTGCCCGAACGCTCACCGCCCGACGCGCTGGGCCCCTCGTGATTGACCCACGCCCACCCGATGGCGCCGCCGGGATTGCGCAGGCAGGATCCGTCGGTGCTCACGATGATCATGCGCCCGACCATAGCCGCACCCTCCGACACCACGAAAGTCGGCTCCAGCGCACAGAGTCGCGAAAGTCGGCTCCAGCGCCCGGAGTACGGTAGTGCGGTGACCGTGTCCGACGAGCGAGGCCCTCGCATCGTGAGGGTGGTGGACGACGCGTCCCTCGACACCCGCGTGCGCGTGCCGTGGCCCGTCGACGTGGTGCGCACCCTGCGGCCGCTCCAGCGCGGGCCGTGGGATCCGTGTCATCGCGTCATCACAGGCGCCGTGTGGCGCACCTCCCGCATGGACACCGGAGCCGTGACCTACCGGCTCACCCAGGACGGCCCGCACGGCGCGCGGTGTCTGGCGTGGGGACCGGGAGCGGCCGAGCTGGCCGATCGACTGCCGGCCCTGCTCGGCGCCGACGACGACCCGTCGGCCTTCGCCCCCGAGCATCCCGCCCTCGTCGAGGCGCACCGGAGAATGCCCGCCCTGCGCATACCCCGCACCGGCCGGGTGCTCGAATCTCTCGTCCCCGCCATCCTGGAACAACGGGTGCACGGGGTGGCGGCGTTCGCGTCGTGGCGGCGCCTCGTCACCCGGTTCGGCGATCCGGCGCCGGGACCCGCACCGGAGGGCATGCGCGTGCCGCCCTCCGCGGCGGCCTGGCGAACGGTCCCGTCGTGGGAGTTCCATCGGGCGAACGTCGACCCCGGCCGCGCACGGACCGTGGTGCGGTGCGCGCAGCTCGCCGACTCTCTCGAGCGCCTCGCGCACGAACCGGCCGCCGCCGCCCGGCGGAAGCTGCGGGTCGTGCCGGGGGTGGGCGTGTGGACGGCCGCGGAGGTGGCTCAGCGCGCGTTCGGCGACACCGATGCGCTCTCCGTCGGCGACTACCACCTCGCGAAGGTCGTCGGATGGGCGCTGCTCGGCAGGCCTCTCGACGATCCCGACATGGTCGAATACCTCGAACCTCTACGTCCCCAACGTTATCGGGCTGTGCGACTGATCGTCGAGTCCGGCGGCTACGCGCGAGTACCGAAGCGTGGACCCCGCACGCCGATCACCGACCACCGGCGGCGGTGACGGGGTCTCGCTCCGCCGGGTCGGTACTCGTAGACTCGACCCCATGTCCGCCACCCACGACGCGGCCGGCCCCGATCGGCTCGGACACCTTCCGAGCTATCTGATGACCCAGGCGGCACGACACGTACATCGCGTCGTGTTCGACCGCCTCGACTCCGCCGATGCCCGAGGCCACCATTACCGGATCCTGGCCGCCCTCGCGGAATACGGCCCGTCCAGCCAGGTCGACCTCGCCCGGCGCTGCGGGCTCGATCGCAGCGATGTCGCGGCCACCGTCGACGCACTGGTGGACCGCCGGTTCGTCGAACGCGCCTCCGACCCCGCCGATCGGCGGCGCAACATCATCACCCTCCCCCGCCGCGGACGGAGACGGTTGTTCGATCTCGACCGGATGCTCACCGAGGCGCAGGACGAGGCGTTCGCTCCCCTCGACGCGGACGAACGCGCGCTGCTCGTCTCGATGCTGTCCAGGCTTGTCGAGTATCACACCCGATCGGCGTCGATTCCCGCGCAGCAGCGGTCGTAGGCTCGACACGGTGCCTCCGGCGGAGATCCCGCCGCGAGCACGACCTACGAAAGGACCACGCGTGCAGGCCAAACCTTGCCGAGAATCCCGAGTCGTCAAGACCAGCAGGGTATTTCCCAACGATGTCAATGACCACAACACGTTGTTCGGCGGGAAGCTGATGAGCGACATCGACATGACGGCGTCGATCTCCGCGACACGTCACAGTCGTGCCTCGGTCGTGACGGCGTCGACCGACTCGGTGGCCTTCCTCGAACCCATTCGCCCGTCGGACTCGGTGTGCCTCGAGTCGTTCGTGACCTGGACCGGACGCAGCTCGATGGAGGTCTTCGTCAAGGTCACCGCAGAGGATCTGCGCAGCGGTGAACGACGCATCGCCGCGACCGCCTTCCTCACCTTCGTCGCCGTCGACGACGGCGGACGAACCATGCAGGTCCCGCCGGTACTGCCCGAGTCCGACGAGGAACGCAAGCTCAACGCGTCCGGTGACGAGCGAGCGGAGCACCGGCGCATGCACCGCGCGCAGAGCCAGGAGATGGCGAAGTACCTCACCACCAGCCGCCCGTGGTGAGGTAGGGCCCGTCCCGCTCTACAGCGCCCGCGCGATGATCTGCTTCATGACCTCGTTCGCCCCGGCGTAGATCCGCTGGACGCGGGCGTCCTCGTACATCCGCGCGATGAGGTATTCGCGCATGTAGCCGTAGCCGCCGTGCAGCTGCACGCACCGGTCGATGACCTCGCACTGCTTGTCGGTCAGCCAGTACTTGACCATCGCGGCGTCCGACGGATCGAGTTCACCCTTCAGGTGCTGCTCGATGCAGTGGTCGAGGAAGATGCGGCAGGTGCGGGCGACGGTCCGACACTCGGCGAGTTCGAAGGCCGTGTTCTGGAACTCGAACAGGCTGTGCCCGAACGCTTGTCGCGCCTTGGTATAGCGGACGGTCTCCTCGACGGCCCGGTCCATCGCACCGGCGGCCTGCGCGCCGATGATCAGACGTTCCTGCACGAGCTGTGCCATGAGCTGACCGAAGCCGAGACCTTCGGATTCGCCGAGCAGGTTCGTCACGGGCACGCGCACGTCGACGAACGACAGCTCGGAGGTGTCGGCGGCGTGCTGGCCGACCTTGTCGAGCACACGGCCCACCGAGAAGCCCGGGGCGTCACGGAGATCCACGATGAGCAGCGACACGCCCTTGGCGCCGGCCTTCGGGTCGGTCTTGACGGCGAGGACGATGACGTCGGCCGAGGAACCGTTGGTGATGAAGGTCTTCGAGCCGTTGACGACGTAGTGGTCGCCGTCACGCACCGCGGTGGTCTTGATGGCCTTGAGGTCCGACCCTGCGCCGGGTTCGGTCATGCCGATGGCGCCGAGGATCTCGCCGGTGGCCATGCCCGGCAGCCACGCCTTCTTCTGCTCCTCGTTGCCGTATTCGAGGATGTAGTGCGCCACGATGCCGCTGTGCACGGAGTTGCCGAACGCGAGGTCGCCGGAGTAACCCTGCGCATCGAACACCGCGAGGTCGTGCGCGAAGGTGCCGCCGCCACCGCCGTATTCCTCGGGGATCGAGCAGCACAGCAGACCGAGTTTGCCGGCTTCGAGCCACACCTCACGATCGATACGGCGCTGCGAGTCCCACTTCTCGGCCTTACCCATGACCTCGCGATCGAAGAACTCGCGCGCGAGTTCGTAGACGGCAGAGACCTCGTCGTCGTACCAGGAGGCGACGTGCTTCTTCGGCATCGAACTCGGCTTCCTTTTCGCAGTGGTCGGTTCGGAGAGTGGTCAGGATCCGCGCAGTTCGCGCTTGAGGAGCTTGCCGCTCTGATTACGCGGCAGGACGTCGGCGAAGCGAACGGCCTTGGGCACCTTGAACGGTGCGAGGCGCTGTTTGACATGGTCGATCAAAGTGACCTCGTCGAGTTCGTGACCGTCCTTGAGGACGACCACCGCGGTCACCGCTTCGATCCACTTCTCGTCCGGAGTACCGATCACCGCGGCCTCGGCGACGGCCGGGTGTGTGTAGATCGCGTCCTCGACCTCGCGCGAGGCCACGAGGATGCCACCGGTGTTGATGACGTCCTTGATGCGGTCGACGACGGTGATGAAGCCCTCGGCATCGCGGGTGACGAGGTCGCCGGAGTGGAACCAGCCGTCGCGGAAGGCCTCCTCGGTCGCGGCGGGGTTCTCCCAATAGCCCAGGCACAGTTGCGGTGAGCGGTACAGGATCTCGCCGGGTTCACCGTCGGGGACGTCGTTGCCGTCGGCGTCGACGACGCGGGTCTCGACGAACAGCACGGCCCGGCCGCACGAGGCTGGACGCGCATCGTGCTCCTCGGGACGGAGAACGGTGGCGAGCGGGCCGATCTCGGATTGGCCGAAGCAGTTGTAGAAGCCGAGCTCCGGGTAGCGTCCGCGCAGTCGCTCGAGGACGGTGACCGGCATGATCGACGCCCCGTACTGCGCCTTGCGCAGCGACGACAGGTCACGCTCGTCGAGGTCGGGATGGTTGGTCAGCGGTACCCACACGGTCGGGGCGAGGAACAGCGATCCGATGCGCTCCTCCTCCACCAGCCGGAGGATCTCGGCGACGTCGGGTGCGGGCAGCAGCCGTACGGTCGCGCCCACCGCGAAATACGGGATGAGGAAGACGTGCATCGCGGCGGAGTGGTAGAGGGGCATGCACACGAGCGGGTCGTCGCCGGCCGACAGGTCGAGCGCCTCGATCGACGACATGTACTCGAAGGTGAGCGCCCGGTGGGTCATCATGGCGCCCTTGGGCTTCGACGTCGTGCCCGAGGTGTAGAGGAGCTGGACGAGGTCGGTGTCGGCCACCGCGACGTCGAGCGTCGGCACGTCGCCCGCCTGCGCCACCGCCACCAGGGAGTCGTCGGCGTCGCGGAGCGGGACGACGGTCTCGGCCGGCACGTCGGCCAGGACGGCGTCGAGGTTCTCCCGCAGCACCGGGTCGACGAGCACGGCCTTCGCGCCCGACTGGCCGAGCAGGTACGACAGTTCCTCGCCGCGCAGCGCGTAGTTGACCGGCACGTGTACCAGGCCGGCGCGGGCAGCGGCGAGATATCCGATCGCGTAGCCGTCGGAGTTGGTGCCGTAGGCGGCCACACGGTCGCCCTTGACCAGACCCAAGGAGAGCAGGTGCGCAGCGGCGCGGGTGACGGCGTCGTCGAGTTCCCGGTAGGTGAACTGCCGGTCGCCGAAGCGGAGTGCGACGCGGGCGGGATGACGCGCGGCAGTGCGGTGGAGGATGCCGTCGACGGTGCTCTGACGCGGATCGGGGGTCATGCAGCGAACTTTATAGGACGTCCAACCATCTCGTCCAGACTTGATGACCGCTCGAAATCAGCGACCCTTCCAGACCGGCGCGCGCTTCTCGAGGAAGGCCGTCATCCCCTCCTGCGCGTCGCCGATCATCGCGTTCGACGCCATCGTCTCCGCCATCGCGGCATAGGCCGTCTCCTGCGGCAGATCGATCTGACGGTAGAACGCCTCCTTGCCGATCCGCATCGTGGCGGGGGACGAACCTGTGATCTTCAGGGCGAGTTCGGTGGTCGCGGTTTCCAGCGCCTCCGGTTCGACGACGTAGTTCACCAGACCCCAGTCGGCGGCGGTCTGCGCGTCGATCGTGTCGCCGGTCAGCAACATCTGCAGCGCCCGCTTGCGTCCGATCGCGCGGCTGACCGCGACCATCGGTGTGGAGCAGAACAGCCCGATCCGCACACCGGGGGTGCCGAAGCGGGCATCGGTGGCGGCGACGGCGAGATCGCACGCCGCGACGAGCTGGCATCCCGCCGCGAGCGCCGTGCCCTGCACCGATGCGATCACCGGCTGAGGGATCGACTGCACCGTCCGCATCATCTCGTTGCACGTCTCGAAGATCGCGCGCTCCTCGTCGAGCGTGCGTCCGATCATCTGCCGCAGGTCGTGCCCGGCCGAGAACACCGGTCCCTCCGCGCGGACCACGATCACCTTCGTGTCGGCCGTGAGCGCCGTCAGACCGGCGATGACCTCGCGCATCGTCTCCACCGACAGCGGGTTGCGCTGCTCCGGGCGGTCGAGGGTGAGCACCCCGATACCGCTGGCCTCATCGACAGCGATGAGCACGGGCGGGGGCAGGGTGTCGACGGCGTCGGGGCCGTCCGCAGAGCGATCCGTCACGTTCCCCTTCCTACACCACCGGCGGGTTACCGGCGCGGCATCGACGAGACGAGATCCTCGACGCGGGCGGGTGCCCGGCCGAGCAGCGCCGCCGTCACCACGCTCCCCGCGACGAAGCCGTGATCGTCGTAGAAGTCGAACATCGCGGCCAGGCGTTCGCGGGCGTCTTCGGACAGGCCGCGGCCGTGACGCTCCATCCACGTCGGGACGGACACCTGCTCGATCTCCACCGATCGCCCGGTGACCGCGCACAGCTGTCGCACGCTCACCGCGTCCGGTCCCCCGAGCTCGTAGGTGGCGCCGTGGTGGACGTCCGCACCCTCGATCAGGACTCGGGCCGCCACCGCGGCGACATCCGCCAGCGCGACGAACGAGAACTGCGCGTCGGGGTCGTAGGGGACGTCGAGTGCGTCGACCGATCCGTCGAGCACCGATGCGAAGTTCTCCGTGTACGCGCAGGGCTGCAGAACGGTCCACCGCACCCCGGAGGCGTGCAGGATGTCCTCGCAGCGCGCCTTGTCGAGGTGGTGCGGCATCGCCGGCGTGTACGGCCAGGCGACGGAGTGGTAGACGACGTGATCGACACCGGCCCCGGCCGCTGCCCTCAGGAACCGCTCGAACAGTGCCGGTTCGTCGGGGTGCACGTTCGGGGCGATGAAATAGACGCCGCAGCAACCCGACAGCGCGTCGGCGAGTCCGGCGCCCGTCTCGAGGTCGACAGCACGATCCCCCGCCCGCCGAGCGGTGTGCACCACTCGGCGGACGGGGGTCGCGTCTGCTGTCTCCAGCGCCGAGACGACAGCCGTTCCGGTCTTCCCCGCGGCACCGATCACAGCGAGATCGGCGCCGCGGGAGATGTCGGCCGTCGTCGGCATCAGTTGCCGACGAAGTCGTACTCGGCGAACTCGGCGCCACCCGACAGGCGGGCGTAACCGGGACCGCGGTCGAAGAAGGGCTCCTCCTCGCCGCGCTCGGCGCGCAGCTGCGCACGCAGCGCGTCGGTGGCCTCCACATCGGCGACAGGTTCGTCGGCCGAGGTGTCCTTCAGGACCACACCGTAGTCGTCGCGGGCACCCTCGACGGACACCTTGCGCCACAAAACGTCCCGGATCACTTCGTCGATCGGGCGATCGAGCGGGTCGCCCCAGCCACCGCCGCCGGTGGTGCGGATGCGCACGACTTCGCCGGCCTTGATCGGCTCGGCGTCCGTGAGGGCGTCGAACTCGCGCTCGTTCGGGCCGCCGGGATCGAGGGTGACGGAGAACGGCTTGCCGGCCTTACCGCCCTTGACACCCCAGCACGCGAGGATCGAACGGTCGGCGATGGACATGAAGTTCGCGTCCTTGAGCATCCGGATGTGCTTCTCGTAGCCGAGACCGCCGCGGTAGCGACCGGCTCCGCCGGAATCGATTGCCAGACCCAGCTTCTCGACGATGAACGGGAAGCGGCTCTCGGTGAACTCCGTGGGCAGGTTCCGCGAGTCGGGCACCACGTGGATGGTGTCCTCGCCGTCGGCGTAGTGCCGGCCGCCGGAGCCGCCGCCGAGCACCTCACGCATGAGGTACGAGTGGCCGTCGAAGTCCTCGCCGTACACACCGGTGTAGCGGATGGTCTCCTGGTCGGCGGGCATGTTGCCGTCGACCGCCTTGGCAACCACACCGGAGAGCACACCGAGCAGACGCAGGATCACGAACGTCCGAGCGTTGGTGGGGGCCGGGAAGATCGGCGTGATCAGGGTGCCCGGCTCCGGGAACTTCATCTCGATCAGCGGCACGACACCTTCGTTGACGTCCAGTTCCGCCATGCGGTCGGGGGTGTCGGCCAGGTTGCGCAGGATCGGCGCCAGCCACTTGATGAGGAAGTTGCCGTCGGCGTAGTCACCGCAGTGGTTGATCGGACCCTTCGCCTGCGGTCCGGTGCCGTTGAAGTCCAGGATCAGGCGCTCGCCGCCCTCGTCCTCCGGGGAGGTCTTGGTGAGCGTGATGCGCTGCACGTGCAGCATCGGCTCGTCCACACCGTCGTGCTCGGCGTAGTCCTCCCAGGTGTACGTGCCCACCGGGATCTTGCTGAGGATCTCGCGGCGGTACGTCTCGGTGGTCGCATCGAGGATCGCGTCGAAGCAGGCCTCGACGGTCTCGACACCGTAGCGTTCGAACAGCTCCGACAGCCGGCGCGCACCCATGAGGCACGCCGAGCACTCGGCGTCGAGGTCGGCGGCGAGCGAATCGGGCATGCGGGAGTTGCGGGTCATGATGCGCAGTGCCGCCTCGTTGGGAACGCCCTGGTCCCACAGCTTGATCGGCGGGACCATCAGTCCCTCCTCGTACACGGTGGTCGCACCCGAGGGCATGGAGCCCGGGCAGCAACCGCCGATGTCGTCGTGGTGGCCGAAGGCCTGCACGAACGCGACCACCGAGGGCTCGGTGTCGCCGGGGCGGGTCGCGAAGACCGGGACGGTGACACACAGGTCGGGCAGGTGCCCGATGCCGCCTTCGGAGAGGTAGACGTCGTTGTGGAAGAAGACGTCGCCGGGCTTCATCGTCTCGAGCGGGAAGTCCCGCGCCACCGGATGCACGAGCGCCGAGTACGAACGACCGGTGAGCTTGCGCAGGTTGCGGTCGTGGATGCCGGCACGGAAGTCGTGGGCGTCGCGGATCATCGGCGAGCGCGAGGTCCGGGAGATGGAGGTCTCCACCTCCATCTCGACACTGGCGAGATAGCCGGCGACGATCTCGACCAGCACCGGATCGGGAGCGCTACCCGAAGCGTCGGTCAGCCGGAAGGGCTTGCGGGTCGTGGCCGCGGCGGGTTCGAGAGTCGCAGTCATCGGGTGGCTCCGTTCGAGTCGGACGTCTTGCTGAGGCGGATGTTGCCGAAAGTGTCGATGCGAGCGCGGAATCCGGGATGAACCGGGATGGTCGAGCTGAATTCCTCGATCACGGCGGGACCTTCGAGTTCGTCGCCGGCGCCGAGGCGGGCGCGGTCGTACACGCGGGTGGTGACCCACTCGTCGAAGTACGCCTGACGGGTGCCGGTGAGGGCGTCGTCCGCCCCCGTGCCCGGGGCGATCTCGGCGAGTTCCGGTCGCTTGATGGGGCCGATACCGCTGACGCGGAGGTTGACCCATTCCACGTGCTGGTGGGGATCGTTGCGGAAGTCGTAACCGTAGAGCTCACGGTGGGCCTGGTGGAAGCGTTCGGCCGCCTCGTCCATCAGTTCCTGGGTGATGGGGCCGTCGCCCACCGGCACGCGCACCTCGAAGGCCTGGCCGAAATAGCGCAGGTCCGCCGAGCGGGCGTACTGCCGCTGGTCGGGCCCGAATCCCTCGTCCTCCAGAGCGCGTTCGGCCTCGGCCGCGAGGGCGTCGAGTCCGGCCTGCAGTTCGTCGATCTTCAACCGGTCGTGACGGCTGACGTGCGTCTGCACATAGTCGTTGCGGACATCGACGGTGAGCAGACCGAAGGCCGAGACGTTGCCGGGCTCGAGCGGCACGAGGACGTCCTTGAGACCGAGGATGTCGATGAGGCGACAGGCCAGCAGCGACCCGGAGCCGCCGAAGGTCACCAGGGTGAAGTCGCGGACGTCGAGACCACGCTTGACGGTGATCTGGCGCAGCGCGTTGGCCTGGTTCCAGGCCGACACTTCGAGAATGCCCGTGGCGCACGCCTCGAATTCGAGGCCGAGACGGTGTGCGAGCTCCTCGACGCCCTTGCGGGCGAGTTCGGTGTCGAGCGGGATCTCACCGCCGAGCAGGTGGGGAGGGATGCGACCGAGCAGGACGTGGGCGTCGGTGATGGTCGGCTCGTTGCCGCCCTTGGCGTAGCACAGGGGTCCGGGATCGGCGCCCGCCGACTGCGGGCCGACGCGCAGGGTGCCCTCGGGGGTCATCCACGCGATGGAGCCACCGCCGGCGCCGACGGTCACCACGTCGATCATGGGGATCTTGGACGGGTAGACACCCACGCGACCTTCCGTGGTGAGTGCCGGCTCGCCGCCGACGACCACGGTGACGTCCGTGGAGGTGCCGCCACCGTCGCAGGTCAGCACCTGGTCGACGCCGGCGACGCCGGCAATCAGGGCCGCACCCAGGGCACCGGCAGCGGGGCCGGAGAGCACGGTCGTGATCGGCTGGTGCACGACTTCCTTCGCCGACAGCACGCCACCGTTGGACTTCATCACGTAGAACGGGATGTCGCGCTGTTCGCCCTCGGCGGAGGAGAACTCGCGGAGCCGGCTCGCGATGTTGTTGACGTAGTTGCGAATGTTGGGCTTGACCGCGGCGTCGACGAGGGTCGTGATGGACCGCTCGTACTCGCGGTACTCGCGCAGCACCTCGCTGGAGATGCTCACCGTCGCCTCCGGGTACTCCTCCATGAGGATGTCGCGGACGCGGCGCTCGTGCTCGGGGTTGGCGTAGGAGTGCATCAGGCACACGCCGACGGTGCGGATGTCGCGGTCCTTGAAGAAGCGGGCGGCGGCGCGGACGTCATCCTCGTTCAGGGGACGGATTTCGCTGCCCTCGTAGGCGAGACGGCCGCGGACGGTACGGACGCGGTCGGCCGGCACGATGCGGTCGGGCTTGACCCAGAAGTACGAGTTGCCGTAGCCGTCGGGTACCGACTGCCGGGCGATCTCGAGGACGTGTTCGTAACCTTCGGTGGTGATGAAACCGAGGGTGCCGACCTTGCCCTCGAGCAGTTTGTTCGTGGCGACGGTGGTGCCGTGGCTGACAGCCTCGATCGCGTCACCGGTCTCACCGAGCTGCGCGAGGACCTTCTCGATGCCCGCGAGGAAACCGACGGCCGGATCCTGCGGTGTCGACGGGGTCTTCGTGGTGACGATGGCGCCGGACTCGTCGTCCACCGCGACCACGTCCGTGAATGTTCCGCCGGTATCGATACCGACCCGAATCTTCCTGGATCCCATGTTTCCTCCTGGGTTCGTCTCGCCGGTGTCCCACCTGACGTCTGATGACATTCCACTCGCTCGGTGGCGGTGTTTCTTTGTCACATCTCGCCGAACTCGTCGCCCGGAGTTCGGGGTTCGTGCACCTGCCACCCACAGACGACGGCACCCCCGGGCCGTGATGGCCCGGGGGTGCCGTGGGAATCCGACGACAAGGTCAGCGTCGGGCGAGGATCGCTCCCAGTGCGACGCCCGCGAGGGCGATACCGGCGCCCACCCCTGCGGACAGCAGCACCATCGCTGCCGAAGGTGTTCCGGCCGGTACCGGTGCAGCTGCCGCAGCGGCCACGGGCAACGCAGTGGTCTTCACACCCGCACCCTCGGCGACCTCGGCCACCTCGGCTCCGTTCACGCCCGCGACAACTTCGGCTTCGGCCGCACTCGGAGCCGCCGGCAGACCGTCGGCGATCACACCGTCGATGCCGTTGAAGAACACACCGGCCATCTTCTTGGCGACACCGGTGATCATTCGTTGTCCGACCCCACCGACCATGCCGCCGACGACCGCGTCCGCGTCGTAGGTGAGCACGGTGCCGCCGTCGCGTTCTTCGAGACGCACCGTCACGTCGGCCTTGACCGTTCCCGGAGCACCGGATCCCGATGCCGTCATGACGAACGATTCGGGACGATTCTGCTGCGACAGAACCACTTCCCCGTCGTAGGTGCCCTTGATGGAGGCCACCCCGGCGGTGATGGACAGCTTGTAGTGGTTGTCGTTGATCTGCTCGAGCGACTGCACGCCCGGGATCGTCGCCGCGAGAACACGGCCGTCCTGCAGGCTGTCGTACACCACGTCGGGAGGTGCCTGCAGTTGCGCGGTACCGGCGATTCTCATTCGTTCTCCTTGTTTCGGGATGCCGCGTGGGTCAGACGCAGCTCGAACAACTCCGAGGGGGAAATCGGCATGCTGGTGATCGGGATGCCCTCCGCGTCCTCGACGGCCGCAGCGATCACCGCCGAGGTCGGGATGACACCGGCCTCGCCGGCGCCCTTCATCCCGAGGGGATTGAGTGCGGACGGGGTGACGGTGTGGTCCATCTCGAGAGAGTCGGGCATCTCCGTCACGAAGGGCATGAGGAAGTCCATGTACGACGCGTTGAGCATCTGCCCGTGCTCGTCGTAGACGATCTTCTCGTAGAGCGCGCCGCCGATGCCCTGCGCGACCGCGCCCTGCACCTGGCCTTCGACGATGCGCGGGTTGATGACGTTGCCGCAGTCGTGCACCACCGCGTACCGGAGCACCCGGATCTCGGCGGTGACGGGATCGGTCTCGACGATCGCCGCGTGGATGCCCGACGCGAACGTCGACGTGGGCGGCGAATAGTAGCCGGTCGCTTCCAGGCCGGGCTGCTCGCCCTCGAGGACGGGCGGCACCGACATGTCGGTTTCGGCGTTCGCGAATCCCGTTGCGCGACGGGAGGCATCGTCGAAGGCGTAGCGGAGCGGGTTCGACAGCACGGCCACGACGCCGAGCGGGATCGAGGTGCCCTCCGCACCGGGTTCGGTGCCCACCACGCACACGTGCCCCCCGCGTAGTTCGAGGTCGGCGATGTCGGCGCGGAGGTGGTCCGCGGCGATCTTCTTCGCCTTCTCCGCCACCATCTGCGCGGCGACGTGGAAGGCGGAGCCGGACATCACGGCACCGCGCGAGGCGAACGTGCCGACCGCGTACCCGAATCGGCGGGTGTCGCCGGTGACGATCTCGACATCGGCGACCGGCACACCGAGATCATCGGCGACGATCTGCGCGAAGGAGGTCTGGTGTCCCTGGCCCTGGGTCGTCAGACCCGTGGCGGCCTTGACCTTGCCCGAGGTCTCGATGAGCACGTGTGCGCCCTCGTAGGGGCCCGGTCCCGTGCCCTCGACGTATGCTCCCACACCGATACCGACGCGGCGGCCCTCGGCGCGGGCACGTTCCTTGTACTCCGCGAACTCGTCCCAGCCGATGAGCTTCTTGAGCTTGTCGGCGCCGGCCTGGTAGTCGCCGGTGTCGTAGATGAGGGGACGGCCGTCCTGGAAGATCAGGTGGAAGTCGTAGGGCATCTCCTCGGGGCGGATGAAGTTGGTCTCGCGGACCTCGATGGCGTCCTTGCCGAGATACTTCGCGATGGCGTCCATCGCCCGTTCCATCGCGAACACCGCCTGGGGCCGCCCCGCCCCGCGGTAGGGCGTGACGATGACCGTGTTGGTGTACAGCGAATAGGCGTCCACCCGGAAGGCGCGCGGTTTGTAGGGACCGAGCACCTGAGTGGACGTGTTGAGCAGCACGATGATTCCGTACGGCAGGTACGCGCCGTTGTCGTGCCAGATCGAGAAGTCGAAGGCCAGCAGCCGGCCGTCGTCGTCGAACCCGACGGTGACCTCGTGGACCTGCCCGCGCTCGTGGGCGCTCGAGATGAAATGTTCGCGCCGGTCCTCGACCCACTTGACCTCGCTGGAGATCCCGGCCCGACCCAGCTTGCGGGCGGCCCAGGTGACCATGACCTCCTCGGGCCACGGGTGGACGATCTTCACACCGAAACCGCCACCGACGTCGGGGGCGATGCAGTGGACCTTGTTGTGTGCCATGCCCAGTCGCGCTGCGATCGCGGCGCGGGCGGACGTCGAGGTCTGGGTGGACGTCCAGAAGGTCAGTACCTTCTCGTCGTCGTCCCAGCGGGCGTAGACGCCCTTGCCCTCCATCGGCATCGACGCCGAACGTTCGATCTCGAGGTCGAGGGTCAACGTGTGCGGTGCCGCGGCGAGTTCCGCCTCGATGTCGCCGAACCCGTGCTGGAGGTGCGCCGCGACGTTGTCGGGCACATCCGGATGGACGACGTGCTCGGCGTTGCGTGCGGTGTCGACACCGACCACGGCCGGAAGGGCTTCGTAGGTGATGTCGATCAGCGCGCAGGCGTCCTCGGCGATGTACCGGTTGTCGGCCACGACCATCACGATCGCCTCGCCGACGTGGTTCACCTCGTCCTTGGCGAGCGGATATCCGTTGCGCGGAGCGGTGATCGCGGGGTGCGGGATCAGCAGCGGGAGGTTCTCGGCCATCTCCGGCGAGTCGGCCTCGAGATCGTCGTAGGTGTAGATGGCGTGCACACCCGGCAGTTCCAGCGCCGCATCGACGGCGATGTCGAGGATGCGGGCGTGCGCGTGCGGCGACCGGACGAAGGCCGCGGCGAGAGCGCCGTGCCCGAGATCGTCGAGATAGCGGCCGTTACCGCTGACGAGCCGGTTGTCCTCGACACGCGGGATGGGCCTGCCGAACGACTTGCCCGACTCGGTGGCACCACCGATGTCGACGGGGGCGAGGTCGGTTGCCGTGCCCGTCGAGACCGAGATGGAGACGGGCGAATCGGAGACGCTGGTCATGCTCGTCCTGCCTTTCCTCCGACCGGAGCGGTGGCGCCGCGAACCTTGGCGTCGAGCGAGGCGCGTGCCGCCTCGCTGTCGGGGCCGAGCGGTGAGCCTCCGGACCGTTCGCGCTTGATCTCGGCGGCGCGCAGCACGGCCGCCCGGATGTTCTGGTAGCCCGTGCACCGACAGAGGTTGCCGGCGATCGCATCGGTCGCCTCCTCGTGGGTGGGCGACGGGTTCTCCTCGAGGAAGGCGGCGATGGTGGTGACGAAACCCGGCGTGCAGAAACCGCATTGCAGACCGTGGCAGTCGACGAACGCCTCCTGCACGGGATGCAGGGTGCCGTCCGGTTCGACGAGCCCTTCGACCGTCGTCACCGAGCGGCCTTCGAGACTCGCGGCGAGCACGAGGCACGACCGCACCGGCTTGCCGTCGAGCAGCACCGTGCACGCGCCGCACACACCGTGCTCGCATCCCACGTGGGTGCCGGTCCGACGGAGGTGATGACGGATCGCGTCCGATGCCAGCGTGCGCGAGGGCAGCACCACCGTCTGCGTCACACCGTTGAGGGTGAACGTCACGGCGACATGGTGCTCGCCGGTCTCCGCCTGCAGCTCGTCGACCTGTTCGGCGACGGTCCGCCGCGAGGCGTCGCGACCACCCTTGTGGATCGAGTTCGTCATCGACTTCCTCCCGTGTGCATCGGTACCCGTGTGTCGTCGCGGATCGCGTCCTGCGCGGCGGCGAACCCGACACGGCCGGTCAGTGCGGCCACCAACTGCGACCGGTAGCGGTCGGTGGCGTGGATGTCCGCCTCCGTCTCGACGGTCTCGCGTGCCTTCTCCGCGACCTGCTGCCAGAGCGGGTCGCGCTCGTCGTGCGCCGAGGCCCCACGCAGGATGTCGGTGTAGTCGACGACCTGCCCGAGCTCTCCCGCCGAGACGTAGGTCATCCGGGCGGATGTCACCGCCGCGTCCTCGACCTCCACCTGCGCGACCACGCCGACGAGGGCGTAGTCGCCGTGGCGTCGTGCGATCTCGTCGATCGCGGTGCCGGTGCCCGGCCGCGCTGCCGGCACCGTCACGCTGGTCGCGATCTCGTCGGACTCGAGGGTCGATTCGAGCGGCCCGGCGAAGAGTTCGGCGGCGGGGATCAGCCGGATTCCCCGCACGGAGCGGACGGTGAGCGTGCCACCGAGCAGCGACAGGACCGCCGGCATCTCCGCGGACGGATCGGCGTGGACGATCGATCCGACGGTCGTTCCGCGGTTCCGGATGGTCGGGTGCGCCACCAGCCGGAGCGCGCGGCCCAGCAGGGGCTGGACCTGCGCGACCGTCGGGTCGGATTCGAGTGCTGCGTGGGTGGTGAGCGCGTCGAAGGTGACGCCGAGTTCCGGCGAGGCGGAGATCGCGTCGAGCCGCGGGACCGCGCCGATGTCGACGAGGTGAGCCGGTGCCGCCAGCCGCATCGACAGCAGCGGAATCAGCGACTGTCCGCCGGCGAGCACTTTGCCCTCGTGCGCGACCCCTGCGAGGATCTCGCAGGCTTCATCGATCGACCGCGGTCGGTGATAAGTGAGTGGCGACGGTTTCATTCGACAGATCCTGCCCGCATAGTGTGATCGACGTTTCGTGAAGAAGTGACAAAGCTCACCGCTCGACAATGTCAGATGTAACAGAGGTCACGCGAATTCCTTGACTCTCCCGGAGCCGCCCTCTCCGTCCGGGTCGGGCTCTGTCCGTACCGGTTCTCCCTGCTCGGCAGGGGTGTCGGGAGCCTCGGGCGCGACATCCTCGGGAGCGATGACCCGGCACAGGTGATAGAGACCGATGACGACGATGGTGCCCAGCGCGATACCGCTCAACGAGAAGGTGTCGGTGAACTGGAGGCTGGTGTCGCCGATCGCGATGATCAGTCCGGCCGCGACGGGCATGAGGTTACGGGGGTCGCCGAAGTCGACGCCGTTCTCCTTCCAGATCTTGGCGCCGAGCAGACCGATGATGCCGTAGAGGACCACGGTGATGCCGCCGAGCACGCCACCCGGGGTCGCGGAGATGACCGCGCCGAACTTCGGTGAGAAGCCGAGGAGCATGGCGATGACGCCGGCCGCGGCGTAGGCGGCCGTCGAGTACACGCGGGTGGCGGCCATGACGCCGATGTTCTCCGCGTAGGTCGTCGTCGGCGAGCCGCCGACGCTCGTGGCGAGTGCGGTGGCGAGACCGTCACCGGCCAGAGCGCGTCCCATCATCGGGTCGAGGTCGGTCTTGGTGATCTCGGCTACCGCCTTGACGTGTCCGGCGTTCTCCGCGATCAGGGCGATGACACCGGGGAGGACGAGCACGATGAAGGTGAGGCTGAACGACGGGGCGTGGATGCCGACGACACCGGCTGCCTCGTCCGTGAACGGGGGCAGACCGAACCAGGGCGCGGACGCAACACCTTCCCAGTTCACGCGGAAGTGTTCTGTGACGGCATCGGCACCGGCGTCGTAGGAGGTGATCGGTCCGCTGATCCGGTCGAGGATCCACGACAGTGCGTAGCCGAACAGCAGCGCCAGGAAGATGGCGATGCGGCCGAGGAATCCGCGCAACACGACACTGCCCACGATCAGCGCGACCATGACGGTCAGGGCCACCCACTGGTCCTGCGGCCAGTAGGTACCGGCTACTACCGGCGCCAGGTTGAAGCCGATGAGCATGACCACCGCGCCGGTGACCACCGGCGGCAGGATCCTGAACACCAGCGAGCCGCCGAGGAAATGGATCACCACACCGACCGCGGCGAGCACGAGCCCCGAGACCATGATCGCGCCGGTGACCTCCGAGGGGGAGCCACCCTGGGCGTAGATCGCGGCGATACCACCCACGAAGGCGGCAGAGGTACCGAGATAGCTGGGGATCCGGCCCTTGACGACAGCGAGGAAGAACAGGGTGCAGAAGCCCGAAAGCATGACTGCGAGTTGCGGGTTGAGTCCCATGATGATGGGGAAGACGAAGGTGGCGCCGAACATCGACACCACGTGCTGGCCGCCCAGGCCGATGGTGCGGCCCCAACTCAGGCGCTCCATCGGCGCCACGACCTGTCCCGGTTCTATGTTCTTGCCGTCTCCGTGCACTGTCCAGATGGGCATATCGGACCTTTCAGCAGAGTGTGGGTGCCGATAGCGTTCACGTGGATCGTTACGCCTGTGTTGCCGATCACACGTGTACTTCGGTAGCCGCAAACGCTAACGGAGCAGCTCCGGCCCGGCGTGGGAGGAATCTGCCAGGAGCGACCTTCCGAAATTGGCAAGATCGGTGGTTGATCGTCAGGAGTCGATTCCACGCATCGCGATGATCTTGAGCGCGAGCGACAGGTCCAGCCGCAGTTCGGGCTGCTCGGTGAAGGGGCCGAGGATCTTTTCGAGTTTCGCCACACGATAGCGCAGAGTGTTGTAATGAAAATGTAACTGGCGCGCGGCTTCTGCGATGTTGATGTTGGTGGCGAGGAGCACCTCGAGGGTGCGGCACATGTCCTGTGCCTCCGCCGTGCCGTCGGTCAGTTCCTTGAGTGTCTCGCGCGCGAACGACTCGAGTTCCTCGGTGTCCTCGACGAGGCTGAGCAAACGGTACACGCCCAGATCGTCGAAATGGGTCACCGCCCACGGTCCGGAGATCTTGCGTCCCACTTCGAGTGCCGTGCGCGCCTGAGTGTAGAGCGCCGGCAGGTCGTCGGTGGACGACGACGCACGCGAAACCCCGACCCCGAACGGTCGTCGGCCTCCCCCGCCGGCTCCGCGCACCTGGGCAACGAGTTCGCGCACGAGGGTCATGGTGTCGCTGCCCTCCCCCATGAGCACGACGGTCTCGGTCGCCAGCGCAGTGACGGACGCCCCGGAATCGCGGCCTGCCAGCGCACCCGCGAACGCACGGGCCTGCCGTTCCACGACCGGCAAGCGGGCCGGTGTCCCCGACGAATCATCGTCCACGCGATCGGGTTCGACGACGACCACGACGACCCGGCGGTCGAGATTCCAGCCGAACATCTGGGCGTGCACGATCACCTGCTCGGGCTCACCGGCACGGCCGCGCAACATGTCCCGGACGAAGTTGGCCCGGTGCCTCTCCTCGACCGCCGAGACTGCGAGCTCACGGCTGACGACGAGCGCGCACACCGTCGCCGCCTGCTCCACCAGATACAGATCCGGCGCGGAGAGACCACGTGAAGGGCAGAAGAATACGAGCCGCCCGTGGTCGACGCCGTTGGCGGAGATCGCGGCGATCGCCACGTACTCGTCGCCGAAACGGTGCAATCCCAGCCCGCCCTCGATCGAATCGGTCCGCACCCGGCCCGTCTGGTCGACGGCCGCCGTCGACGACAACCAGGCGAAGTCGGATTCCTTTCCGGCCCTGTAGGTCTGCCGGCCGTCGGGGGTGGTGATCAGGGCCGACCCGCCGAGCCGGCGCGAGATACCCTCGGCGAGGGCTCTGTGCCCACCGCCCGCCATGACGATCTCGAGCAGCGCACGACGCAGGTGATCCGCCTCGAAGACCGCCTCCACCTGAGCTGCGGCCATCTCGCGAAGCCCACGCGCGAGCCGATGGTCTGCGACGAGGTCCTCCGGCGTCGTCAGCACCGGGAAGGGAACGCCGTCCGTGAGCCCTTGCGGCAGAGAATGTCCGGCGTCGAGCCGGACCACGAGCGCCGAGACCTCGTTGCGATTCAGGCGTGCCAGGAAGTCCGCGATCGGCACGGCGAGTCGCGCGAGCACCGTGGTGGAGGTGACGAGCAACAATCCAGGACGCAGCCACGGCCCGATCTCCGGGAGCATCATCACCGCGACCTCGACCACAGCGCGCGCCGCAGAGAGGTCGCCGGCGACCACCGTCGGCGCGACGAGGAAACCCGAAGAGACGACGTCGGCGAGCGGGCAGGGTTCGAATCCGATCGCTGCACTGTCTTCCGGTTCGGCGGTGCTGCGTCCCGGTTTCTCAGCCTTGCGCACCGTCACAGCACTATCCGTCCACCTGCCAGTCGTTCACCCCGCTCGGGAGACACGTGACATTAGAGGGCTGCGGCAGCACCGTCAATCACAGGGGGACAAGCCGCAGGTCGGACAGCGCGTCCCCCAGGCGCCCGGTGGATGGGTCCGCGCAGCGCCGCGAGGCTGCGCCCGGTGGCGCCGCGCGTGCTCACGAGGATCTCCGCGAGGATCGACACGGCCGTCTCCTCCGGAGTGCGCGCACCGAGATCGAGCCCGATGGGCGAGTGCAGTCGTGCCAGCTCGTCCGCCGACAGACCGGCCTCGCGCAACAGCGCGACCCTGCGCTCGTGCGTGGATCGGCTGCCCATCGCGCCGATGTATCCGGCATCGCACCGGAGCGCACGTTCGAGCAGCGGAATATCGAACTTCTCGTCGTGGGTGAGGACCGCGACGACGGTGGTCGGGTCGATCGGCGCCGACTCGAGGAAGACGTGCGGCCACGCCACCACGACCTCGTCGGCGTCCGGGAACCGGGCAGAGGTCGCGAAGACGGGCCGTGCGTCGATCACCGTCACGCGGTACCCGGCGAACTTCCCCAGCGTGCACAGGGCGGACGCGAAGTCGATGGCGCCGAAGACGTACATCCTCGGCCTCGGAGCGAAGATCTCCACGATCTGCGCATTCTCCTCGTCGACGTACACCTCCGACTCGCCCTGAGCGAGACGCGTGCGGACCTCGGTCTCGGGTCCGTCCCCGTCGAGGGTGATCATCCGATGGACGACGGGCTCACGGCCGGTCACCACCGCGACCGGTTCCCCCGCCCCGATTCGTCGCGCCACCTCCGCGAACTCCGGGAAGGTGGCGGCATCGACTCGTTGCACGAACACCTCGATGGTGCCGCCGCAGGTCAGACCCACACCGAAGGCGTCGTCGTCGGTGACGCGGAAGACCTCGGTCCGGGCGTGTCCGTCGGCGAGCACGTCGTGGGCGATGTCGTACAGGGCACCTTCGATGCAGCCTCCCGAGACACTGCCCACCACCTCGCCGGACTGCGAGACGGCCATCGCGGCGCCGGGGTCGCGCGGCGACGACTTCCAGGTGCGAACGACGGTCGCCAGCGCGAACGCGTCACCGTCGTCGAACCAGTGCGCCAGCTCGTCGAGAATGTCCCGCACAGCAACCTCCTTCGGTTCTTGCCGGCATGTCGCAGCAGGCGTGTCACAGACGCGCGGCGACGGCCAGCGCGACATGGTCGTGGAACGGGCGCGCAACGATCTGCACGCCGATGGGCATGCCGTCGCTCGCCCGCCCGACGGGGACGACGACGGACGGGAACCCGGTGACGCTGATCGTGCGGCAACTCGCCAGCGCCTCCTGCCAGGTGAGCAGCCGATCGTCGACACCGAAACGCTCGAGACCGAGCGGGGGCGCACCGATGGATGCGACCGGCAGCACCAGCACGTCGCCCATCTCGGCGAGCAGCCGATGGACGAGCGCGGTGCGCTGCGCCCACAGCTCCTCCACCTCCCGTTGCCCCGCGCGGCCGGCCGCGGACAGCAGGTCGCGGATGACGGCCCCGAACCGGTCTACGCTCCCCAGCGCGTCGATGTCGGTGTGGGTCTGGGTGGACCGCAGCCGCCCGAACAGGTCGTTTCCCTCGGCCAGCGCCGACCCCCGGTACGGACGGGCACCCAGTCGCCGCGCGCTCTCCCGGACGACGTCCACGATCTCGTCGGCGACGGGGACGGTACCTTCCCCGGCCGCCCAGGTGATCGTCAGAGCGTCGACGTCGACCGTCGCCGGGTCCGTCCACGCGATGTGCGGCTCGGAGATCACACGCAGGGCGAGGACGAGGTCGCCGAGGGTCCGTGCCATGGGGCCGACGGTCTGCAGCGTGCCGTGCACCGTCGTGGGATTGGCCCACACGTGGTCGCCGACGAGCACCCCCGGGTACTGGCCGTCCGCGGAGACCCTGCCCACGGTGGGGCGGATCGAGCACAGACCGGTGCAGTGCGCGGGCCAGCGCACCGACCCGCCGAAGTCGGTGCCCAGGCCGAGAACGCTCATGCCCGAGGCGATCGATGCCGCTTCGCCCCCGCTCGATCCACCGGGCGAGCGCGGCGAGTCGGGACTACCCAGCGGGTTGACCGTCGGTCCGAACATCTCGTTGTCGGTGAGTCCGGAGGTCCCGAATTCGGGCGTGTTGGTTTTGCCGATGAGGATCGCGCCGGCCGCCCTCATCGCGGCGACGGCAGGTGCGTCGACGACGGGGACGTTCGCTGCCAATGCCGGCGAGGCCGCCGTCGTGCGCACGCCTGCCGTGGCGATGAGGTCCTTGACGGTGAACGGCACTCCGGCGAGCGGACCGGCCGGGCCGCCCCGGTCGAGGCGGTGGTCGAGGGCGTCGGCTTCCTCGCGCGCACCGGCCGCCGCGACGGTGACGATCGCGTTGAGGCGCGGGTTCTGCTCGGCGATCAGTGCGAGATGATCCTCGACCACCCGACGTGCGGTGATCTCGCGACTCCGGACCCTCGTGGCGATCGACCGCGCGTCCGCGCCGGTCGCCGGACCGATGCGTTCGGTGTCGCGTGTCGGGGATCGACCGTCTACCGCCACTGGCCCTCCTTCGTCTGCGATCGACGAGAACGCTATGACGGGCTCCGGGCCCCTCCTACGTCCACACTCCACAGGAAGGTGGTCGCCGTGGTGTGAAGAGTTGATACTTTCCCGCCGGAGCGGGCCTGGGAGGATCGGGGAATGATTCCGTCCTGGGCCCGTCTCGCGTTCGCCGTGTTCGCGGTGAGCTGGGGTGCCAATCAGTTCGCTCCGATGCAGTTGGTCTACCGCGATCATCTCGGGCTCGGCAGCGGGTCGTTCACCGCCATGCTCGGGTCCTACATCGTGGGGTTGATCCCCGCCCTGCTCTACTTCGGGCGGGTGGCCGACCGGATCGGCCGTCGCCCGGTGATCCGGGCGATGATCCCGGTGAGCGTCGTGTCGTCGATCGTTCTGCTCCTCGGCGCCGACATCCCCGCCCTGCTCTATCTCGGGCGGGTCCTCGCCGGATTGGCGTCCGGGATGGCGTTCGGAGCGGGCACGGCCTGGATGAAGGAACTCAGCGAGGGACCGGGTGTGGGAGCACGCCGGGCGGCCGTCTCACTGTCGGCGGGATTCGGCAGCGGTGCCCTGTTCGCCGGCCTGATCGCGCAGTGGCTGCCCGCCCCCGACCGTCTGCCCTATCTGGTGCACATCGCCCTGATGGTGGTCGCGCTGGTGCTGGTGTGGGCCGTCCCCGACGCTCACCGGCCCCGCACCGTGCAGGGTTCGTGGCGCCTGTCGACCCTGTCGTCCCCACGCTTCCGGTGGGGTGTCGTCCCTTGGGCTCCGTGGGTCTTCGGGTGCGCGACCGTCTCGTTCGCCACGATGCCGCCGATCGTGTCGGATCGGGTCGACAGTGTGGCCGTCGCGTTCACCGGTGTGGTCGCCGCACTGACGCTGCTCACCGGTGCACTGGTCCAGCCCGTGGCCCGGCGCATCACCCGGCACGGTGAGGATCGTGGGGTGTGGACCGGGGTGGGCCTCGGTGTCCTGGGGTTCGTCTCGGCCGCTGTCGCGGTGCTCGTGGACGGTCCGGGATCGGTGTTCGCCGTCCTCGTCACCGCCGTCTTCCTCGGCGGGGGTTACGGCATGCTGCTCGTCTCCGGCCTCGTCACCGCCGAGAACATCGCGCCCTCCGACGAACTGGCGCAGACCGTCGCCGTCTTCTACTGCCTGATCTATCTGGGCTTCGCGGTGCCCTTCGTCATCTCGCTCGCCGCGCCGCATATCGGCTTCGTCGCGTGCTTCGCGATCGCCGTGGCCCTGCTCGTGCTCGCGCTCGTCCCCCGGAAGCTGATCGCCGATCAGGACGCGACCCTCGTCGGTTCGCGCTGAGCGGTGGCGACAGGGCTACCCGCGCGCACCTGCCCGAGCAGGTCCGACAGTGCGCGGGCGACCTCCTCGGGCCGGTCGGCGAGCACACGGTGACCGGCACCCACGAACCGCACGAGGTCGGCGTGGGGCAGGCCGGCCGCCATCACCTCCGACAACGCCAAGGGCACGAAGATGTCCTCCGTGCCCGCCGCGACCACCACCGGCACTCTCGCGAGCACGGCGAGAGCGGCGGACTCGTCGAGGACCGCGAAGTCGGCCAGCAGCCGCGACCAGGTGACGACGGAGGTCTCGTTCGACAGCGCCGATCCGACCACCCGCAGCCACGATTCCTCCGTGCGCCTGCGTGCGGCAACCGTGCACACCCGGCCCCCGGCGCGTTTCGACAACTCCATGACGCGCGGTGCACGCGACACCGCCCGGTGCACGATGGAGGCGGCCGGATGCCGCAGATAGCGTCCGATACCGCCGTCCGCGAGTCCCGATGCTGCGGTGGCGAACAGGCCGACACCCACGATGCGGTCGCCGACGGCGTCAGGGTGACGACGGACGTAGGACAGTGCGACCATGCCGCCCATCGAATATCCCGCCAGCACCACCGGTCCGTCCGGCGCGAGGGTCCGGAGCACCGCGTCGAGGTCGTCGGCCATCCCGGAGACCGTGCACGCCGTGACGTCGCCGGTCCCGGAACGACCGTGTCCTCGCTGGTCGTAGCGGACGATGCGCAGACCCGGCAGGTCCACCGATTCGCAGACGGCATCCCAGCTCGCGGCGTCCTGGCAGTGGCCGTGCAGGCACACGAGGGTCAGACCCGCATCCCGCGATCCGGTCACCGTGGTGGCCAACGGCACTCCGTCGTCGGCAACCACGGTCACACGAGCGATCGTGTTCGGGTCCGTACTCGACGTCGGCTCGGCCATCTCGCCTCCTGCACAGCGCATCTGCAGGAGTTGTCGCGTCGCCCTCGGGTGCCGTCAACCGCCGACATCGAATCGTGACGTCCGGTCGTCAGCGCGGGGCGAGCGCCCGGATCATTGGTGCGGGATCGCCCGAGGGCACCAGGGCGATGGCCGGGGTGGTCACACCTGCCTCGACGTAGCGCTCCACATGCTCGCGGCAGGCCTCGGGTTCGCCGTGGATCACGAGGGCGTCGACCACGTGGTCCGGGATCGCTTCGAGGGCGGCCTTGCGGTCGCCTTCCGCCCACGCCTTCCACATACCGGCGAAATCGTCTGAGCGGCCGAGGAATTCGTGGAAGGCCCGGTAGACGGGGACGTTCATGTAGGCGGCGATCATGCGCCGGCCGATGGCGCGGGCCGTCTCGGTGTCGAAGCCGGGGAGCACGAAGATCCGCGCGACGATCTCCTTGTTCTCGCCGCCCTCGTGGACGTAGGGCGCCACGGTGCGCACGTCGTCGGCGGACAACCAGTTGATGATGGCGCCGTCGGCCTCACGTCCGGCGAGACGCAACATGCCCGGCCGCAGCGCCGCCAGCAGCACCGGCGGCGCCGGGTCGGGCACGACGCCGGCCCGGAAGCCGTCGACGGCGAAGGTGTCGTACTTCTCGGAGACCTTCTCCCCTGCCAGCGCCGAACGCAGGAACCGGAGGGTGTCGCGGGCGCGCTTGAACGGTTCCTCGAAGGGAATGCCGTTCCACTTCTCGACGATGACGTCGGACGATGTGCCCACCCCGAGCACGAAGCGGCCGGGCGCGGCGGCAGCGAGGCTCGCGGCCGACATGGCCAGCGTGGCGGGGCCTCGGGTGTAGACAGGGACGATCGCGGTGCCCAGGCGCAGGCCGGGAGCCCACACGCTCGCGAGGGTGAGCGGGGTGAACGCATCGGCGGCGCCGGCCTCGGACGACCACACGTCCGTGTACCCGAGGTCGGGGAGCTCTTCGATGATGCGTCGCTGGTCGAGCAGAGGGATGCCGTCGAGGGGGACGGTCAGGCCCCATCGTCGTGTCGTGTTCTCCGTCATGACCGCCACCTAACCACACTGTGGTCCACGTCATAGCCGGACGTCTTCCGGGCCGGCCGGTCGGGCCCGCCCCGCGGCCGCTCCGGTCCCCGTATGCTCGCGAGTCGTGCGTATCGATCAGTTGTGGCGTTATCCGGTGAAGTCGTTCGGGGGTGAACGGCTCGACACCGCAGCGATCGAAGCGGACGGTCTGCGCGGCGATCATGTGTGGGCGCTGGTCGACGCGGAATCCGGAAATGTCGCGAGTGCGAAGCGCTTCCGCCGCTACGGTCTGCTGCTGACCTGCTCGGCGCGACTGCTGAGCGACGACGATCCTCGCGATCCGGCGGCACTCGAACTCACCCTGGCCGACGGCACGGTGATCCGCGGCGACGATCCCGAGGTCGACGACCTCCTGTCGGAACTGGTCGGTCACGACGTGCGTCTCGAACCGCGCGACCGCAGCTACGACGAGGCGCCGCTGCATCTCGTCTCCCGCTCCGCGGTGGAGGCGCTCGGCACCGGCGACCCCACCGACGTGGCCCTGCGGCGGTTCCGTCCGCAGCTGGTCGTCGACATTCCCCACTCGCCCGGTTTCGTGGAGGACGAGTGGATCGGCCGACGGGTCTCGATGGGTTCCGTGGTCCTCGCACCGCACGAGCGCACCGCGCGGTGCGTCATGGTGACGCTCCCCCATCAGGAGGTTCCCGCGCGGCGCGGCATGCTGCGCGAGGTGACGGCCGCGCATCAGGTGCCCACTGCGCCGGGGGGCAAGCCGATGCCGTGCATCGGTGTCTACGCGACGGTCCGGACTCCCGGCGACATCACCGTCGGTGACGAGATCGGCGTCGGCCGAGCCGACTGCTCGAGCACAGTCGAGTAGATCGGGTCACTTCCCGGCGAGGTAGTCCTCGACGAGAAGCTTCTTCTGCACCTTGCCCATGGCGTTGCGCGGAAGAGCGTCGACGCTACGGATCTCGCGGGGGCGCTTGTGGATCGAGAGGGTCTGCGCGACGAAGTCCGAGAGTTCGCCCGGATCACGGAGATCCCCGACGACGTAGGCGACGATCCGCTGTCCGAGATCGTCGTCCGGCACACCCACCACCGCGGCCTCCTGCACGCCGGGATGGTTCAGCAGCGCGTGCTCCACTTCGCCGGCGCCGATCCGGTAGCCACCGGACTTGATCATGTCGACCGATTCGCGGCCGACGATGCGGTGGAAACCCTGGTCGTCGATCACGGCGATGTCGCCGGTCTTGAACCAGCCGTCCTCGGTCATCGACTCGGCGGTCTTCTCGGGGTTGTTCAGGTAGCCGTCGAACAGGGTCGCGCCGGACACCTCCAACTGGCCGAGGGTTTCACCGTCGTGCGGCACGAGGTTGCCGGCCTGGTCGCGCAGGCGGGTGGAGACGCCCTGGATCGGCAGTCCCACCCAGCCGGGCCGGCGCTCACCGTCGTGGCGTGTGCTGATCGTGATGATCGTTTCGCTCATCCCGTACCGCTCGATCGGCGCGGAACCGGTGAGGGCGAGCATGCGCTCGAAGACCGGAACGGGAAGGGGCGCACTGCCCGACACCAGAAGTCGCGCGGACGACAGTGCGCGAGCGGATGATTCGTCGGCAGCGACCCGCGACCACACGGTAGGAACACCGAAGTACAGCGAACCACCGGCTGCCGCATAGGCTTCGGGTTTCGGTCGCACCGTGTGCACGAGTGGCGAGCCCTGCCGGAGCGCGCCGACGACACCGAGGATGAGTCCGTGGACGTGGAACAGGGGAAGTCCGTGGACGAGCGTGTCGTCGGACGTCCAGTTCCATGCCTCGGCGAGACCGTCGAGACCGGCCGCCACGGCGGACCGCGAGAGCACGACCCCCTTGGGGGCGCCCGTGGTTCCCGAGGTGTACATGATCATCGCGGCACTGCCCGGATCGGCCTCCGCGTGCGAGGACGACGAACGCGCGCTCGCGTCGACAGGGATCGCAGGCAGGGTGACATCCTCGGGGGCCGTGCCGAGCCACACCTGCGCACCCGAGTCCTTCAGGATGTGGGCGCGCTCGGCAGGACCGGAATCCGGCGGCACGGGCACCGCGGCCACACCGGCCATGAGGCATCCGGTCGTGGCGATCACCGTCTCGATGCTCGCGGTGGCGTCGACAGCGACCCGCGAGGAGCCTGCGACCTCGTCGGCCACAGCGGCGGCAGCCGCGATCAGTTCGGATCGGGTGAGCGAGACGTCTCCGACGCGGACAGCGCTGCGGTCGTCACTGCCTGCTCCGGACTCGGTGAGCGAGGTCAGCAACGGCACGGGCGTGGTGGTGGTCATCGGTGGTGGTCCCTTCTCGACGTCCTGCCGGACGGTGTCGCGCGGCGCACGGTCCACATTGTGGACCGACGTGCTACGATGCGGTCCGGCTCAACTTATAGCCCGTGCCGCCTGCCGTCAACGACGCGCGAAAGGTCCCGATGAACAGCGTTCTCACCGCACTCCGCGTGTTCGAGGAGGTCGCGACCACGCAACCGGTCGGACTCTCGGACGTGAGCAAGCGACTCGACGTCCCCAAGAGCACCGTTCAGCGATGCCTCAAGACCCTCGCCGAAGCCGGCTGGCTGCGCCCCTCGACGACGAACGCCGGGCAGTGGGTCATCACCGGCCGCGCGTTCAGCCTGGGTAGCGCGATGTCGTCCGGCGACGACCTGCGCGAGGTCGCACTCTCCGAGTTGAACCGCCTGCAGACCGAGACGGGCGAGACCGTTCATCTCGCCGTGCCGGACGGGAACGAGCTGGTCCTGATCGAGCGACTCGACAGCGCCCACCAGCTGCGCGCCTTCCTCGCCCTCGGCACGCGCCTGCCTCTGCACGCCGCGTCCACCGGCAAGGCCTATCTCGCGTCGCTGCCCGACGAACGGATCGAGAATTTCCTCGCGACCGAACTCCCCTCGCTGACCGAGCACACCGTCACCGATCCGGCGGCTCTGCGCGAGGAGATCGCCGAGATTCGCGCCCGCGGGTACGCCGTGACCGAACAGGGGCTGCACGACGGCATCGCCGCCGTCGCCGTCGCCCTGCGCGGGCGCGGTGGCACCGTGCGCGGCTGCTTCAGCATCTCCGGTCCGGCTTCGCGACTGACCCCCGACCTCTTCGCCGACTACGGCGCGAAGGCGCTGGCAGCGCGGGACGCGATCGAGCGTCGCCTGCCCTGATCCGCTCCGGGCGGGACCGGCGGGAACGCACCCTCTCTGGACATATCGTTTCTCGATATGTATAACGATTATCGATGGTATCGACAATCGATAGTGCCGCCGCCCGGCGAGTTCGGAGACGACCATGAATTCCACCCACGACACCGACCGCCCCCAGAGCCCGGGCTCCGAACCCGACACGCTCTCCCCCACCGAGACGTCGAAGAAGGACCGCACCGATCTGTGGGCGTCCCTCACGGTCTTCGCGCTGACGTCGTTGATCGTGCTCTTCACCTATGTTCGCGACCTCGCAAGCTCTCTCGGCGACGGCATCGTGACCGCGCGGGTCCGGTTCGACGACGCGGCAGCGGCGCCGGTGCTGTCCACCCCGAACGGCGTCGACCTCCGGACCACCTCGACGACGGTGATCGACGTTCCGACCGACGTCCTCTCACCCGTCAGCGTCGCCCTCCTCCGCGCCGGGGAGGCGGTACAGACCCTCGGCTACCTGACGGCCCTGGCCCTGCTGAGCTGGATCATGGTGCGATTCGTCCGGGGCCGGTTGTTCGACCGCGGTGTCATCCGGCTCGTGTGGATCACATCCATCGTGGCGATCGCGACCATCATCGTCCCGATGATCCCCCGCACGCTGGGCACCAACATGCTGATCCGGGACGTGGACATGAACTACGTCCTCTCGAACGCGCCTCTCGGACCGGAGTTCTGGTACGCCTACGTCTTCTGCATGGTGATCTCGGCCGTGGGTGTGGTGCTGCGGATCGGCAGCCGCATGGCGCGCGACAACGAAGGACTCGTCTGATGCCTCCGGAAACCGAGCATGCCGTCCGGTGTCATCTCGACGAACTGCTGGCCGATCGGGGCATGACGCTCACCGAGTTGGCCGAGAAGGTCGGCGTCAGCGTGGTGAACCTGTCGGTACTCAAGAACGGACGCGCCCGCGCGATCCGCTTCTCGACCCTCACCGCCCTGTGCCGCGTACTGGATTGTTCTGTGGGCGACATTCTTTCGGTCGACTGACCGACCCCGAACACGGCGATGCCCGGAACCTCGTGGGTTCCGGGCATCGCCGATGGTCCGGCCGGTGGCGCTCCGGCTGACGCACGGACCTGTTTTCTTTATTCCCCGATCGCGGGAAGAATGCGGGTGCGGACCTCACCGAAGCCGATGCGCGTCCCGTTCGGGCCGGGAGCGGTGGCCGAAATGGCGATTTCGTCGCCGTCCTCGAGGAAGGTGCGTGTCTCGTCGCCCACCTGCACGGGTTCTGCTCCGCCCCAGGTGAGTTCGATGAAGGCGCCACGCTGGTCCTTCTCCGGGCCGGAGATGGTGCCGGATCCGAACAGGTCGCCGGTGCGGGTCGCGGCACCGTTGACCGAGGTGTGGGCGAGCATCTGCGCCGGCGACCAGTACATCTGCGCGTACGGCGGGCGCGACACGACGTGCCCGTTCCACTCGACCTCGAGATCGATGTCCAGGCCCCACTTCTCGGTGCCCTTCAGGTACGGCAGCGGCTCCGGGTCCTGCACCGGGGTGTCGATGCGGGCGGCCTCGAGGGCGGCGAGCGGAACGACCCACGGCGAGATCGACGTCGCGAAGGACTTGCCGAGGTTCGGGCCCAGCGGCACGTACTCCCACGCCTGGATGTCGCGGGCCGACCAGTCGTTGAGGATGACCGCACCGAAGCAGTGGTCGGCGAACTCGTCGGGAGTGATCTGCGAACCCATCGGGGAGCCGACACCGACGATGAAGCCCATCTCGGCCTCGATGTCGAGCCGGATCGACGGACCGAAGACCGGTGCAGGGTCGTTGGGGCCCTTGCGCTGTCCGCTCGGCCGCACGATGTCGACCCCCGAGGTCACGACGGTGCTCGACCGACCGTGGTAACCGACGGGAAGGTGCTTCCAGTTCGGCATCAGCGGGTCGGGGTTCTGCGGGCGGAACAGTCGGCCGAGGTTCGACGCGTGGTTCTCCGAGGCGTAGAAGTCGACGTAGTCTGCCACCTCGATCGGCAGGTGCATCGTCACGTCGGCAACGGCGAAGACCGCCTCGTCGGCGACATCGCCGGTCACGAGTTCCCTGATCGCAGCGCGAACTTCGTCCCACCGTGCACGACCCTGGGCCATGAACGCATTGAGCGAGGGCTCGGCGAAGACGACGTCGTCCTCGAAGACACGGCTCAGGTCGAGAACCGTATCTCCGACGCGGACACCGACACGGGGTTCGCTGTCGGCCGTGGAGAAGATGCCGTACGGCAGGTTGTCGATGCCGAAGAGCGAACCCTCCGGAATGGCGATGGTGGTCATGCGTTCGTTCCTTCGGTGATCGGGGAAACGGTCGAGGGCGCCAGGCCGAGGTCGAGCAGATCCTCGAGCGGTTCGGCGATGCTGCAGGTGCCGTACGACAGGAAACGGCGCCGGACTTCTGCGGCCCGCTCGTCGGAGAGTGCGCCGAGACGTGCGGAGAGCACTGCCCCGTCACGTTCGGCCAGCACGGAAGCGACCTCGTCGATGTCGGCTCCGGACAGCACCGCGTCCACCGCGGCCAACAGGTTCACGAACCCGTGCTGTTCGAAGCCCGTCCTCGGGTCGGTGTTGCGCACCGCGTGGTGCAGACCGGCGGTCGCCTTGAACGGAACTCCCGTGGTGACGACCGTCGAGACCGCTGCGGCGAGCTCGGCCTCGTCCGGATACGCCTCCGCCACGATCCCGCCGGTGCGGAACTTGGCGGCGTACGGCGTCCCGGTCAGTCGGGCGAGGATCTCGGCTCGGCGCTCGTCACGCGGAACCTCGACGAATACATCGATATCCGGTCGACTCACCCTGATCTCGTCGAGCGCCGCGAACAGCTCGTCGACGGATTGCTCTGCGGGGACCGCGATCTCGAGGGCCACCACGGACACCGAGTCCATCGCGTCGACCTGCTCGAGTGCGGGCCGGACGGCGGCGGTGCCGGTCGGTGCGGTCAGGCTCAGGGCCAGCTCACCGGGATACGGGTGCTGCGCCAGGTGATCTGCGAGTTCACCGAGGCGACCGGCCGGGAAGACGAACGCTCCGACGAGCGGTGCGTGCGCGGACGAGCGGTGCCCGGCGTGGGCGGGGACGGCGACGGGCAGCGGGGCGTTGCCCGGAGGGAACAGCGCAGCGTCGTCGCACAGTCCGGTCAGGAGAGGTCCGAAAGTCATTTGGCCGCTCCTGCATTGCGGTTCCAGCTGCCGGCGTAGGCGGCGTCCTCGCACGCGAGCGCACCCTCACCGAGTTCGAGCGGGCGGAAGGTGTCGACCATGACGGCAAGTTCGTCGAAGAACTCCACACCGATGCTGCGCTCGTAGGCACCCGGCTGCGGGCCGTGCGCGTGACCACCGGGGTGCACCGAGATCGAACCCTGGCCGATGCCCGATCCCTTGCGGGCCTCGTAGTCGCCGCCGCAGTAGAACATGACCTCGTCGGAGTCGACGTTCGAGTGGTAGTACGGCACCGGTACGGCCAGTGGGTGGTAGTCCACCTTGCGGGGCACGAAGTTGCAGATGACGAAGTTGTTTCCTTCGAACGCCTGGTGCGCCGGCGGCGGCTGGTGGACGCGGCCGGTGATGGGCTCGAAGTCGTGGATCGAGAACGTGTACGGGTACAGGCAGCCGTCCCAGCCGACCACGTCGAAGGGGTGGTGCGGCATCAGGTAGCGGGTGCCGACGATGCCCTGCGAGGTGCGGTGCTTGACCAGCACCTCCACGTTCTCTTCCTCGACCTGCATGAGCTCGGTCGGTCCGTGCAGGTCGCGTTCGCAGAACGGCGCGTGCTCGAGGAACTGCCCGAACTTCGACAGGTAGCGCTTGGGCGGGACGATGTGGCTGTTCGCCTCGATCGTGTAGGCGCGCAGCGGTCCGTTGCCCCGGGGCACCCAGCGGTGGGTGGTGGCCATCGGCAGCAGGACGTAGTCGCCGGCCTTCGCTTCGAGCGGACCGAAGACCGTCTCGACGGTGGCCTCACCGGATTCGACGTAGACCATCTCGTCGCCGACGACGTTGCGGTACAGCGGCGAGGGCTCGGTCGACACGACGTACGAGATGCGGACGTCGGCGTTGCCCAGGACCAGGCGGCGACCGGTCACGACATCGGTTTCGGCCCAGATCGTCTCGGGGAACAGATCGTGCAGCTTCAGGTGCCGCGGCTTGAGCGGATGGTTCGGTGTGGTGGTCTGATCGGGCAGCTTCCACTCCGTGGCGTCGACGATCGCCGACGGGATGTACCGGTGGTAGAGCAGCGCCGAGTCGGACGAGAAGCCCTCCTCGCCCATGAGCTCTTCGTAGTACAGGTCGCCGTTCTCGTCGCGGTGCTGGGTGTGACGCTTCGGCGGGATGACGCCGAGCTGTCGGTAGAACGCCATGATCTGACTCCTCGCGGATCTCGGGCGTGCGAGGGACGGTCGCTCGCCTGGAATTAGTAAATACGTTAACTAAACCGAGGCCGTGAGCGCAACCACAGAGAGGTCACGACCCTGCGTCAGTTGCGTCCGCGCACGTCGAACTGGCTGCGGTTGGTGATCAGCTTGTTCAGCAGCATCACGAGAATTTGCTGTTCGGTGGGGGTGAGCACCTCCACCCAGGCCTCTTCGCGCTCGTTCTGGGCACGGAAACTGTCCCGGATCTCTTTCTCTCCCGCTTCGGTGAGCGACAGTTGCACCGAACGCGCGTCGTGGCTGACCGGAGTCTTCTCGAGGATTCCCGCCTCGACCAGGGGTTTCGCGAGGTTCGACACGGCGGCGCGACTCATCCCGGTGAGCCGCGCGGCGACATTCGGTTCGATCGGACCCGCGAGCCAGATGACGAACATGAGCCGATAGGCCGACCACGACCGGCCACGCGGACGGTGAACCGCGGCCTCGAGGTCGTAGGTGACGATGTCCGAGGCCCGGTTGAGCGTGAGCAGGACTTCGGTCGCACTGCGGTGATGTTCACCGAACTTGCTGTTCAGACGCTCCTGCGCGAGTTCGACGAAGGACCAGTAGTCGAGGTCGCGGGGTCCGGACATGCGGTCACAGTACCGCAGGCCCGGAATAATTCATCTATTTACTATCCGGTAGATCGGCCGGAGATCGGCAGGACTATGGAAAACCACACCCCGAACACCTCGAAATCGGCGGAAAACCGCAGTGAACTGCGCATTCACTGCTCATAGCGTTCCGGACATGAACCTCGAACACACCCTCTCGCAGTCACCCACCGACGAACTCGACGGCCTCGCGGGCCTCTCGCTGCAGCTGATGGAGATGCTCGGAGCACCCGGCGCCGGTCTCGTGGTCGCCGCGGAGAACCTCTTCCCGCCGATCCCGAGCGAGGTGATCCTTCCCCTCGCCGGCTTCGCGGCCTCCCGCGGGGAGATCTCCCTCGTCTCGGCCGTCGTGTGGACCGCCCTCGGCTCCGTCGTCGGCGCGCTGCTGCTCCACCTCACCGGACGAGCCTTCGGGCGTCCGCGGATGTATGCCGTGGTCGAGCGACTCCCACTGGTGAGCATCTCCGATCTGCGGCGCGGCGAAGAATGGTTCGCCCGCCACGGTGAGAAATCGGTGTTCCTCGGCCGGATGGTGCCGCTCGTGCGGAGCGTGATCTCGGTTCCCGCCGGGGTGGAGGCCATGCCCGTCGGCCGCTTCGTCGTCCTGACCGTTCTGGGCAGCGCACTGTGGAACTCGATCTTCGTGCTCGCCGGATACCTTCTCGGTGAGACCTGGGGAGTCATCGAACCGTATGCGGATGTGCTGCAGAAACTCGGGATCGTCACCGCGGTGGCGGGTGCGGCGGCATCGGTCCGCCGCACCACCGACGGACCGGGCCGGGCGGCCGAACGCGACCGCACCCGTCTCGTGCGATGGTTCGACGCCGAGACGGTCCGGGATCTCCCGGATCGCGAGCCGACGGGGTACTTCCTCGTCCGTCTGGCCTACGGTCCACTTGTCGGCATCGTCGTACTGCTCGTCCTGATCGCCGCGACCGGCTACGGGGGCTGGGCGATCGTCCTGCTGGCCGGCGGTCGCATCTCCGTCGCCGACGGGCTCGTCTCGCTCCTCGTCGCCGCCGTCATGATCTACCTCGCCGTCCGGATGGCGATGATCGTGGGCCAGTGGGACGTCCGCACGGCACTGCGGCTGCTCGGTGACGACGCGACGCAGCATCGTCTCCGCGACCTGCAGCGCACCCGTGCCGACGTCGTCACCGCCATCGACGACGAACGCCGGCGGATCGAACGCGCCCTGCACGACGACGTGCAGCAGCGGGCCGTCGCGCTCGCACTCGACGTCGGCCGCGCGCGACGCACCGCCGAACGCGGCGGAAATCTCGTCGCCGACCTCGACAACGCCGGCGCCCAGGCACAGGCATTGCTCACCGAACTGCGCGACGTGGCGTGGCGGATCTACCCGGCCGCGCTGGACGAACACGGACTCGCCGCGGCGCTGGAAGGATTGTCCGCGCACACCTCCCTCCCCGTCGACCTGGATCTGTCGATCCGTCCGGAACCGCCGCACGATGTCGCGGCAGCCTCGTACTACGTTGCCGCGGAAGGGGTCACGAACGCGACGAAGCACTCCGGCGCCAACAGTGTGTCGGTGACCGTCGCGGCGGACGGTCACGTCGTCACGGTCACGGTCGTCGACGACGGATGTGGCGGGGCCGAGATGACGGGCTCCGGGCTGACAGGTCTCGCGCGCCGTATCGCCGCGCTGGACGGGCAGTTCTCCGTACACAGCCCCCGCGGAGGGCCGACCGTCGTGGAAGCGAGGATCCCGTGCGCATCGTGATAGCCGAGGACTCGACCCTTCTTCGCGAGGGCCTGTCCCGGTTGCTCGCGGACGAAGGCCACGAGGTGGTTGCCGGTGTGGGCAACGCCGTCGAGTTGCACCACGTCGTCGAGCGCGAGGTGCCCGACCTCGTGTTGCTCGACGTGCGTATGCCCCCGACCTACTCGACGGAGGGCATCGACGCGGCGCGGCGCATCAAGGAGGAACACCCGCAGGTCGCTGTGCTCGTGCTGTCGCAGTACGTCGAGCACCGGAACGCGACCGGCCTGCTCACGAACGGCTGGGGTGGCGTGGGCTATCTGCTCGAGGATCGCGTGTCGGACGTGGGGGCGTTCCTCACCGACCTGGAACGTGTGGCCGCGGGCGGGACGGCCTTCGATCCCGAGGTGGTGCGGCAACTGTTCGCGAACACCCGCCGCACCGACCCCATCGCCGCCCTCACCGAACGCGAGCGCGAGGTGCTCGAGGCCCTCGCGCAGGGTTTGACGAACACCGGCATCGCCGATCGTCTGACCATGTCGGTCAGCGCCGTCGAGAAGCACGTCAATTCGATCTTCGTGAAGCTCGACCTGCCGCGCGAGGCCGACCGTAGTCGGCGGGTACGGGCGGTGCTCCTCTATCTCGAAAGCACGGGCACCCCGAGCTCTCGGGACGACCGCTGACGCCCCGTGCGGATCAGAAGAGCGGATACACGAAGTGCCCGACGCCTCCGCCGGGTGCGCTCGACCCCGTCACGTTGGGCAGGTTCGCGGGCAGACGCTGAAGCTTGTGTGGACGGCCTTCGAGGTCGGCCTGCCAGCAATCGGTCGTCACGCCGTGGAAGCCCTGACACACGATGCGGGTGTTCGTGCCGAAGGGCGAGGTCAGCCGCGGCTCGTTCGCCAGCGGATTCCAGTAGGCAAGCTCGTCCGGCGTGAGCCAGTTGGCGGGGTCCACATCCGACACGGAGATCGGGCTGTTCGGTTGCTGGACCGGCCACTCGTCCTGCGCCGCCGCGATGCCGGCGCCGCCGAGGACGATCCCTCCTGTCACTGCGGCGACCGATCCGGCTCGCAGTACCCGTCGAAATACGTTCGCCATCGTTCCCCTCCACCCCGTGTCTCGAGGACCCGTGCCTCCCGGACATCGAAACACGGACCACGCGGTCCGGATACGGGAATGCCGGAATTGTCGGCCCCCGACGGGTTCCGACAATTCCGGCTGCACCACAGGACTAGTCGGTGCGGAGTTCGATGCCCTTCGTCTCCTCGATGAAGAAGACCGCACCGAGGGTGAGCAGCGCACAGAACACGAAGTACCCCGCCGGTGCCAGCGAGTTCCCGGTGACGTCGATCAGCCACGTCGCGATGAACGGTGCGGTGCCACCGAGGCACATGTTCGTCACGTTGTTCCCGAGAGCGATACCGCTGTATCGCACAGACGCCTTGAGCATCTCGACATAGGTGACGAAGGAGGCACCGTTGACCACCGACACGCAGATGAACAGCACGGACTGGCCGACGACGGCCTGCCAGACGGTGCCGCCGGACATCAGCATGAACATCGGAACACCGACGATCGCGGATGCGGCACTACCGGCGAACAGCACCGGCTTGCGCCCGTACTTGTCGGCGAGATAACCGGCGATGGGCAGCGTGATCACACCGAGCACGAGAGCGAGGCAGGTCGACAGGAACGCGACGGAGGACGACAGTCCACCCGTGGTCTGGAGGTAGGTCGCGGCATACACGGAGGCGATGTAGTAGCCACCGATGATGAGCGCACCGAGCAGGATGATCTTGACGACGCTTCCGCCCGACGTCTTCAGCAGCTCCGCGATGGGCAGCTTCTTCGTCTCACCCTTTTCCTCGAGTTCCTCGAACTGCGGGGTGTCCTCGAGATGATTACGGATCCAGATGCCGACGACACCGATGACCACGCTGAGCAGAAACGGGATGCGCCATGCCCATTCGAGGATCTGCTCCTCCGAGAAGGTGGACGTGATGCCGAGCGCCACGAGAGACGCCACCAACGACCCCAGGTAGGTACCCGAGTTGACCATGGACGTCTGCGTCGCGCGCCAGCGTGCCGGTGCGGATTCGGAGACGAATGCGTTTGCGCCGCCGAGTTCACCGCCGGCCGCGAAGCCCTGCAGACAGCGGGCGAGCACGAGCAGAACCGTCGCCCACACGCCCAGAGTGGCGTAGGTGGGCATCAGTCCCATGGCCGCGGTCGCCACGACCATGAGCAGGATCGTCCACGACAGCGCATTCTTCCGGCCGTACTTGTCACCGATGTGCCCGAAGAAGATGCCACCGGGCACCCGGAGGAAGAACGCCACGGCAAAGGCCGCGAATGTTCCCAGCAGAGCAGCCGTCTCATCTTCCGAGACGAAGAACAGGGTGGCGACCATCGTCGCCATGTAGCCGTAGATACCGAAGTCGTAGTACTCCACGATGGTGCCCACGACGGCAGCACGAATGACCTTCGTCGTCGACTGCTTCGGCTGCGGAGTGCCGGCCTGGGGTGGACTCACTGCGGGGGATGCCGCGTCCGATCCGAGCATGTTCGTGTCCTTTTCGAATGTGAGGGGGAGGTGGCGCTACACGCCGGCAACGCCGAGTGCGGCGCGTGGAGCGGCGCCGGATGCAGCCCAGCGGGCCGCGTTGAGGCCGGCGATGCGACCCATGGTCACTGCGTTGGCGACGGCGTTGCCGCCGCCCACATAGCGGAGGCCGAGGATGCCGGCGCCCGCTTCTCCGGCCGCGTACAGGCCGGGTACGACGTTCCCGAGGGTGTCGAGAACTTCCGCGTTCGGGTTGATCTCGAGTCCGGCGTGGGTGCAGACCAGTTCGGCGGGCAGCATACGTGCCGCGTAGAACGGTCCCTCCGTGACGGGGTCGGGGTTCGAGGTCGATCCCTTGTTGGCGAGGGTGCGATGCCGCAGGAAGTCGGGATCGTTCCCGTTGGGCAGCTGGGTGTTCCAACGATCGATCGTGGTGACCAAGGCATCGGCCGGTACGCCGATGAGGTCGGCGAGTTCGGGAAGGCTGTCGGCACGCAGGGTACGACCGGCGTCGGCTTCCTCTGCGATCCGGTCGGCGTCCCAGTCGGTGTAGCCCGACGGCAGCCCGGTGCGGGCCTTCTCGTCGAAGATCACCCATACCGGTCCGTCCTGACGATCCATGAGACCGCCGGAGACCGCGTACGACGCATCCTCGTCCATGAACCGTCGGCCGGATTTGTTCACGTACACCCGCGACTTGGGCGGGAAGCCGGCCTGCCAATGGTGGTAACGCTGGAAGTATGCGGTGGGCATGGTCAGTCCCCAGTCCGTGCCGGCGATCGACGAATCGACCTGCTCGCCGAAGCGGAAGTGGTCACCGCGGCTACCCGGCGCGGCCACGACGAACAGCGACTCCCCTGCTCGGAGCGGATACGGATAGTACTGCTCCAGCAGGTCGCGGTTCTGCGCGAAACCACCGGACGCGACCACGACGGCATGTGCACGGACCTCGATGTCGTCCGCGACGACACCGACCACACGTCCGCCCTCGACGAGCAGCTTCTGGACCCGGGTACCGAGCACGGCTTCCACACCGTGCGTGCGACGCGCACGGTCGAGTGTCTGCACGAGTCCGTAGCCCTGATCCTTCGGCACGTGCCCGCGCCAGACGTCTTCGACACCGGCCTGGCACAGACCGGGCATGTGCGCGTTCGACGATTCGCGGGCGGGGATCTCCACGCCGAGACCGATCAGCCATTCGAGCGTCGGGCCCGCGTTCTCGCAGAATGCACGGACCAACCCGGGTGTGAGTACCCAGTGGTTCAGATCCATGTAGTGCTGGAAGAACTTCTCGGCGGAGTCCTCGATACCGAGACCGCGCTGCACACTCGTCCCTGCCGCGGTGAACAATCCCGCGGACAGCTGGGTCGACCCGCCCAGTTCGGTCTCGGATTCGAACAGCAGGACGCTCGCGCCGGATTCGGCAGCGGACACTGCGGCCGCGAGACCGGCACCGCCACCTCCGATCACCACGACGTCGATGATGTCGTCGTTCATGAGAGTTGATCTCCCGTCTCCGCGATGATGCGGTGATAGAGGCCGTTGGACGTCATGCCGCCGTCGACGGTCACTTCGCTGCCGGTCATGTAGCTCGAACGATCCGACAGCAGGAAGAGCACAGCGTCGGTGATCTCGTCGACGGTGGCCGCACGCCCGGCCGGCACGCTGTTCAACGCGGCACCGACGAATGCGTCGGCGCCGCCGAGCAGGGCCGTGCCCACGAGGCCGGGATGGACCGAATTGACGCGGATACCCCAGCGCGCGAAATTCCCCGCCGCGGATTTGGACAGACCCCGCAGTCCCCACTTGCTCGACGAGTAGGCCGGAGAGAAGTAGCCGATCTGCCCCGAGATCGACGAGATGTTGACGATCGAGCCGCCGCCGCTGTCACGCATGAGCGGAGCCACCGCCTTCATCCCGTAGAACGGGCCGAACAGGTTGATCCGCATGGTCTTCTCCCAGACGTCGTCCGGGGTGTCCATGAATTCGAGACGTCGAGAGATGCCGGCGTTGTTGACGAGTCCGCCGAGTTCACCTCGCTGGGAGCGGATTTCGTCGACGACTCTCTGCCATGCCGCGGCGTCGGACACGTCGAGTGTGTGTGCCGTCGCGGAACCGCCTGCAGCCCGGATCTGTTCGACGACCTCGGACGGGTCGTGGATATCAGCAAGGCACACATGCGTTCCGCGTGCAGCGAGCACCCGTGCGTGGTTGGCGCCCATCCCCCCGGCCGCACCCGTGACGAGTACGACCGAGGGGTACGACACCGATTCGACGACGCGGTCAGACATGACGTGATCCGCCGTCGACGGCAATCGAGTGTCCGGTGACGTAGCGGGCGCTGTCGGAGAGCAGGAACAGCAACGGTCCGAAGACCTCTTCGGGGGCACCGAGCCGGTGCAGCGGGACGACGTCGAGCGCGTGCTTCAAGGCGGCCGGGTCCTCCTGGACCCACCGGGTCATCTCGGTGTCGATATATCCCGGCGCGATCGAGTTGACGCGGATCCCCTTGTCGCCGAATTCGACTGCCAACGATTCGGTCAGATGGGCGACGGCGGCCTTGGAGGCGCAGTAGGCACCGCGGCCCTTGCGCACGCGCAGCGCCGAGACCGACGACATGTTCACGATCGCGCTACCGGGCTCCATGTGCCGCGCCGCGGCCTGCGAACCGAAGAGAACGCCTTCGACATTGACGTCCAGAGTCGCCGCGATCTGCTCCTTCGAGATCTCCTCGGCAAGGGCGAACGGGAAGATGCCGGCGTTGTTGATCCAGAAGTCGATGCGGCCGAACTCCTGGAGTGCGACCTGCGCGAGCGCCTCGTGGTCGGCCGGATCGGTCACGTCGACACGTGCGCCGATCACCGTGCCGGGCGTCTCGACGAGGGCTTCCACGGCGAGATCGGTATCGATCTGCTCTGCGGCCTCCTTCATCTGCACATCGTTGATGTCGCCGCCCACCACGTGCACGCCGCGCGTGGCCAGACCGCGCGCGAACTGGGCACCCATACCGCGCGCCGCGCCGGTGACGACGGCAACTTTGCCTGCCATCTCCGGGTAGAGGGCGACGATCGGGGTGGTGACGGTACGGCCCGGGTTCTGGGCGTCGACGGTCATGGGTGATTCCTCCGAGAATATGAAGCGAAGTGGAAAGAGGTGTGACGATCAGCTGTCGTCGCGGGAGACGACGCGGCGGGCTATGCGCCATTCGCCGCCGGTGCGCACGACGTGGTCGTCGATGGTGGTGAACCGGACGAGTCGGGATTCGCCCCCACGAACGGTGGCCACGATCTGCAGATAGGCCCGTACACGGAGGGCGTCGTCGTCGACGCGGTAGGCCGCGAGGTCGGTGACGACGTGCCGGTGCACTTCACCTGCTGCCTGCGCGCCGACATGGAAGCGCTCGGCGAAGGCCACGAGATCGTCGGTACCTGCCACGGGGGCCGGGTAGCTGGGCGAGCAGAACTCGCCGTCGGCGGTGAACGTTTCGGCCCACTCACGCGCAGAGCCCTCGTCGATGAGGTGGCTCTGTCGCCCGTAGAGCTGGTGGATATGAGCGAGAACCGCCGCGTCCACGTAGTCGGTTCGTGTCATGTCGTACGAAAACCATCCGTGAGTGTGTGCGATAATCGCACTCAGTGTGCGATTAACGGAAATGCTAGGTGTTACAGTTCACAGACGTCAAGGGAGGTAATGGGGGTCATGACGCAAATGCGGGATGTACCTGCGCAAACCGGGGATCTGGACCTACCGCGGATCGAGCCGGACGCAGGCATGTCCAAGACGCTCCACAACGGTCTCGAAATCCTGGAACTGCTTGCGCGGAACCCACACGGCCTGTCCGTCAGCGAGATCGCCGAGAGCCTCGACGTACACCGCACGGTCGCCCACCGACTCGTCCGGACTCTCGAGGCACACCGGCTGTGCCGCCGCGACGACCACAAGCGCATCTCACTGGGCACCGGCCTGGTGACACTCGCCGAATCGGTCGAACAGGACCTGCGGACCCTCGCGCGGCCGATCCTCGAGGAACTCGCCGACAGCGTCGAGGCCACGGCCCACCTCGTCGTCCGCGAGTCCGACACCACGGTGCGGGCGATGATGGTGATCGAACCCCGGCGCTCCGATGTCCACATCGCCTTCCGTCCGGGTCAGGTCCATCCGCTGGACCGCGGCTCCGCCGGTCTGGCAATCCTCGGATCCATGCCACCGCGTCCCGACGAGCGGCCGGAAGTGACCCGGGCGCGGCAGACGGGCTATGCCGTCTCCGCCGGCGAGGTCGTATCCACCACCATCGGAATCTCGGCCGCGGTGCCGAGCCGCCCCGGGGGTACTCAGGCGGCGATAGGCGTCTCGGTCTTCGACGCCACCGACGAAACTCGCCTCGCGGCGGCCGTACTCTCTGCGGCGTCGACCCTCGGCAACCTGCTCCGGTGACCGATGACGGGTGACGACCTTCGGAGTGCCAGATCACGCAGCCCGGTTCCACGTGTACTCGAGCACTCGGGACCTCGACAGCACACACCTGTGTGCACAATTGACAGGTGAGTCCAACCCAGTCGTCCATCGACCCGCACCACAGCACCCTGCGCAGCGCGCGCTTCTGGCTCGCGCCCTTCGCTGTCGTCGCGGCGGTGATGAGTGCCTTGGCGTACTTCTACCTCGGCGCCCTCCTCGATCCCAGCGAGAACCTGAGGCAGTTCCCGATGGCCATCGTCAACCAGGACGTCGGCGACGTGCTGCCCGGATCGGACGAACGACAGAACTTCGGCGACCAGATCACCGAGGGCATCCTCGACGGCATCGATCCCGAGGAGATCGACCTGCAACAGATGGGCATCTCGGCCGCCGACCGCGGGCTCGACGACGGCAGCCTGTACGGGGCGATCGTCATCCCGAGCGACTTCACCAAACGCATCTCGATCCTCGCGCAGGCCTCGGTAGTCCCCGGCGACATCGAGAAACCGATCATCACCCTGTACACGAACCCCCGCACGGGGGCGTTCGCGACGGGCATCGTCACCACGATCGGCGACCGCGCACTGACCCAGGTGAACGACTCTGTGGGTGAACAGCTGACCGAGACCGTCACCGCCACCCTCGCCGACACCGCCCCCGACCTGCAGCTCTCCGGAGCCGGTAGCCTGACGCTGGCCCAACCGATCGATGCGCTCACCGTCGAGCACAAACCGCTGCCGGGTGGGACGGGCGCGGGTCTGTCCGCCTTCTTCTACACATTGCTGCTGATCCTGGCCGGCTTCACCGGTGCCACGATCATCAACGCGGTCGTCGACACCAAGCTCGGCTTCGTACCCACCGAATACGGCCCCCTCTACATCGCACGGGAGACCACCCGGATGTCGCGCCTGCAGGTGCTGGCACTGAAGTGGGGCATCACGGTGATCATGTCGTTGATCGTCTCGGCGTTGTACGTGTGGATCGCCACCGGACTCGGTATGCCGGCACCACGCGCGTTGCTGTTGTGGGAGTACGGGGCACTCGCGATCTCGGCGGTGGGCATCACCTCGCTCGCCGTGATGTCGATCTTCGGCGCGGCGGGCCTGCTGGTGAACCTGATCGTGTTCATCGTGCTCGGACTTCCTTCGTCCGGTGGCACCATCCCGATCGAGGCCACGCCGCGATTGTTCGAGTGGCTGTCGACCTTCGAGCCGATGCACCAGATCTATCTCGCGGTGCGCGCCATCCTCTACTTCGACGGACGCGCCGGCGCCGGGCTCGGCCACGGTGCGACCATGACGATCGTCGGACTCGTGTTCGGACTCGTCGTCGGCGCCGCCGTGACGTGGATCTACGACCGCGTCGGATTCCACCGGGCACCGGACGCACCGGTGCGACTGCCCTGGCGGCCGTCCCGACAACGCGATCAGGATTCGGCGATCGTGGGCGATCCGGTCCATTCGGACGACACCGTCGATGAACGTGGGCAGGACGATCGCGACGACACGGGCGAATCTTCCGGCGGCAGCGAGCGTTCGGACGACAACGACGGGCCCGTCGACGAAATGGGGGCCCCGCCGCGCGTCGGGGGTAGCGGCGGAGCCCCTCCACTATCACGGTAGTGCCGGTTCTCTCGGGGGTCGCTCTCGGTACGGGTGAATTCGAGGGTGAATCGTGGGGCATGGCGCGCCGAAAGCTGTCGCCGTGATGAAGCACACTGTATGGATGCGCACGGTCGTCGTTCCTCATCCTGCGGACGGCCGGGGCCGTCGCGGTGCAAGCATCGTCGAGGTCGACCCATCGGGTGCGCCACTCGGACCGATACGTGAGTATCCCGAGTTCGCAGCAGCGGTCGCAGCGATCGAAGCCGAATCTCGACCGCGCTGGGTGTGGACCTCGACGGCAACCGTCTATCCCGAGCTTCTTCGCGCCGGCGTCCGGGTGCAGCGATGCCACGACCTCGCCACCACCGGCGTCATCCTCGCCGTACGGGAAGGTCTGCCCCCACCTTCCTCGGAGGAGCCGATCGACGAGCGACCCGGCCTCTTCGATGCCGCACCCGCGATCGACGTCGAAGCAGTCGTCGAACAGGTCGCCGATCAGCGTCGGCGCATCTCCGGCGATGCCCGCCTGGAACTGCTCACCGCCGCCGAATCGGCCGGCACGCTCGCAGCGGCCGAGATGAGTTTCGACGGGTTGCCGTTCTCGGCGCGGGCGCATCGTCGTCTGCTCGAGGACACTCTCGGGCCACGCCCGACCGGTTACGACCTGCCGAGCCGCATCGCCGAAGTCGTCGAGGAGATCAGCGCCGTCTTCGGTCGTGCCGTGAATCCCGCCTCGCACAGCGAGGTGCTCGAGGCGTTCCGTCGCGAAGGCATCACGGTCGAGTCGACCCGCAAGCACGTGTTGCAGCGGATCGACCATCCTGTGGTGCCGCTGTTGCTGCGGCACCGCGAGCTGTCGAAGTTGTACAGCACGAACGGCTGGCACTGGCTCGACACCTGGGTACGCGACGACCGGTTCCGCCCGGTGTACGTTCCCGGCGCCGTCGTCTCGGGCCGGTGGGCGAGCCGGGGCGGCGGTGCTCTGCAGATCCCCAAGGCGTTGCGGTCGAGCGTGGTCGCCGATCCCGGACGGTCGTTCGTCGTCGCCGACGCAGGCCAGCTCGAGCCACGCATCCTGGCGGCGATGTCGGGTGACCGGCGCATGGTGGCAGCTGCCGGTTCGGACGATCTGTACGCCCCCGTCGCAGCCGCGTCCTTCGGCGGCGACCGCGCGAAGGCGAAGGTCGCCGTGCTCGGCGTGTTGTACGGGGCCACCTCCGGCGACGCGCGCGCCCTGCTCGCGGTGCTGCGTCGCAGTTTCCCCACCGCCGTCGACTTCGTCGAACGTGCGGCGCGCGCGGGCGAGCGTGGCGAGGTGGCGCATTCGTGGCTGGGCCGCGCGTGCCCACCCGCCCCGGAGGGGTTCCACTCGCACGGCGATGCGCACGCGCGCGGGCGCTTCACACGGAACTTCGTCGTGCAGGCCACCGCAGCCGAGTGGGCATTGTGCGTGCTCGCCGAGCTGCGCCGGCGACTGACCACCGATCCCGACCCGACCGCCGGCGATCTCGTGTTCTTCCAGCACGACGAAGTCGTGGTGCACACCGGCAATCCGGAGCTCGCGCGGTCGCACGTCACGGCCTCCGTTGAGGTGGCGACGCGATTGATGTTCGGCGACACGCAGGTTCGCTTCCCGATGGATACTGCGGTGCGCGCCGTCTATGCCGAGGATTCCGGCGGCGAGTAGGTGGCGTGTGTCCACAGATGGGTGACGGCATAGGCCCGCCACGGCCTCCACTGCTCGGCCCGCTCAGCGGCTTCGCGCGCGCTCGTCACCTGCAGAGCGCGCCGGAGAACGAGATCGCCGGACGGACAAGCATCGCGGTCGCCGAGCCGCAGGGCCAGATAGTCGACGGTCCACGGACCGATACCGGGGAGCGCGAGGAGATCTTCGGTGAACGACGGCTGCTCCGGACCCACTCCGTCGGCCACGGCCCGGGCCAGTTCGGAGACGGTGCGGGCACGGGACCGCGTTGTGCCGATAACGGCACGCAGTTCGCTCTGCTCGACGCCCGCGAGTCGGTGCGGCGCGGGAAAGCACCGTAATCCGCCCGGTGCGTCGTCGCCGAACGCCGCGACGAGACGCCCCGCGAATGTGCACGCCGCGGCAACACTCACCTGCTGCCCGAGCACGGTCGCCACGGCGGTGGCGAACCAGTCGGTGGTACCGACCACGCGCAGACCGGGATGGGTTCGGACGAGAGGCCCGAGCACGGGATCGGACACGAACGCCGCATCCACGACGGACGGGTCGACCCCGAGATCGAGCCACGTCCGTATCGTGTCGCCGACGTCGGCGGCATCCGCGCGACCGGCAGTCTCGACGAGAATCTCGAGATGCCGCGCATCTCCACCCTTTCCGAGCGCGGATGTCGCCAGGTCTCCGAGGCGGACGGTGACGTGTGCGGTACCGCCGTTCGTGCGGAGCGCACGGTGGTGGGTACCGGTTGCGCTGTCGTGCTGTTCGTAGCCGGGGACGGTGTGGTTTCGCAGCGACGCCAGCATCGGCCCCACCGCAACGGGTTCCGCAACCGGGATGCGAAAGGTTGTGGTCATGCCACCGACTCGAGTTGCAGCAGTGCCTTCTTCGCGTCGACTCCCCCGACGTACTGCCCCATACTGCCGTCGCTGCGTACCACCCGATGGCACGGCACCACCACGGGCAGTGGGTTCTTCGCGCACGCCGTACCGACCGCCCGCACCGCCCGAGGGCTGCCGGCAGCGGCCGCGATCTCCGCGTAGCTCGCCGTGTGCCCGTATTCGATGTCGGGTAGTCGCGTGATCACCTCGCGGCGGAATCCGTCGGCGAGGCGTAGATCGAGCGGGAGGTCGAAATGTGTCCGGGTACCGGCGAAGTATTCGTCGAGTTGCCGGACGACGGGGTCGAGTCGCAGCGGTGCGTCGAGGACGCGCGGACTGATCCGGCGGGAAAGTTCGTCGAGCACGGCGTCGGATCCGTCGGCGACGTAGGCGACCCGCACCAGTCCGACGGTGGTGGTGGCCAGCAGGAGCGGACCGACGGGGGTGTCGACGACGCGGAACGCGACATCGAGCAGTCCGGCTGCCCCGGCGTCGAGTACGAGCTTCTCCCGCAACCACGCGAGGTCGGTCGGGCCGACCGAGGGTTGTGGAAAGTTCATGAGCGACATCCTGTTCCGTATTCGATCCGACGACGCAGCGCCGTCCGCCCGTCGGCTGCCGCGCGACGCGCCGCAGCCGGGCTGTTGCCGAGGATCGTGCCGATCTCGGCGTAGGGCAGGCCGCCGACGTAGTGGTAGACCAACGCCGCCCGTTGCGTGAAGGGAAGCTCTGCAACCGCGGTCCACAGCTCGTCGTCGCCCTCACCGGGATTCCCCGTGGTCGACGTGGGTTCGGGCAGGTTCTCGGTGGGTACCGGGGTTCGCCCGCGCACGCGGTGGATGTCGACGGCCTTCCGGTGCGCGATGGTCACCAGCCACGCTTCGACATTGCTGCCCGGCGGAAGTTCGGGATACGCGCGCAATGCCGCGAGGAAGGTCTCCGACCAGGCGTCGTCGGCGTCGACGGATCCGAGCAGTGCGCGGCAGACCCGGAGAACCGTCGCGCCGTGGCGGGTGACCACCTCCTCGAACGGCGGGAGGCTCGTCCGCACTATGTGATCAGGCAGAGACATGGGTGTCGCCGGGGACTCCGGCATCGCCGGAACACAGCACCTGCGCTTCCTGGTCGAGCAGGAACCGTTTGCGCTCGATGCCGCCGACATAGCCCGTGAGCTTGCCGCCGCTGCCGATGACGCGATGGCACGGGACGATGATGCAGAGGGGGTTGCGGGCATTGGCCGCGGCCACCGCCCGTACCGCAGTGGGCCGGCCGAGGGCGAGTGCGATCTCCGAGTAGGTGCGTGTGGTGCCGTACTCGATCGTCTTCAGCGACTCCCACACCTCGTGCTGGAAGGGGGTTCCGACGGGAGCGATCGGGACGGTGAACCGGGTGCGACGACCCGCGAAGTACTCCACGAACTGGGCGATCGCCTCGTCGAAACCATCGGCCGCCTGCTCGCCGAAGCCGGTGCGATCGGGCGCGGGGCGATGCTCGGCCATGTACACGCCGCTCAGGACGCCGTCTGTGTTCACCAACGTCAGCTCGCCGATCGGTGAGTCGATCACGGTGTGGGTGCGCAATGCGGTCACGGCTTCGATCCTTCCATTCGGTGTGTGCTCTGTACCGGGTAGACGAACGGGACGCCGAAAATGTGAGGTCCGTGATCACGACGACCGGTCGTACTGCACTATGGCGACATGATCTCGCTGCCTGTGCCCGCGCTCGGACTCTCGGTCGCCGGTTCCCTCGTCGACGTCACCCGGACCGTGCTCGGACGCACACGCGAGACCGCCGAGTTCGCGCTCTCGATCCCGGCGCGGGTGGAAGGCCTGCTCGACGATGCCGAATCACTCATCGGCTCCGTCGAGTCGTTGATCCGCCGCATCGACAGCGTGGTCACCGACGCCACCGACATCGTCGAGGGAGCATCGGTGGCTGTCGCACAGGCGACGCAGGTGATCGCCTCGACCATCGGTGTGGTGGAGGAGGCCGCCGACGCGGTCACACGCGCAACGGAGATCATCGACTCCACGGGCGGGGTCGTACGCGACGCGACGACCGTGGCGTCGGATGCGCGAGTTGTCGTCGAATCCGCAGGTCGCAGCTCCGATGCCGCCGCGGAGCTACTCGAGACCTACCGTCCTCTCGCCGATCGGGCGGCGCCGCTGGCCACCCAGTTCGTCGAGGAGTTCTCGGCGGTGGAGTTGCACGCCGCGATCAGCCTCATCGACCGGCTCCCCGAGATCACCGAGCGGGTGGATGCCGTGCTGCCGATCATGGCCACACTCGACACCGTCTCACCCGAGATCCACGAACTGCTTCTCGTCGCGAAGGATGTCCGCCAAGCCATCGTCGGCGTCCCCGGCTTCAACTTCCTGCGCCGACGCGGGGAGGAGAAGGAGACCAACGGTGACGATTGACCGCACCGCACCGCGGTCGGCGACGATCGACCGCACCGCACCGCGGTCGGCGACGATCGACCGCACCGCGTTCGGGCGGCCACGTCCGGTCGCCGAACATGCGGGTCGCTTCGTCGGCGACCATCTGGGCGGAACTCCGTAGCGACGCTCGCCTGTGGGTGCGCGGGGGTTCGAAGCCGGCGGATTCGATGAGTGAGACCCGGCCCTTCACGTCGCTGCCGTTCCCGTCCGACGGGCAGCCGGTCGACCTGCGACTGCGGTCGACCGCCCCCGACCGTCAGGCCGCGTAGAGGGTCAAGCGGTGTAGAGACCTGCGCCGGCGCGGCTGAGCACGAGCTTGGGCACGACGGCCCGCGACGACAGCTCGAGCAGCGCGTCGACGATCTCGACGACGTCATTCACCTCGATCATGGACTCGGCCGGGATCTTGTCCTTGATCCAGTCGGACATGTCGGTGTCGACGTAGGCGGGTGCCAGCGCCGACGCCGAGATGCCGTTGCCGGATTCCTCGGCGTTGAGCGTCTCCACCAGTGAGATCAGCGCGGCCTTCGTCGCACCGTAGGCGGCGAGACCGGCCTCGGCGTAGACACCCGTGATCGACGAGAGTGCAACGATCTTCGATCCGCGGGTCGGATTGTTCTCCGCCTCGGCGCGCAGCAACGGCAGTGACGCCTGGATGAGCGCGAACGGAGCGTTGAGGTTCACGGCGACCGTCTTGTCGAACCGGCGGGCCGGGAACTCGGCGATCGGACCTGCCGTGCCGACACCGGCATTGAGGATCAGCGCCTTCATCGAACCGAACGCCTCGCGATGCGTCTCCACGACACGGGCGGTGGCTTCCGGATCAGCGAGATCGGCTGCGACAGCGCGTACTTCCTTGGCACCCACCTCCCGCAGACGCTCGGCGACGCTCTCGAGGCGTTCCGCCCCGCGAGCGCTGATCGTCAGTGCGTAGCCGCGTTCGGCGAGACGGGTTGCGATACCGAGGCCGATTCCCCTCGATGCTCCGGTCACGAGCGCGCTGCTCACGCGTGGGCTCCCTTCAGTGCTGCGAGTCCTGCTGCCACCAGGTCCGGCACGGCTTCCCCGGCGCGGTCGAAGCCGTCGCCGACGGTCGCTCCGGCACGCCACCGGTGGTGGATGCCCTCCGCGATGACGGCGAGCTTGAGGTAGGCCAGGCTCAGGTAGAAGTTCCAGTGGGCGATGTCGCGACCCGATGCGGTGGCATACCGCTGCACCAGATCGTCCGTTCCGGGGAGGCGATCGCTCGACCATGCGGCCGGGAAGCCGAGCACGTCGTCGAGGGCAGGATGCCGGTAGACGCACATCATCGCGAGGTCGGTGAGCGGGTCGCCGAGGGTGGACAGTTCCCAGTCCACCACGGCGACGACACGTCCCGTGTCGCTCGCATCCAGGATGGTGTTGTCGATGCGGTAGTCGCCGTGGACGATCGTGGGAGCGGGTGACTCCGGAATCGATTCGGCGAGTGCGGCGTGCAACCGTTCGAGGTCGGGCAGCTCGCGGGTCTTGACGCGACCCCACTGGCTCGCCCACAGCTTCACCTGACGGGTCACGTAACCGTCCGGTCGGCCCAGTCCCCCGAGACCGACAGCTTCGAAGTCGACGTTGTGCAGTTCGGCGAGGATACGCACGAGTTCACCGACACAGCGGTCGACCTCGTCGTCACCGAGCGCGTCGAGGTCGGCCTTGCTGCGCACCACACCTCCCTCGACGAAGTCGACGAGCGTGAACGGCGCACCCATCACGGACTCGTCCTCGCACTGGACGACGGTGGGTGCGACCGGCACACCGGTGTTCTTCAGTGCCGAGGTGATGCGGAATTCGCGGGCGACGTCATGCGCCGACGGCGTCAGACCTGCGGTGGGCGGACGTCGCAGCACCCAGTGTGAGGTGTCGTCGAGGATGCCGTAGGTGAGGTTGGACTTGCCGCCCGCGATCAGCTCGGCGCGCAGTTCACCGTCGACGGCGACGCCGGAGTCGGTCAGGAACCGTTCGAGCGCAGCGAGATCGAGTCCTTCGTGTACCGCGGTCATTTCGCGGCCTCGCGGGCTGCCTTGCGGACGGCACCGACGGCGCGCTTGGCGATGGCCCAGCGGTGCACCTCCGACGGGCCGTCGTACACGCGGAACGGCCGGACCTCACGGGTGAGGCGTGCGATCGGAAGATCTTCGGAGACACCGAGACCGCCGCACATCTGAGCGGACCGGTCGACGATGCGGAAGATCGCTTCGGCGGCGAAGGTCTTGGCGATCGACGTGGCATTCGCGGCGTGGGAACCCTGGTCGAGTTCCCAGCACGCCTGCACGAGCAGGGCCCGGGTCGCCGCGATGTCGATTTCGTTGTCGGCGATCATCTTCTGGATCATGCCGAGATCGCCGAGGCGGGAACCGAATCCTTCGCGTTCGGCGACATAGCGGACGGCGGTGTCGTGACCGCGGCGGGCGGCACCGAGCCAGCGCATCACGTGCGTCATGCGGGCAGGTCCGAGACGCACCTGCGCGTAGGCGAAGCCTTGGTCGACCTCGCCGAGCACCGCCGAGTCGGGGACGAACAGATCCTCGAAATCGACCTCGCAGTGACCGCCGATCATGGAGCGGTCGAGGGTGTCGATATGGCGGCCGATCTTCAGACCTGCGGTGTCGGCGGGGGCGAGGAACATCGTGGCGCCGCCGCGCTGCCCGGGCTCACCGGACGTGCGGGCCATGACGATGAAGAATCCGGCACCGTCGGCACCGGTGATGAAGTGCTTGCGGCCGTTGATCTTCCATCCGCCGGGCACCTTCTCGGCGCGCGTGTTCAACGCGTTCGGATCGGCACCGGCACCGGGGGCCGGTTCGGTCATTGCGAAGGCCGAGCGCACGTCGCCGGCGGCCAGCGGTGCGAGGAACTGCTGTTTCTGCTCGTCGCTCGCGATGTGCGCGAGCATGTGCACGTTGCCCTCGTCGGGGGCAGCGATGTTGAGCGCGGTGGGGCCGAAGAGCGAGTATCCCGCGGCCTCGAAGACCGGGGCGCGGTCGGACATGTTCAGGCCGTGGCCACCGTATTCGACGGGCGCGTGCGGAGCGAAGACACCGGCAGCCTTGGCGGCCTTCTGCAGATCCGCCCGGATCACGTCGCCGCCGGCAGCGGTGATGTCGCCACCGTGGGTGTCCTCGACGGGAAGCACTTCGTCGCGGACGAACTGCTCGGTCCGTGCGATGAGGTCCCGGACGTGGTCCGAGTAGGACAGGTCGACCGCCATACTGAGCTCCTTCCGTACCGACCGATCGATCGCTCGGTGAAGTTCACCGTGACATACCCTCACGATCGGGTCAAGCCCAGGGGGTGCTCGGCTACGCCGCCCCGACCGCATTCCGCGCGACCTGCAGGTATCGGCGCACTATCTCGTCGGGAGACAACGAGCCGTCGGGCCGGTACCAGCCGGCCACCGCGACGCACATCGTCGTCACCGCGCGACTGGCGTCCTTCGGGAAGGACGTGGAGAAGGTGCCGTCGGCAACGCCGGCCTCGACGATCTCGTCGATGATGCGCTGCTGCTCGTCGCGCAGCGCGACGAAGGCCCGGCGGGCCTGGGGTTCCATGCTGCGCATCTCCGTCGACGCCACGAACGCCTGGTCGCGGCGGAACATGTGGAAGCGCAGCAGCGACTCGACGACCGCGTCGAATCGCTCGGACGGGCTGGGCCCGGCCTCGGCGAGCGCCTGCCTGCTACGGGCGAGCAGGTCGTGCAGCACGGTGGTGGTGAGCGAGACCAGCAGCGCCTGCTTCGACGGGTAGTGGTGGTACAGCCCCGGCACCGACAGACCGGAGCGCGACGCGACCTCCCGGATGGACGTGCCGTCGTAGCCGCGTTCGGCGAACGCCTCGAGCGCAGCGACGAGCGGCTTGGGCAGATCGGCCGGGCCGTAGTGCCGCCACGACCCGACGTCGCCGGAAACCGGATCCTCACGCGTGTCCATGGTCAACACCGTAAGGGACGGCTCCGGCGACCTCGGCGCTCGCAGGAGCGGTAGCCGCTCGCAGGATCAGTAATCGTCCTCGCCGTAGAGGACGACACCGCGGAGGTTCTTGCCGGCGTGCATGTCGGCGTAGCCCTCGTTGATGTCCTCGAGCTTGTAGGTCTTGGTGACGAGGTTGTCGAGATCGAGCTGCCCGTTGCGGTACAGCTCGAGGAGCCTGGGGATCTGCGAGCGCGGACCGGTGCCACCGAAGATGGCCCCCTGCAATCGCTTCTGCAGCAGCGTCAGCTCGAACAGGCTCATCGTCACCTGCGAGTCGGTGGCGTGGCCCATGCCCACGACGACGACCTGCCCGCCCTTGGCCGTGAGACCGAGTGCGGGACCGATGATGTCGCCGGTGATCTCGCCGACGGTGATGACGGTGACGTCGGCCATCTGCCCCCAGGTGATCTCGCCGATCACCGGGGCGGCCTCCTCGATCGATGCGAAGACGTGCGTGGCACCGAACTCCTTGGCCTTCTGCCGCTTGAATTCGACGGGGTCGATCGCGACGACGAACCGCGCACCGGCGTGCGCCGCACCCTGTACGGAGTTGATGCCGACACCGCCGACACCGATGACCACGACGGTGTCGCCGAGCTTGGTGCCGCCGATCTCCGTGGCCGAACCCCAGCCGGTCGCGACGCCGCACCCGAGCAGGGCGGCCTTCTCGAGCGGGATGTCCTTCTCGATCTTGATGACCGACGCCTCGTTGACGGTGACGTACGGCGCGAACGTGCCGAGCAGGCACATCTGCAGCACCGGGTCGCCGTTCAGGGTCGCGCGGTAGGTCTTGTCGGAGATGGCCTGGCCGGTGAGCAGGCCGGCGCCCTCGTCGCAGATGTTCTGCAGACCCTTCGCGCAGGACCGGCAGCGCCCGCAGGCCGGAATGAACGCGAGGACGACGTGGTCGCCCTCCTCGAGACCGCTCACTCCCGGCCCCACCTTGGTGACCACGCCCGCCCCTTCGTGACCGCCGAGGACCGGGAAGAAGGGAAGTGGTGTCGCGCCCGAGCGCAAGTGCTCGTCGGAATGGCACAGACCCGAAGCCGCGAGACGGATCTGCACCTCACCTGCTACGGGATCGCCGAGATCGATCTCCTCGATCTCCCACGGGCGGTCGATTCCTTTGATGATTGCTGCCTTCGTCTTCACCCGAGCCTCCTGAGCCGAAAGTGCATGTGACGTGCGTCACGAAATTCAAACACTTATCGAACAGGGGGGCAACGGGGTGCGAACCCCTTCCGGAGTGCGCAGTTAACCGCTACATTCGGTAACAGACAACTTCTCGTAAAGGGCTACCGCCATGATTCACGTCCGCCACAGCGCCGTCGCAGACATCCCCATCGACCTCGCGTTCTCCTACGTCGACGACTACCGGAACGTTCCCGACTGGATGTTCGGAGTAGCCCGTTTCCAGCCCGTGGGCGGACAGGTCTCCGGCCTCGGCGCCGTCTACGACTCGACCATGCGGATCGGCCCCAAGGATCTCGACTCGCGTGTGGAAGTCGTCGAATGGGAACGCAACCGCACGATCGTCCTCGACTCGATCGCCGGATTCCGCGCCGCATCGTCGTGGACCTTCACGGACCTCGGCGACGCGACGCGGCTCGACGTCGACTTCGGCTACCGGCTGCCCGGCGGGATCGCCGGCCGCACACTCGGCATGCTCATCGAACCGATTGTGGGAACGGCGATCCGGCAGACCGAGCACGCGTTGCGCACGCGGCTCGGTCGGCTGATCTAGGACCGGACTCAGAAGTTGCCGCGCGCGGCCTGCTCCCGCTCGATCGCCTCGAACAGCGCCTTGAAGTTGCCCTTGCCGAAACCGAGCGAACCGTGCCGCTCGATCAGCTCGAAGAACACGGTCGGACGGTCGCCGACGGGCTTGGTGAAGATCTGCAGCAGGTAGCCGTCCTCGTCGCGGTCCACCAGGATGCCCCGCTTCTTCAGCTCCTCGATCGGCACCCGGACCTCACCGATACGAGCGCGCAGCTCCGGATCGTCGTAGTACGCATCGGGAGTCGCGAGGAACTCCACGCCCTCCTCGCGCAGCGAATCGACCGCGGTGAGGATGTCGTTGGTGGCCAAGGCGAGATGCTGTGCGCCCGGTCCGCGGTAGAAATCGAGATACTCGTCGATCTGCGAACGCTTCTTCGCGATGGCGGGCTCGTTGAGCGGGAACTTCACGCGGTGGTTGCCGTTGCACACCACCTTGCTCATGAGCGCCGAGTAATCGGTCGCGATGTCGTCGCCGACGAACTCCGCCATGTTCGTGAAACCCATGACGCGGTTGTAGAAGTCGACCCACTCGTCCATGTGCCCGAGTTCGACGTTGCCGACGACGTGATCGAGCGCCTGGAAGATCCGCTTGGGCGCACCCTGACGCTTGCGGTAGGTCGAGGTGCGCTCGACGTAGCCGGGCAGATACGGACCGTTGTAGCGCGACCGGTCGACGAGCGTGTGCCGGGTGTCGCCGTACGTCGCGATGGCGCCGATGCGGACCGTGCCGTTCTCGTCACTGATCTCGTAGGGCTCCTCGAGGACGGCCGCCCCCTGGCGCCGGGCGTGCTCGATGCACTTGTCGACATCCGGGACCTGGAGCGCGATGTCGACCACGCCGTCACCGTGGAGGCGATGGTGCTCGATCAGCGGGCTGTCCGGATCCACCGCACCCTTGATCACGAATCGCACGGCGCCGCTGCGCAGTACGTAGGCGTGATGGTCGCGGTTGCCGGTGGTGGGTCCGGAATAGGCGACGAGTTCCATACCGTAGGCCGACTGGAAGTAGTGCGCCGTCTGCGTAGCGTTGCCGACCACCCACACCACAGCGTCCCAGCCGCTCACCGGGAACGGATCCCGCTCACTGTCGTACTCCACGAGACCGACGAGGCGCCGGAGCTCCTCGGCGTCGAGCTGAGCGAGGCGTTCGCTGTCGGTCAGGGTGTATTCCAGAGTCATGGCTGCAACCTCCTGCCGCTCACTGCGGCACAGTCGTTGTGTCGTGTGTCACCAGGAGAAACCCACCCGGTGGTGGGACGCAACGTCGCCTTCGACAACTGGTCCGACTGACTCGAATTCGTCGGAATCCTTGTGCTCACCTATACAATCAGGCTAGTTTTCGGCGCTCGAGGGGAAGGAAGCGCAATGCGCGAGCCCGTACAGCTGGACGAATTGGATTTCGCTCTCCTCGAGGCCCTGCATGCCGACCCGAAGGTCGGCGCGCTCGAGCTGTCCCGTCGCCTGAAGGTCGCGCGCGCCACCGTCTCGGCACGCCTGCGACGCCTCGAGGACACCGGGGTGATCGCCGGCTACGAACCTCGGATCAACCTCGCCGCAGCAGGTTTCGACGTGCAGGCATTCGTGACGATGGAGATCGTGCAGGGCGCTCTCGAAGACGTCACCGAGGTCCTCGAACGCATCCCGGGAGTGCTCGAAGCGTTCGCCACCACCGGCGCGGGCGACGTTCTGTGCCGCATCGGGGCCGAATCGCATCTCGGTCTCCAGCAAACCCTCATCGAACTGAACCGCTCATCGATCGTCGCGCGGTCGACGAGCGTCATGGTGCTCTCGGAGGTCGTGCACTACCGGGCGATGCCGCTGCTCCGCACCCTCCAGCCCGAACGATCCGCGAAAGCACCGGCCTACCGGCGGTGAGCCGATCACCGCCACAATCTCGTTCCGGCTAGCCGGATTGCACAGAAAAAAGTGCTTCGGGCGTCCGGACCCTCCGCACGCTGCACAGTTGACCGAGCCACACTTGCGCAGGATTTGTTACTGCCGTCACAGTCGTTCGCCATGAAGAACCTGCTGACCCGATTCGAAGAAAAAGCCCCTGAGATCGTCTTCGAGTGGCACGACACCGAGACCACCGCCCGGGGCTGGGTCGTCATCAACTCGCTGCGGGGCGGTGCGGCCGGTGGCGGCACCCGCATGCGCCGCGGCCTCGACCGGCGCGAGGTGGAGTCGCTGGCGAAGACCATGGAGATCAAGTTCACCGTCTCCGGACCCGCAATCGGTGGTGCCAAGTCCGGTATCGATTTCGATCCGTCCGACCCCCGCAAGGAGGGCGTGCTGCGCCGCTGGTTCGCGGCAGTCACTCCCCTGCTGCGGGCCTACTACGGCACCGGTGGCGACCTCAACGTCGACGAGATGAACGAGGTCGTTCCGCTCACCGAGGCCAACGGCCTGTGGCACCCGCAGGAAGGTGTCGTCAACGGTCACTTCGGCAAGGACGAGCGCCAGCGCATCCAACGGGTGGGCCAGCTGCGGCTCGGCGTCGCGAAGGTCGTCGAGGACGCGCGGTTCACTCCCGCCACCAGCACGAAATACACTGTCGCCGATCTGATCACCGGCTACGGTGTGGCCGAGTCGGTCCGTCACCATCAGCTCGTCTACCGGGGCAGCGACCTCGCGGGCAAGCGCGTGGTGGTGCAGGGCTGGGGCAATGTCGGCGCCGCCGCTGCCTACTATCTCGCTCAGGCCGGCGCGTCGATCGTGGGCATCATCGACCGCGACGGCGGCATCCTCGAACCCGAAGGACTCTCCTTCGACGAGATCCGCACCCTGCTGCTCGAGCGCGACGGCAACGCCCTGCGCAGCGACCGGATGCTCCCCTTCGACGAGGTGAACGCCCGCATCTGGGATCTCGGAGCCGAGATCTTCCTGCCGTGCGCCGCAAGCCGGCTCGTCACCCGCGAACAGGTCGACCGCATGGTCGCTGCAGGGCTCGAGACGATCGCCTCCGGCGCCAACGTCCCGTTCGCCGACGACGAGATCTTCTACGGCCCTACCTACGAGCACGCCGACAAGTCCGTCGCCGTGATTCCCGACTTCATCGCCAACTGCGGAATGGCCCGGGCCTTCGCCCAGCTCATGGAAGGCGACGTGGAGGTCTCCGACGCCGCGATCTTCGGCGATGTGTCCACCACCATCGAGACGGCCCTGCGCCGGTGCCACGACCGCTCGACCGAGCTCACCGGACTCGCCGCGACGGCCTTCGAGATCGCACTCGATCAGCTGGTCCCGGCCGGGGAGCGCATCGATGACTGACACCCTGGCTACGGCGACGACGACCGGCGCCCAGGGCCCCGCAGGGACCACGACGGGTGCTCAGAGCATCGCGGGCCTGCATCGCGCCATGCGGCCCCGCCAGCTCGTCATGATGAGCCTCGGCGGCGCCATCGGGGCCGGCCTGTTCGTCGGGTCGGGGGCGGGTATCGCGGTCGCCGGCCCGGCGATCCTGATCTCGTTCCTGGTGGCGGCCGTTCTCGTCGTGTTCGTGATGCGCATGATGGGCGAGATGGCCGCGGCCAACCCCGCCAGCGGTGCGTTCTCCGAGCACACCGAGAACGCGCTCGGTCCCGTCGCGGGGCGCACAATCGGCTGGCTGTACTGGGTGCAGGTGATCATCGTGATCGCCGCGGAGGCCACCGGTGCCGCCGCGATCACCGCGGTGGCACTGCCCGGCATCCCGCAGTGGGCGTCCGCGCTGTTCTACATGGTCGTGCTGACGGGCGTGAACCTCGTCGGCGTGCGCCGCTTCGGTGAGGTCGAATTCTGGTTCGCCGCAATCAAGATCGTCGCGATCCTCGGGTTCCTGGTGATCGGTGTCGCGATGATCGCCGGGTGGATGCCCACCTTCGAGACGACCGGCTTCGCGAATCTCACGGCACACGGCGGGTTCGCTCCCACCGGTATCGCCGGTATCGCCGCCGGCCTGCTCATCGTGGTGTTCGCGTTCGGTGGCACCGAGATCATCGCGATCGCCGCCGCGGAGACCGCCGATCCCCGTCGCAACGTGGGCCGCGCGGTACGCACCCTGGTGTGGCGCATCCTCGTGTTCTACATCGGGTCGGTGCTCGTGATGGTGACGATCCTGCCGTGGACCTCCGAAGATCTCGCGACCGGTCCGTTCGTCGCCGTGCTGGAGGCCGGGGCCGTCCCGGGTGCCGCCGCGGTGATGACCGTGATCGTCGTGGTCGCACTGCTCTCCTCGCTCAACGCGATGCTGTTCAGCGCTTCCCGGATGATCTTCTCGCTGTCGCACCGCGGATCGGCGCATCCCGTCTTCGGGCGACTGTCGTCCAACGGCGTTCCCCGCAATGCGGTGCTCGCCTCGGTGGCGTTCGGCTTCGTCACGGTCGGACTGAACTACCTCTACCCCGACCGGGTGCTGCCGCTGCTGCTCAACGCCGTCGGCTCCACGATCCTGGTGCTGTGGACGTTCGTCGCGGTCTCGCACATCGTGCTCCGTCGTCGCGCACGCCGCAACGGCAGCGAGGACGCACTGCCGCTGAAGATGTGGGGCTTCCCGTACCTGTCGTACGCGACGCTCGGTCTGCTCGCCGGTATCGCGGTGCTCGCCCTGTTCGACCCCGCCGCTCGTACACAGCTGCTCGCGACCGGCGCGCTGACCGCAGCGATCGCCGGTACCTGCACGGTGCTGGCACGGCGACGCGCTGCGGCCGAGACGGTTCAGGGGCGCCAACCGTAAGGGCGCGTGATGATCTCCATGAAGTGACCGGCGGGGTCGAGGAAGTAGGTTCCTCGACCCCCGTCGTTTCTGTTGATACCGGGTGCCGACTGCCGAGGATCGGCCCAGTGTTCGATCTTCTGCTCGAGGATCCGGGCGTAGATCTCGTCGAATTCCTCCTCCGACACCAGGAATGCATAGTGCTGCGGCGGATACTCCACGTCCGGTGGCGGTTCGGCGAAATCGAGGGTGACACCGTTGCCGAGTTCGACGGCGAGGAAGTGCCCGGCGGGCACCGGGTCGGGCAGCCCGAACAGGGTGGTGAGGAAGTAGGCCGAATGCTGCTTGTCGTCGGCCGCGACGATGGTGTGGTTGAACGCAATACTCAAGGAGAACTCCTTGTGGTCCCGCGCCTCCATGCCTGACGCAGTCCGTCATCGGCACGCGACGCTGCGTCCAGAGATACCTTCCGTGCCGGAGGGATGCAAGCGATGAGTTCTCCGCGCTTCCCGTGTCTGTACTCGGCGACGACCTTCGAAAGGGGACGACGATGAAGCTCACGGTGACGACCTTCGTATCGGCCGACGGTGTGGCCCAGGGGCCCGGCGGTCCCGACGAGGACCGCAGCGACGGTTTCGAACGCGGTGGTTGGGTGGTGCCCCTGTTCGACGAGGACACCGGCACGTTCATCGACGAGGTGTTCTCGAAGGTCGATGCGTTCCTGCTGGGCCGGAACACCTACGACGTCTTCGCTGCGTCGTGGCCGAACTCGACCGACCCCGACGACCCGGTCGCCCGTGCACTCGACACCCTCCCGAAGTACGTCGCCTCCACGACGCTCACCGACCCGAAGTGGCAGAACACGACCGTCCTCGACGGCGACGTGCCCAACGCGGTCGCGGAACTGAAAAAGCAGCCGGGACGGGAACTGCAGGTCCACGGCAGCATCGGGCTCGTCCACACCCTCTTCGAGCACGATCTGGTGGACGAGTACCGCCTCATCACGTTCCCTGTGGTCCTCGGTCAGGGGCGGCGACTGTTCCCGATCGGGGGTCGCGACACGAAGTTGGATCTCGTCGACTCGCGCACTACTCCGTCCGGCATCGTCATCACCGTGTACCGCCCGGCCGGGCGACCCGAGTACGGACTCGCCGAAGTGGAGTGACCCGGCGACGGGCTGCGCTGAGTCCGCGTCGGGGGTTACGTTCGGCGCCGCAGATGCCATCATGGAACGGAGCAGATCGGTACGCCACGAGGCGAAAGGACTGCCATGGGCCTCTACAACGATCACGTCGTACCGCGACTGGTGAACATCGCCTGTGCACCGTCGTTCACCGAGGCGAACCGGAAGCGAGTGTGCGCAGGCTTGAGCGGCCGCGTCCTCGAGATCGGATTCGGTTCGGGCCTGAACGTTCCGTACTACCCCACTTCGATCGAATCGGTCAGCGCCGTCGAACCCGCCGATCTCGGATGGAAACTCGCCCGATCACGCATCGAGGACTCACCCGTCCACATCGAACGATCCGGTCTCGACGGGCAATCGCTTCCGTTCGAGGACAACACCTTCGACAGCGCACTGACGACCTGGACCCTGTGCACCATCCCCGATGCCGACGCGGCCCTGCGCGAGGTACGGCGTGTCCTCACGCCCGGGGGCACGCTGCACTTCGTCGAACACGGGCTCGCCCCGGACGAGAGCGTCCGACGGTGGCAGCACCGGCTCGAACCGATCCAGAAGCGGATCGCCGGTGGTTGCCACCTGACACGACGGATTCCCGACCTCATCCGCGGTGCGGGTTTCGACATCCGCGAACTCGACACCTTCTACGAGGAGAAGACTCCGAAGTTGTTCGGTGCGCTGTCGCTGGGAGTCGCCGAGGCCGCCCGGTAGCCGGGGAGGAGATTGCGCCCACCCCATTCACCCGGGCGGCTCCACGCGTCTTCGCCGATGCGCCGGCGGCGATGGGTCCCTGCTCAGAACAGGACGACTCCGCGCAGGTTCCTGCCCTCGTGCATGTCGACGAATCCCTGGGCGATGTCGTCGAGCTTGTAGGTGGTCGTCACGAGCTCGTCGAGCTTCAGCACGCCCGAGGTGTACAGGTCGATCAACCAGGGGATGTCGGCGGTCGGCGTCGACGCGCCGAACAGCGAACCCTGCAGGCGCTTCTGGTAGAGCACCAGCTCCATCGGGCTGATGGGGATACCGAAATCCGTCATCTTGCCCAGACCCGTGACGACGCAGGTTCCCGCTTTGCGGATCGCCGAGAATGCCTCCGCGATGTGCTCACCCGTCGTCACTCCGACCGTGACGATCGCGGAGTCCGCACCCTGCCCGTTGGTGTACGACCGAGCGATCTCGGTCGCTTCCGTCATATCGGCGACCGCATGGGTGGCCCCGAACCGCAATGCCGACTCCCGTTTGAACGGCACCGGATCGACCGCGATGATCCGAGCTGCCCCCGCGTGCGCAGCGCCCTGGACCGCGTTGATCCCGATACCGCCGATCCCCTGGACGATCACGGTCTGCCCCGGATACACCTCGGCGGAGTTGACCGCCGCACCCCAACCGGTGCCGACTCCGCAACCGAGCAGGCACAGCTTGTCGAGCGGCAGATCCTTGTCCACCTTGATCGCCGAGTCGACGCTGACCGTCGTGTACTGACTGAAGGTCGACAGCCCGCACGTCTGGGCCACCGGTGTTCCCTCGAGGCTCAGGCGGAAACTCGTCGGATCGTCGGGACGACTGCCGGTCATGATCGCCGCGCCGCGGTCGCACAGGTTCTGCATTCCCTTCGCGCACCACCGGCACCGACCGCACGCTGCCAGGAACGAGAAGACCACATGGTCTCCGACGGTCCATCCGTGCGTTTCCGGCCCGACCTGCACGACGACACCGGCACCTTCGTGCCCGCCGCAGATCGGGTAGACCCCGACCGCGTGGTCACCGGCGGCGATGTGGTCGTCGGAATGACACAGCCCCGCGGCCACCATCTCGACGGTCAGTTCGCCGCGGCGCGGCTCGTCGAGGTCGAGGTCGACCACCTCGTAGGTTCCGGGCGTGCTGCGGATGATCGCGCCGCGAGTTCTCATCGGTTTTCTCCTGAAGGCATCGAAGGACGGGACAGCAACGGCGGAATCACGGCGTCACCTGGGCGGACATTCCGGCTCTGTAACCGTCCGCGTAGGGCGGCAACATCCCCCATTCACGCCGGGGGTCGTAGTCGGGAGAAACGAAAATTGTTCTGGCATGACTGAATTCGAGGAATCCCTCCAGGCCGTTGTAGTGCCCCATCCCGGATGCCCCGACCCCGCCGAAGGGCGCATCGAGCATGCCCGGATGCATCGCGATGTCGTTGATGGTGACGCCGCCCGAGGTGGTGCATTCGAGGACGCACCGTCGTTCCTCGTCGTCCTGCCCGAAGTAGTAGAGCGCGAGCGGCTTCCGACCGGAATTGATCGTGCCCAGCACCTGTCCGAGGTCGTCGTACGTGCGTACGACCATGACCGGGCCGAAGATCTCCTCCTGTGAGACGGCTGCGGACTCCGGCGGGTCGATCACGATGCGGAGCGGGCGGCGGCGTTCGGCGATGGCGACGGGCTCGTCCGGTGCCACCACGATCCTCGCTCCGAGTTCCTGTGCCTGACGGACATATCCGTCGATGCGGGCCGCGTGCCGGTCGTCGACGATCGCGGTGACGTCCGGATTGCCGGCGATGGTCGGGAACAGTTCCCGGTAGGTCCCGCACACGACGTCGAGGAACGATTCGAGCATCTCGGCCGGCACGTGGACGGTGTCGGGACCGACACACAGCTGACCGCTGTTGATCGACTTGCCGACCGCGATCCGGTAGGCAGCCGTCGCGATGTCCGCGGAACGGCCGACGATCACCGGAGACTTGCCCCCGAGTTCGAGGGTGACGGGTACGAGATTGAGGGCCGCGTTCGCCATCACCGAGCGCCCGGCCGCTTCCCCGCCGGTGAACACGATGTGGTCGAACGGAAGGGAGGTCAGCGCCTTCGCGACATCCGGTCCACCGGTGACCACCGCGACGTCGGCGGGATCCAGGAATTCCGCCGCGGCGTCCGCCAGTGCCCGGGATGTGCGCGGCACGATCTCGGACGGTTTGAGAACGGCGCGATTGCCTGCGGCCAGGACCCCGGCCAGCGGGGCGAGAAGAGTGAACACCGGGGCGTTCCAGGTGCCGATGATCGCGACCGATCCCTTGGGTTGATAGTGAACCGAGGCGGTCGCACCCAGCTGGTCGTACGGCGAGAAGGGGGCTCGCTGCTGCGGCCGCATCCATTCTTCGAGGTGGTCGCGTGCGTACTTCAGGGCCGAGAGCGAACCGAGCACATCATTGGTCGTGGAATAGCCGGGATGGCGTCCACCGAAGTCGGCGTCGATCGCGTCCACGATCTCGTCCGTGCGGGCGACGAGCATGTCGATCACGCTCTGGATCCGCTCTCGTCGTTGCACGGCCGTGCTGGTGCGTTGTGCACGGAACTGTCGGCGCTGCTTCTCGAGCAACTCGCCGAGAACGGGATCGGCGCTGGTCACGATGGTCATGCGGCGGACGCTATGATGCGAATCACATTCCTACGCGCCGATTCCCGCTCACCGGGACCCACGTAGATCGAGCGACAACGGACCGCACACGCCGACCACCGCGAATTCGAACGGCCCCCGTGCGTGTCGCGTTCTCACCGGTCGGCCCACCACGGGGACCGCTTCTGCAGGAACGCCGTCATCCCTTCCACCGCTTCCTCGGAACCGAACAACCGGGCCGAACGCGCTGCCAGGTCGTCTCCGTAGCGATCGAAGTCCGCGAGGATCCGCTCTGTGACGAGACGTTTCGATTCGGCCAGACCCTGCGGTGAGCATGCACGGATCTCCGCGAGCAGTTCCGCGACGGCAGTTCCGGTATCCCCTGTCGAGACGGTGACGAGACCCTCGGAGCACGCCTCCTCCGGGCCGAACCGTTCGCCGGTCAGGAAGTACCGTGCTGCCGCACGCGAGGACAGTCGCGGAAGTACGGTCAAGGAGATGATCGAGGCGGCCAGACCGAGCCGTGCTTCCGTGAGGGCGAACGTCGACTCGGGGCCGGCCACGACGATGTCGCAGGCTCCGATCAGGCCCATACCACCGGCGCGGACGTGCCCGTCGATACGAGCGAGGACCGGTTTGGGCAGTTCCAGGATCTGCCGCAGCAACGCGGTCATGTCCCAGGTGCGGGCGGAAGCCGCCTCCTGCGCAGATCCGGAGGATCCACTCAAATCTGCTCCGGCACAGAATGTTCCACCGGTGTGGGTGAGGACGACCGCGCGGATATCAGGGTCGGTGGCCGCGGCATCGAGTCCGTGGCTCAGTTGTGTCAGCAGCGAGGCGGACAGGGCGTTGCGGTTGTGCGGGGAGTCGAAGGTCAGTGTCGCGACGCCGTGGTCGACGTCGTAGTGCACCACCACGGGGTTCGGTTCGGTCATGACGGCTCCTGAATAACGCTCATGGTCTGCCTTCCGGGCCGGGACTGTCGGACGGCGCGTCGTCGTGCGGCGTGACCACGGCGAGGACGGTACCGACGGCGACCTGATCTCCGACCTCAACCCCAAGTGCCGTGAGGGTGCCGGCGGCGGGTGCGGTGACGGTGTGCTCCATCTTCATCGCGTCGAGCCACACGAGCGGCCGGCCCGCTTCGACCGCATCGCCGACGGCAGCACCGAGCCGGATCACCGATCCCGGCATGGGTGCGAGCAGTGATCCGGCGGCTATCCGGGCCGTGGGGTCGACGAAGCGCGGGACGGCGGTCAGGCGCACCGGTCCGAGCGACGAATCGACGTGCACCGCATCGCCGTACCGCGTCACCGCGACATGCCGGCGGACACCGTCGACGTCCAGGACCACCCGATCCGGTGCGAACTCGACGACACGGAGGTCGCCACGGCCGTCGACGTATGCCCCGTCACGCGTGAGCCGGTAGCGCACCTCGTGGTCGCCGTGCACGCCGGTGAAACGCGTGAGCTGCGGCTGGGAGGGCAGATTCCGCCATCCCGAGGGCAGGCCCCTATTCACCGTGGCGGCAGCGCGGTTGCCGGCCGACTCCGCCAGAGCGGCTGCGATCGCGGACACCGCTTCCGCGTGCGGGGAGGCGAGCGGGGCCGACAGTTCCGCGAGTCCGTGGGTGTCGAAGAAGGCGGTGTCGGTCTCTCCCGCACCGAAGGCGGGATGTCGCAGCACCGCGACGAGGAGATCGCGGTTGGTGACGATGCCGTGAATCTCGGTGCGTGCCAACGTCGACGCCAGCAGACGCACCGCGTGGTCGCGGGTCGGCGCGTACGAGATGACCTTGGCGAGCATCGCGTCGTAGTGGACCCCGACCTCCGTTCCCGCGACGACACCCGAATCGACGCGCACACCGGGCTGCCGGAGCACGTCGAACTCACGTGCCTCGTGCGGCAACGCTAAACGGTGCAGGGTGCCGGACTGCGGTTGCCAGTCCCGGGCCGGGTCCTCGGCGTAGAGCCTGGCCTCCACGGAATGACCTTGTACAGGTGGAGGTTCGGGGTCGAGGCGGTCGCCGTCGGCGATGCGGATCTGCAGGTCGACGAGATCGAGTCCGGTCGTGCATTCGGTGACGGGATGCTCGACCTGCAGGCGTGTATTCATCTCCAGGAAGTGGAACTGCCCGGAGCGGTCCGCGAGGAACTCGACGGTGCCGGCGCCCTCGTAACCGATGGCCTGTGCGGCGCGGTGAGCGGCATCGAACAGGCGCCGGCGCATCCCGTCGATCGCGTCGACGAGCGGCGACGGTGCTTCCTCGATCACCTTCTGGTGGCGTCGTTGGATCGAGCATTCACGTTCACCCACCGCCCACACCGTGCCGTGCCGGTCCGCGAGGACCTGAACCTCGATATGTCGTCCGTTCTCGAGATAACGCTCGCAGAACACCGTGGAGTCGCCGAACGCCGACGCCGCCTCCCGGCGGGCCGCCTCGAGTTGCCGCGGCAGGTCGTCGAGCGTGCGCACCACCCGCATTCCGCGTCCTCCGCCGCCTGCGGACGCCTTGACGAGCACCGGGAGGTCGGCGTCGGTGATGTCGGCGGGGTCGAGTTCGGCGAGAACGGGGACACCCGCGTCGGCCATGATCTTCTTGGCTTCGACCTTCGAGCCCATCCGTTCGATCGACTCCGGGCGTGGTCCGATCCAGATCAGCCCCGCCTCGAGCACCGCACGTGCGAATCCGGCGTTCTCGGACAAGAATCCGTAGCCCGGGTGAACCGCGTCGGCACCCGCGGCCAGTGCAGCCGCGACGATCTTCTTCCCGTCGAGGTAGGTCTCGGCGGGAGAGACTCCCGGAAGTCGCACAGCGGCATCGGCATCGCGCACGTGCGGACTGTTCGCGTCGGCATCGGAGAACACGGCGATCGCGCCGAGACCGGCCCGGCGGCACGAGGCGAACACGCGGCGGGCGATCTCCCCGCGATTCGCCACGAGCACGGTGGTGATGGTCGATTCGGTCACGGGAACCTCACATCCGGAAGACGCCGAAGGATTCGGCGCCGCTGATCGGGGCGGTGGCAACAGCCGATAGGCACAGTCCCAGCACAGTACGGGTATCGCGTGGGTCGATGATGCCGTCGTCGTAGAGACGACCGGACAGGAACATCGGCAGCGATTCGGCTTCGATCTGGTTCTCGACGGCCGCGCGCATCGCCTCGTCGGCGGCTTCGTCGAAATCCTGTCCACGCGCCTGCGCGGCCGCGCGTCCGACGAGGGAAACGACCCCGGCCAGCTGGGCACCGCCCATGACCGCGGATTTGGCGCTGGGCCACGCGAACAGGAACCGCGGATCGAATGCCCGCCCGCACATGCCGTAGTGGCCGGCGCCGTAGGACGCACCGAGCAGAACGGAGATATGCGGCACCGTGGAATTGGCGACCGCGTTGATCATCATCGCCCCGTGTTTGATCATGCCGCGTTCCTCGTACTCCCGGCCCACCATGTACCCGGTGGTGTTGTGCAGGAACAACAACGGGGTGTCGGCGCGGTTGGCGAGTTGGATGAACTGTGTTGCCTTCTGCGATTCCTCGTTGAACAACACACCGCGTGCGTTGGCGAGAATCCCGATCGGATAGCCGTGCACCTGTGCCCAACCGGTCACGAGCGAGGACCCGTACAGCGGTTTGAACTCGTCGAAGTCGGAATCGTCGACGATACGGGCGATGACTTCTCGCGGATCGAAGGGCTGCCGGAGATCCTCGGGGACGATCCCGAGCAACTCCTCGGAGTCGTACCGGGGTTCGCGTACCCCGGTACGGGGCGCCGGACCGGCCTTGCGGTGGTTGAGACGCCGCACGATGCTGCGCCCGAGGCGCACCGCGTCCTGTTCGTCGACGGCGAAGTGGTCGGCCAGACCCGAGATACGCGCGTGCATTTCGGCACCGCCGAGCGACTCGTCGTCGGATTCCTCACCGGTGGCCATCTTCACCAGAGGCGGTCCGGCGAGGAATACCTTCGACCGGTTCTCGATCATCACCACGTGGTCGGACATGCCGGGAATGTATGCGCCGCCGGCGGTCGAATTGCCGAACACCAGCGCGATGGTGGGGATGCCCGCCGCCGACAACCGGGTCAGATCACGGAAGAGCCGTCCGCCGGGGATGAACACCTCCTTCTGCGTGGGCAGATCCGCACCGCCCGATTCGACGAGGGATATCAGCGGCATCCGGTTCTGCAGGGCGATGTCGTCGGCACGCAAGGTCTTACGCAACGTCCACGGATTGCTGGTGCCGCCGCGCACGGTGGGGTCGTTGGCCACGATGACACATTCGACGCCTTCGACCACGCCGATACCTGTGACGACACTGCCGCCGACTGGAAAGTCGGTGCCCCAGGCGGCGAGCGGCGACAGTTCGAGAAACGGCGAGTCGCGGTCGAGGAGCAATTCGATGCGCTCCCGCGCGAGCAACTTGCCTCGATCGTGGTGTCGGCGGACGTACTTCTCACCACCGCCGGCGAGGGCCTTGGCGTGTTCGGCGTCGAGGTCGGCCAGGCGAGCGCGCATCGTGTCGGCGGCCGCGCCGTATTCCGTGGAACCGCGGTCGAGGGTCGAGATCAATATGCTCACGTGCGCTTCTCCAGGAGGACGGTGGGAATGTCGAGGTATCGGGCGCGCAACCATTCACCGAGTCCCTTGGCCTGCGGGTCGAATCGGTTGCGCGAAGCGACGCCACGGCCGAGGATGCCCTCGATCACGAAGTTCACGGCCCGCAGGTTCGGGAGCAGATGCCGCGTGACGGACAGGGGCTCGATTTCGGGAAGCAGATCCTTCACAACGTCGACGGTGAGGAAATGTGCGAGCCAACACCATTCGTCGTCGGATCGGACCCATACTCCGATATTGGCATCACCGCCCTTGTCGCCGCTGCGGGCACCGGCGAGCGTGCCGAGCGGAACGCGGCGAGTCGGTCCGGGCGGCAACGGCGCGGGCACACCCGGGTCCGGCAACGGCTCGAGGACACGGGTGACCGCCGCGACCGGAATGTCGAGGCGGGTGCCGTCGGGCAGCACCGCGACATGCGGCACGCGTGTCGCCTCGACGTACTCGGCCGTGTAGACACCGTAGGCGGTGCCCGGACCGGGCGGAGCGGTGACGAAGAAACCGGGATATCCGGCGAGGGCGAATTCGACCGCCGTGGAGGTGAAGGCGCGTCCGACGACGTCCGGATCGGGATCACGTGCAGTACAGCGCAGCAGCGCACTCGCGGTCTCCTCCGTATCGGCATCGGCATGATCGGTGCGAGCGAGGATCCACTCGAGTTCGGCAGGCCGCCTGGGCAGGTTCGATTCCATCTGCGATCGCACCAAGTGTGCCTTCGCGTCGATGTCCAATCCGGTCAGGACGAAGACGACCTCGTTGTAGAACCCGCCGAGCGCGTTGAGGCACACCTTCAGCGTCGGCGGGGGCGGCTCGCCCCTCACTCCGGTGATGCGGACACGATCGGGTGCGTGCAGGCTCAGCCGGGCGGTGTCGATGCGCGCGGTGACGTCGGGGTTCGCGTACCGTCCGCCCGCCACCTCGTACAGCAGTTGCGCGGTGACCGTGCCGACGGTCACGGCTCCTCCGGTGCCCGGGTGTTTGGTGATGGTGGCCGCTCCATCGGCCTCGATCTCGGCGATGGGAAATCCGGGGCGGACGAGATCGTCGAGTTCGGTGAAGAACGCGTAGTTTCCGCCGGTGGCCTGGGTACCGCATTCGATGACGTGCCCGGCGACGACGGCACCTGCAAGTGCATCGAAGTCATCGGGTGCCCAGCCGAAGTGAGCGGCGGCGGGACCGACGATCACGGACGCGTCGGTCACGCGCCCGGTCACGACGATGTCGGCTCCGGCCTCGAGACACCGGGCGATGCCCCACGCACCGAGATAGGCGTTGGCGGTGAGCGGGCGGGGGTCGGCGGCGAAACCGAACTCGTCGATGCGGGCGACGAGATCGTCGCCCTCGACATGGGCGATGCGCGGCGACAGGCCGAGCCGATCCGCAACCGTGCGTAGCGCCGCGGCCAGGCCTGCGGGATTGAGCCCACCGGCGTTCGCGACGATCCGCACCCCCTTGTCGAGGGCGAGACCCATACAGTCCTCGGCCTGCCGCAGGAACGTCTTGGCGTAGCCGAGACCCGGATCCTTCAGACGGTCACGACCGAGGATGAGCATCGTCAGTTCGGCAAGGTAGTCACCGGTCAGATAGTCGAGTTCCCCGCCTTCGAGCATCTCGCGCATCGCAGACAGACGATCGCCGTAGAAGCCGGAGCAATTGCCGATACGCACGGGATTGCTCACGCGGTCCCCTCCTGGACCGGACGCCCTGTCGGCGACGAATATGTCCGACTCGATAGTCGCGGCAACTCCATCATGCGGTCAGCGTCACATGTCATCGCCCTCAAAGCAAGCAATCGTGATTGTTTTGCCCTGGGCGCATGGTCGCTACCCGCGCCCGGAAGCGGTTGCGGCGAGCACGTCGGGACACCCGGCGAATTCGATCTTTCCCACTGCACGAACTCGTCGCCGAGACGTCTCCTTCACAACACCTACCCCCACCGGGGCAGATACCGTAGATGCATACTGCACCGAGGTCAGGAGTCGCTGTGCCGAAGCTGGAAATCAAGCAGAAATCTCAACTCTCCCGCAACCAGGTTTCCGAGCGGTTGATTGCACTCGGACGCGCCCTGGCGACGGGATCCGAAGTGGACCTGGACTCGGACGGAGGCTCGATTTCGGTCGATGTCCCCGACCGGCTCCGATGGGAACTCGAGATCGAGGTGGACGGAGACGAAGTCGAGATCGAAATCGAATTCAGCTGGAGCGACACCCCTTCCGAGAGTTCGGAAGAAGATTCGGATGTGGACGAAGAGGAGAACGAGAGGGACGAGAGCAAGGACGAGGACGAAGGCGAGGGCGAAGACGAGGAGAGGGTTCGAGACGAGGAGAGGGTTCGAGACGAGGACGAAGAGGAGGAGGACGAACCGCCGCACACCACTTCGCGTCCGAAAGCCCCGATCAAGAAGGCGGTGCGGCGCGGCCGGCCACGCAAGAGGACCGCCGACTGATCTACCTGCGCCTTCCCCCCGGATGAGACGCCACTCCTACGCCCGTCCCGCCGTTCCAGAACTGATCGACTCCCTCTTCCGGGACTTACGCTGCGACGATGCCCGCGACGGGAATACGCGCGTCGACCGCCTGCCGGAAGTTGATCATCGCGCGTTCGAGGTGGTCGCGGTTCGTCACGAGTACAGCGCCTGTTGCGCGACGTTCGAGCAGAACATCGTTGGTGAAGCGTGCGTTCTCGACGGTAGAACCGGATTCTGATTCTTCGGTGATGCGTTCCGGTGGAATCCCCCGTGCCACCAACCAGTCCTTCATCGCCCGCGCTTCGGTGACGCCGTTGCGCGGCACACCACCGGTGACGACGATCGGCGCTTCCGGATAGCGGTGCGCTGCAAGCAAAGCCGTGTCGAGACGTTCTTCGAGCACCGGCCTGATCTTGCCGTCCTCGGTGAGTCCGGCCCCGAGCACGACGAGATGCGTACCCCTCGGATTCAGGTCGAGCATCAGCGGAAAGTGCGGCGTCAGCTTCTCGAGCTCGGTGCACGCGACAATGAGTGCGTCGATGGTTCCCTGGCACAGCGGGGTGATGGACAGTACGCCGTTCACCACGGTGTCGACTGCCGGCGTCGCCGCCGCCTGCCCTGTCGATCCTCCTACTGCAGCTGTGGCCGCGACTGCCGTCGCCACCACCGTCCGTCGCACAGCTCCCATGCGAGTCCCCCTTGTCTTCTCGGATGTCGGCCGTGCCGCACTGTGCCATCTGGACGCGCGCCTGGGGGAGATCGAGCCCGACGCGAGGAAGTCTCACCGCATGCCGCAGCCGGATCGATGACGTCTGACAATCGGCTTTACATCCGCACCACTGGACTGTCCATGAACAACAGCGACGATCGTTGCAAGGCGCTCCATTCGGACACACCGATGTTCCCACGATGCGCACGAGCAGAACGTGTGTTCGAGTTGACGACGTCGCACACCCGTGCGACCATCCCTCCACCGACCTGAAAACAGGTCGACCCCGGCAGGTGCGCCAACACCGGACCGGGGTCTGGGCACAAGACAGACAGGACTGTCATGCACCGTAGGGTGGAGTCTATCCACACGCCCCCGAGAGGCGTACCTCAGCAACGAGCTGTGAGCGCATTCGTCCGCGCCGGCCGCCATCTACCCGCTCCCCCGGGTTCACCCCCGACGTCCTGACTTTTCAGCCCTCCGATCCGATCGTGATCGAAGGGCTCGAGGCGTTTCACCTGCATCGTCGCGCACGAGGGCCGTTCCGGTAGCCGAGGCTCGTCGACGCAGCTCGTCGCTCGTCTCCCACAGTCCGACGTCAGCGCGCCGACGCTGCGAGCCGGGGCCGTTCCCTGTCTCGAAACCGACTGGGCACCAGTACCCCTCGTCTCCACAGCTGGTGGTGGAGCACCCGCTCGTGAGGGTCGACACGAACGACCGGGTCCAGTGCGAGCCGCACGTCCTCCGCGACGTGGGGCTATCCGTGCTGGCCGAGATGGTCTATCGGGGCATGGCGACCGGGCAGCCTTGGGGAAGGGGACGACGACTCAGGGACCCGAAGGGTCTCCGATCGGTCGGGGACAGCCGCCCGCAACCACCGAGGATCTCTCCCGCACGGAACAGCCGATGACCTAGCACCCGCTGAATTCGTCCTCTTTCAGAACCGACAGCACGGGGCCGCCTTCACCGATCGATGCTCCCACCGAGGGAGCCTGGTCGACGACGACCCAGTTCCTGTCCCATACCTGCGCGCGCCCCTGACCGGTCGCGTCGACGCTCGTGGAGTAGAACACGCCGGCGGCCTGGATGGTGTCCTGTGCCGCTTGGAGATCCATGCACACGACGTTCGGCATCACCGCAGTGGACGCGACAGCCGCGACCTGCGTGGTGGAGACCTTCGTCGCGGGAGCGGTTTCCGGAGCGACGGTCCGCGCCGTGGTGGCAGCCGACGTCGTGTACGACGTGGTGGTCGTCGGTGCGGCAGCGCGAGGAGTCGTACTCGCGTCGTCCTTCGTGGGTGAGTCCAGACCGTCCGAGATATCGCCGATGATTCCCATGAGGACGATCAGTCCGGCGACGGCAGCGGCGATGACCACCCCGCGACGGATCCTCGGAGGCTTCGGCGGCTCGGGCGGCGGTGCCATCGCCGCCCGCACATCCCCCGCGAGGAACGCGCGGTGGCCGGCTTCGGCGCGTGCGGCGATCGCGTCCTGCTCGGCCTTGATGCGCTTACGCCGATCGCGCAGGGGCTTGCCGATCGCGAGATATCCCAGGCCGGCCGCGAATGCCAGGAACAGGATGGCGTCGGCCACGTTGCCGTTGACCACTTCCACGATCGCCAGCCACAGCGTGATGGCGGCGAACATCCCCGCTACAACGCGCAGGTAGGGGACGACGAACTTCATGTTTCTCCTTCAACCCGGCACCAGGCCCCGTGTGCCGCTTTCCCGATCGCACACGCGCTGAATGCCCTCCTGAACTGGTGTCGGAGCGTCACCCCTCGTCGTTACGACACTCGGGTGGCGATTTCAGTGTGTTCAGCCCCGGAATCCGGGGGCAGATCCACCCAAGTCGGCGAAGCCTTCATGTGATGGTTGACACACCCTGTTCGTGAATGTAGCTTCATGGAAAATGAATATCCATTCACTCGCAGAGAATGTCCGTTCGATAAGACTCCTACCTGCAGCGATGAAGGGGATCCCATGACCGACTTCGAAGACATCACCTACGAGACCGACGGCGCAGCCGGCATCATCACGATCAACCGGCCCGAGCGCTACAACGCCTTCCGGGGCAAGACCGTCGAGGAACTGATCAAGGCATTCCGGTCGGCCTGGGCCGACAGCCGGGTCTCGGCCGTCATCCTCACCGGCGCCGGTGAGAAAGCCTTCTGCACGGGCGGCGACGTCAAGCAGCGCGCCGAGACCGGCGACTACGGCCCCACCGAGAGCGGCATGTTCGAGATCGGCTACCTCCACAAGCTCATCCGCGACATCCCCAAGCCGGTCATCGCAGCCGTCAACGGTGTCGCCGTCGGCGGCGGACACGTTCTCCACGTCCTGTGCGACCTGACGATCGCGTCGGAGAACGCCCGGTTCGGCCAGGCCGGACCCAAGGTCGGCTCGTTCGACGCCGGATTCGGCTCTGCCTTCCTCGCCCGCGTCGTCGGGGAGAAGCGCGCGAGAGAAATCTGGTACCTGTGCCGCCAGTACGACGCCGCCACCGCCGAACGCTGGGGACTGGTGAACTGGGTTGTCCCGCAAGACAAACTGCTCGACGAGGCGAAGGCGGTCGTTGCCGAGATCGCCGAGAAGAGCCCCACCGCGATCAAGTTCCTCAAGCAGTCGTTCAATGCCGACACCGACCACCAGGCCGGCTTGAGCAACCTCGCGATGTCGGCACTCGACCTGTTCGGCAAGTCCGACGAAGGACTCGAAGGCGCCAAGGCGTTCGCGGAGAAGCGTCCCGCCGACTTCGCGAAGTACGTCAAGGCCTGATCCGAATTTCCCAGACCCGTAAGGACCTCCCATGAGCAACATCGCACTGGTCACCGGCGCTGGTTCCGGAATCGGCAAGGCCATCGCTCTCGCCTTCGCCGCGCAGGGTGATCGCGTCGTCGCCGCCGATCTCGACCTGGCGGCTGCCGAAGCCACGGCCAAGGAGTACCCCCAGCTGATCACCGCATTGCCGGTGGACATCTCCGACCGCGCCCAGGTCGACGAACTCCGCGACCGCACCCACGCAGAAGTGGGCGTGCCCAACGTGATCGTCAACGCTGCCGGCTGGGACCGCACCGATCAGTTCCTCAACGCCACACCGGAGTTCGCCGAGAAGGTCGTCGCGATCAACTATCTCGGCCCGGTGCACATCTGCAGTGCCTTCCTGCCCGGCATCATCGACGCCGGCAACGGTGGTCGCGTGATCAACCTCGCCAGCGATGCCGGCCGGGTCGGCAGCTCCGGCGAATCCATCTATGCGGGAGCGAAGGGCGGCGTCATCGCCCTCACCAAGTCGCTCGCCCGCGAGATGGCCCGGCACAACATCAACGTCAACTGCGTGTGCCCCGGCCCCACCGACACACCGCTGTTCCAGGCCCAGGAGGAGAAGCTCAAAGCTGCTCTCATCAAGGCCATCCCGTTCCGGCGACTCGCGCGACCCGAGGAGGTCGCCGCACCCGTCCTGTTCTTCGCATCCGAGGCCGCATCGTTCATCACGGGCCAGGTGATCAGCGTCAGCGGCGGCCTCACCATGGCCGGCTGATCGACATCGTCAGGGGAGATCGAATCATGAGCGCGTCGTACAACGCCCGGGCCTACCGGGAGTACTTCGAGAACGACTTCACGTATCTCAACGGCTTCCGGCGCAACCTGGGACGGTACGGGAACCGCGTTGCCATCACCGATCCCGACACCGGAACCCGGTTGACCTACGCCGAACTCGGCGAGCGTGTCGACCGAGTCGCCACAGGTCTGGCCGATGCAGGTGTGCAGGCCGGGGATGTCGTCGCCTATCAGCTGTTCAACAGTGTCGAGTTCGCCGAGCTGTATCTCGCCACCCAGGCGGTGGGCGCGGTGGGTTCGCCGATCAACTTCCGGCTCGCCTCCGGCGAAACCTCGTTCATCCTCGACAAGTCCGCACCCACGGTCTTCGTCTACGACACCGAGCTCACCCCGATGGTGACGGAGGCGCTGGAACGCTCGGCGCACACACCGAAGGTGATCGTCGCGGTGGGCGACGGCGACCCTGTCTCCGTTCCCGGCGCCACCGTCGTGCGGTACCGGCACCTGGCGGCGGATCGGGTCGCGCTCCCGCCGCTGCACCGGACGGTGTGGGACGAGACCACCCGCCTCTACACCTCGGGCACCACCGGCATGCCGAAGGGTGTGCCGCTCAACAGCATGATCGAGATCTTCAGCGCGCACGACGTCATCATGCACTTCCCGTTGAGCCCCGAGGACAAGACGCTCAACATGACGCCGTGGTTCCACAGGGGCGGCCTGTACTCCGGGGGACCCAACCCGGTCTTCTACATCGGCGGAGAAGTGTTGCCGCTGCGCACCTTCGACGCCGACCGTGTCCTCGACCTCGTCGCCGAGCACGGCCTCACCTTCCTCATCGGAGCGCCCACCAACCTCGCGATGCTCGCGACCGCGCAGGAGGCCCGTCCGCGCGACCTGTCATCGCTGCGCGGCATCGTCACGATGGGTGCGCCGCTCGAACGCGAAGCGGCACTGCGCTACCAACAGGTCCTCAACCCGCGGATCTTCAACGGCTACGGCAGCACCGAAGGGTTCTGGAACACCTTCCTGCGCCCCACCGATCTGCCCGAACATGCCGGCACCGCGGGTCGCGCTTGCACCGACGACGACGTGCGCGTGGTCCACATCTACGAGGACCGACTCGCCCACCACGACGACGTCGTCGCCAAGGACGGCGAAGAGGTCGGAGAGGTAATCGTCCGCTCCCCCAAGGGTTCGAACGCCTACTTCGACTCCCCCGACCAGGAGAAGGCCAAGTTCAACAACGGGTGGCTGCACATCGGCGACCTCGCCACATGGGACGCCGAAGAGTTCGTCACGATCGTCGGACGCAAGGACGACATGCTCGTCTGCGGTGGGGAGAACGTCCATCCGGTGCAGGTCGAGGAAGCGCTCAACTCGCATCCGGGTGTGTCCGACTGCCTCGTCGTCGGCGTGCCCGACGAGCGCTGGGGACGCGTCGTCGTCGCATACATCGTCGCCGGAAGTTCCGATGTCACGGCCGACGTCCTCGACGCGCACTGCCGTGAGCATCCGATGCTCTCCACATTCAAGCGACCGCGTGCCTACCGGTTCGTCGAGTCGCTGCCGGTCTCTGCCACCGGAAAGAAACTGCACTACAAGGCAACCCGAACGGCAGCCGACGAGTTCGCCGCAGGATTGTTCACCGCACCCACCGACTCGAGGATCACCCGATGAATGCACGCCTCGAATACGAGACCGAGCACAACCAGTTCCGAGAGGTCGCACGCGACTTCGTGCACAGCAAGATCACTCCCGTGCACGAGGACTGGGAGCACGCGAGCTGCCTCGACCGGTCGTTGTTCACCGAGGCCGGCAAGCTCGGACTGCTCGCCTTCTCCGTCGACGAGGAGTACGGCGGTCCCGGTGTCGACGACTTCCGCTACAACGCCATCCTCATCGAGGAGGTCAACCGCGCCGGCAACGCCGCAGCCGGCATTGCGTTCTCCCTGCAGAACGACGTGGTGCTGCCCTACCTGACCGAGCTGACCGACGACGAACAGAAGGCGCGGTGGCTGCCCGGCGTCGTCCGCGGCGAGACGGTGCTGGGTATCGCCATGACCGAACCCGGCACCGGCAGCGACCTCACCGGCATCCGCACCTCCGCGGTGCGCGACGGCGACCACTACGTCGTCAACGGAGCCAAGACGTTCATCTCCAACGGTCAGAACGGCGACCTGTTCGTGGTCGCGACCCGCACCTCCGACGACCCGCACAAGGGTCTGACGCTGCTGGTCGTCGAGGCCGACACCCCCGGCTTCTCCCGCGGACGCAATCTCGAGAAGATCGGTCTGCATGCCCAGGACACCAGCGAGCTGACGTTCACCGACATGCGGGTGCCGGTCGCGAACCGGCTCGGCGACGAAGGTCGCGGCTTCTACCAGCTGGTGCACAACCTCCCGCAGGAACGGTTGTCGCTGTCCATCGGCGCGGTCGCAGCCGCCGAAGGCGTCCTCGCGCAGACCCTCGACTACGTCCGCGAACGGAAGGCCTTCGGGAAGCCGGTGTCGAGCTTCCAGAACACCCAGTTCGTGCTCGCCGAGCTGGCCACCGAGCTCGACATCGCCCGCACCTACCTCGACGATTGCATCGCCGAGCACGTGGCCGGGCAGCTCACCGCCGCCCGCGCCGCGCGCCTGAAGTGGTGGGCCACCGAACTGCAGGTGCGTGTCGCCGATCGCTGCCTGCAACTGCACGGCGGCTATGGCTACATGCGCGAATACGGCGTCGCACGCGCTTTCGTCGACGCCCGCATCCAGACGATCTACGGCGGAACCACCGAGATCATGAAGACGATCGTTGCGAAGGATCTCGGGATCTGACGACCGTCCCAGCTGCACGATTCACACCGCTGAGCACTCGGTACTGTGAATCGGACCGAAAAGCGACGAGGAGCCCCTATGACCACCGACCACGATGCACTTCCCGTGGAAGAGGCCGTGCGGGCAGTTCGTACCAGTTCCCGCCGCAAGCAGGTCCTCGACGCCGCCGTGCAGGTCATGCAGCGCACCGGTTTCCACCAGATGTCGATGCAGGCGCTGGCCGACGAGGCCGGTGTCAGCGTCGGATTGATCTACAAGTACTTCGGTGGCAAGGAGGAGATCCTCCTCGCCACCATCGTCTCGATCCTCGACACCTTCCGCGACCAGATCGAACCTGCGATGGAGGCCGCCGGCGACGATCCCGTCGAACGGCTCGCCGCCGGCATCCGTCGCTACATCGAGATCGTCGACGAGAACCTCGACGCCACCGTCCTCACCTACCGGGAGAGCCGCACGCTCGACGCCGACGGTCGCGCCCGGATCAAGGAACTGGAGGTCGAGACGTCGGCGCCGCTGCGCTCCGCCCTCGATGACGGTATCGCCGCCGGAATCATGGAGCCCATCGACGTCGACCTGATGGTGTTCGACATCCTGTTGCTCGCCCACGGGTGGGCGCTCAAGCACTGGCACTTCGGATCCATCTACACCCTCGACGACTACATCCGCCTCCAGACCCGGCTGGTGCTCAACACGACACTGAAGGCAGAGCGGCGTGCGGACTATGCGCGCTTCCTCCGATAGGCACGTCGTTTGCGCCGCGCATGATGCTATAGTCGTGCGCGATTGCAAGCATCGCATTGATGCCGAACCCGTGACAAAGTAGGTCGACTCGCCGACTGGGCACGGATGGCTGCCGGCCACCGATCGGACCGCACAGGACTTTCATCGCTCGCACTACTACGCGTCAGACATTGTGACACGCCACGTAATGACCTTCCGCTATCTCGCGCAGCAACGGTTCTTCCGCCGCGCAGCGGTCGGTCACCAGTGGACATCGCGTGCGGAACCGGCAACCGGATGGTGGATCGAGAGGAGACGGAAGGTCTCCCTCGATGAGAGGTACGGCCTCGGATTCGCCGCGCAGAATGTCAGGATCGGGGATCGACGCCAACAGCAACTGTGTATACGGATGCAACGCCAGGCTTTCCATTTCTCGGCTCGGCGCGATCTCACACACCTTGCCGAGATACATGACCATGACTCGGTCGCTGATGTTCTTCACCACCGCCATGTTGTGGGCGATGAAGATCATCGTAAGCTCGAACTCAGCCTTGGCCTGCTCGAGGAGGTTGAGGATCTGGGCCTGCACCGAGACGTCCAGGCTGGACACGGGTTCATCGCAGATGAGAACCTTCGGCTTGAGCATCATGGCGCGCGCGATGCACACCCGCTGACACTGACCGCCCGAGAGCTCGCCCGGAAGCCGTTCCCACACCATGTCCGGATCGAGCCCGACCGATTGCAGCAGGTTCCGACCCAATCGGTCGAGCCGCTCCTTGTTGCGCTGGCCCCACATGCGGGGGCCCTCCGTGACGAGATGCTTGACCTTGCGGCGCGGATTGAGCGACGAGACCGGGTCCTGCATGATCATCTGCATCTGCGCTCGAATCTTACGCAGTGCCGACGCGCTCAGCGTGGTCAGCTCGGTTCCGTCGATCTCCACACTGCCGGACTTCGGCGCCGGCAACTGCAGAACGGCGCGCCCGGCAGTGGACTTGCCGCAGCCCGATTCACCGACGATGCCGAGTGTTTCGCCCTGGAGTAGGTCGAAGCTGATGTTCGAGACGGCGTGTACCGTCTGTCCCCGCCCGACGGGGAACTCCACCACCATATTCTCGACTGCGAGCACAGGTTTCTCGTTCTTGCGCAGGTGCGCAACACCACTACCGGCCATCAGATGGTCTCCACTTCGAGCTCGACATCGTTGGTGTCGGCGGCTCCCGGCGCTCCGAGGTCGCTCACAGCCACACCGCCCAGAGGGAAATGGCAGGCCACTTCATGCGGGTGGCGGGCTCCGACGGTATCCAGAGTGGCAGTCAGGACCGGCACCACCTCCCGGCACGACTGCTGCACGTACTTGCACCGGGACGCGAAGGCGCATCCCATGGGGGGCTCGGTCATGTCCGGCAGGCCGCCGTCGATGGACTCGAGGCGGGCGTGCGGTTGCTGGTCGAGGCGAGGCACCGCCGCCAGGAGAGCCTCGGTGTAAGGATGTCGCGGACCGGTGAACAGCTCTCGGGTGGGTGCCATCTCGACGATCCGTCCCGCGTACATCACCGCAACCCGGTCCGTCTGTCCGGCAACAACTCCGAGGTCGTGACTGACCAGAATAGTGGCCATCCCGAGTTCGGTGCGCAGCGAATCGAGCAGCTCGAGGATCTGCTTCTGGACGGTGACGTCCAGCGCGGTCGTCGGTTCGTCTGCGATGGTCAGTTTCGGGCCACACGCGAGTGCCATCGCAATGACCACGCGCTGGCGCATACCGCCTGACAACTCGTGCGGGTACTGGTCGATGCGCCGCGCAGGTTCGGGAATGCGCACCTTGCGCAGCAGTTCTATCGCGCGTTCGTTCGCCTGGATCTTGCCCAGGCCGAGGTGCGTGCGAAGGGACTCGGTGATATGGGTACCGATCCGTTTGAAGGGATTGAGTGCCGACATCGGGTCTTGGAACACCATCGCGATATCCTTGCCCCACAGCTGCTGCTGCTCCTTGCGGGTCGAAGTCTGCATGTTCCGGCCCATGAAGCGCACCTCGCCCGTGACAGTGGTACCGCTATCGTTCGATACGAGACCCATGATCGTCTGCGCCAGAACGGATTTACCCGATCCGGATTCGCCGACGAGGCCAAGCGTCTCCCCGGCGGCGAGCTGTAAGGAGACTTGCTCGACCGCCCGGAGTTGTCCGCGCTTGGTGCGAAACCTGGTGGACACGTTGTCCACCGTCAAGATCGGTTCATTACTGCTCACAATTTCACCTCCCGAGTGCCCCCGGTCTTCCTCTGAGCTTTCTCACCGACCATATTGAACGAGAACACGGTCAAGAAAAGGAAGAAGCCGGGCACCAGCACGACGTACGGATACTGCTCGAAGACGTTCCCCTGCCCTTCGGAGATCATGTTGCCCCATGTCGGGGACGGTGGCTGAATGCCGAGCCCGAGGAAGCTCAGCGATGCTTCGGCAACGATCATTACCGAGATCATCACCATGCCGAGCGAGGCCAGCGGCAGTGCAACGTTCGGTGCGATCTCACGGAGCATCACTCGCAGCTTAGTTGCTCCCATAGACCTTGCGGCAAGCACGAATTCGCGTTGAGAGTACACAAGCGTGTTCGCTCTGGCGATACGGACCATACTGGGAATCGCCAGTATGGCGAGAGCTAGCGCAATGTTTCGCAGATTCGGTTCGAGCACCGATGCGAGCGCGATCAGCAGGATCAGAGCTGGTACCGCGAGCAGCGAGTTCGTCATGACACCGATGATGCGGTCGACCTTGCCTCCGAAGTAGCCTGCGACGATGCCGATCGCTCCGCCGATGACCATACCGATCAGCACGGCTGCCACAGCAACGATGAGCGACGACCGGGCACCGTAGACGGAACGCGCGAGCAAGTCGAGACCAAAATTGTTGGTTCCCAATGGGTTGGACGAGAACAAGTTCGGTTCGGCATAGCTCTCGGCGGCGAGGGTCTTGGTAGTGTCCTCGTGCTCGGCCAGCGGTAGCAGTGGGGCGAACAGCGCCGCCGCGATGAGAGCCGCCAGCCATACACAGGACAGGACGAAGGTCAGGTCGAAGTCCGCGCCGAACCGGGCCAGCCCGAGCCGGCGCATTCCCATGTACAGCGCGACCGGTCCGACCACGAAGAGCACGGTCCGGACGCCGATGACCAGTAGCGGCGCCAGACCGATACCGATGGCGACGACGCCCACCACTGTCAGAAACGCTCCGATCCGGTACAGGTTGCGGCGTTCCACGAGGTCGGACGCGTCGGCCGACCTCCCTGCATTCGCGTCGTCGAGGACGCGCCCTGTGATGGCCGGCATCTCGATTTCGTCGGTTGTGGTCTCAGACATGGGCTCGTCGGCTCCTTGGGTCGAGGTATCCGTAGGCGATGTCGATGACGCCGTTGGCCACGACGTAGATGACGGCGATAACCAGCACCGCACCCTGCACCATCGGCATATCACCCTGCTGCGCCGCGCGGACGATGAGCGAACCCATCCCGGGCAACGAGAACAGCGTCTCGACGATAACGGTGCTGCCGATCATCGAACCGAGGACGACGCCGAGCATCGTGATCAGCGAGAACGACGACGGGCGCAACGCGTCGCTGAAGAGTAGCCGAGTGTTCGACATACCCTTCGCCTTGGCGACGAGGATGAACTTTTCCCTGAGTGTCATGACCAGGTCGCTGCGGAGAATACGGGTGAACATCGCCATCTCCAGCAGGCTGATGGCGATCGCCGGAAGGATGGCGTGGTAGAGGTTCTGCCCCAACCCCTCCGAGATGCGGACCCACTGGGACCGGGGAAACCATCCCAGGTGATTCACCGCCAGCATGATCAGCAGGAGACCGGACAGAAAACTCGGGATCGACAACACACCGAACGTGCCGGCCCCGATCGCGCGATCGATCCAGCTGCCCTGGTGACGAGCGGAGTACACAGCCAACGGCACCGCGACGACGATCGCGATGACCAGGCCCATCAATGCCAGTTGGAGGCTGACGGGCATCGCCCTGCCGATGCTGTCGATGACCGGCCCCTGTGGCGGGACCATGGAAGTTCCGAGATCGCCCTGAAGCGCACCCGACAACCAGTGCCAGTACCGAGTCAAGAAGGGATCATCGAGGCCCATCTCGGCGCGCACCCGCGCGTAGTCCTCGGGCGCGTGGCCCTCGCCGAGTATCGCGACCGACGGATCGCCGGGGATGAACGATACAAGAGCGAAGGTGCCGAGGCTGACGATGAAGAGCACCACGACCAGTTCGGTCAACTTGTCGATCACTGTTCTCACCATCGTGTTATCCCCTCCTCACTGTGTTCATGGGTCCCAATCTCTGTGTTGGCATGACTTTGTGCTCACCACACGGAATCGCAGGTGATCAGGTTCTCCGAGCCGAATGAACCCCGGCCGTGCCTGGCGGGATGCCGTGCGTTCCCGTTCGTACGGAACGAAGTTCGTCCCGGCCGAGCAACTCCGGAAGTTACACCTGTTGTCGCTGTCGCCGAGGCGAGATTCATTCATGGCCCCTACAACTATTGCACAGCCAAGCCTCGATTGTTACCGTCGCCACATCGAAAGTGATGCGCCGAGGCCGGCAGAGCGGCAGAAGTGGAGACCACTGACGCGATCAGGCCACGCACGCCTCTACCCGTCAGCTCAATCTTTCTCTGCGCGCGAAGTATTGCCCTCGGTAGCCCGGTAATGCGGCACACGCACAAACCCAGTGACGACGGTCCGGACCGTACGCAAGCGGCTTCTCCTAACTGGGCGTACCACCTTCGCACCGACGAGCAGTGTTCCAAGAGCATGGAGGTCAATCAGTGACAATCAAATACTCTAGGTTCGGCAGGCTCCTGTCGACCATGGCGGTGACCGCCGTCGTCCTGGCGGGTTGCGCCAACACGACCGCGGGCGACGATGCCCGGAGCGGACAAGCGGATTCCACCTCGGTGCCGCGTGGGGTCCTGGGCGACCAAGGCGATCCGGGCACACCCACCAAGGGTGGAACGCTGAGCTTCGCCTCGTACTCCCCTGTCACCAACCTGGACCCAGCGAAGACTCAGGGAGCGGGCCCCACTGGGGGCACCGAAATGGCAGCCGTGTACGACGTGCTCATGCGATACGACGCGGATTCGCAAACGTTCGTGCCTCAGATCGCGCAGTCTCTCGAGGAGAGCACAGATCGGTCGACATGGACCTTGACGTTGCGGGCCGATGTACGGTTCAGCGACGGTACACCTTTCGATGCCGACGCGGTGGTTGCCAGCATCGAGCGATACAACGACAATCGAGGGCTCTACTCACAGCTGTTCACCGAGATCGTCCAGAGCGTCACCGCGAAGGACTCCAGCACCGTCGAGTTCAAGCTGAACAGAGCGTGGTCCAACTTTCCCGCCATCCTTTGCTACGGACACGGCATGATCGTGGCGCCTTCCGCGCAGCAAGGTGACACCTTCACGCCTATCGGCGCCGGACCCTTCAGCGTTGTCAAACTGCTTCCCCAGCAAGAACTCGAATTGAAAGCCCGGCCCGACTACTGGGGTGGGGAACCCAATCTCGACGGTCTGAAGTTTGTCGCCGTTGCAGGTGAGCAGGCGAAGATCGAGACACTGAGGACCGGTGGCGTACAGGCGATCTACCTCCGAAACGCCGCCACCGTCAATGCCGCGAAGGAAGAGTTTCCCGGATTCATCGAGGCTCACAGCCAAGCGATGATCGGACAGATCAACCAAGCACCAGGGCGTCCTGGCGCGGATCGACGGCTACGTCAGGCGATGGCCTATGCCCTCGACCCCACAGTCCTCAACCAGCGAGCCCGGGACGGGCAAGGCCTGCCCGGTACCGACCTGTTCCAGCCGTGGTCGCAATGGCACGGCGAGGAAACCGGCGTCACGCCCGAAGCCTCCAGGGCCGAGCAACTGGTCGACGAGGCGAAGAAGGATGGTTTCGACGGCAAAGTCACCTACGTCAGCATCAATGACCCCGATGCCCAGAAGCTCGCTCTGGCAATACAGGCACAACTCGATTCAGTCGGATTCGACACCTCGATCGAGTACACCAACAGTGCCCCGGACATGATCAGGCGCGTCTACGTCGACCGTGACTTCGACCTTGCACACGGCGCATACAATGCCTCCGACATCGACCCCGAGATCCGCATGTTCAATGCGATGCACAGCAAGGCGAACAACCTTGTGGGTCTTGCAGATCCGAAGGCCGACAGCCTCCTTGCCGCGGTACTGTCCGCTCCGGATGCCGAGACGAAGAAGCAGGCAATCGACGACATCCAGACGTACGTGAACGAGGAACAGCCGTTCCTCGCATGGGGAGCCAGCAATACCTACGTCGCGTGGTCCCCGAACGTCTTTCGAATGAATCCGTCGATCGACCACATCATGTTGTTCGACAAGGCGTTCATCCGCGACTGATCTCGGACATTCCCTTCGGGATCTGCCGGATGATGTGGCATATCCGGGCCTGACATTCGAGATCTACCGCTGCAGAAGATGATTCTTCTTTCACAGGTGACGCGAGGACGCCCGGTCGCTCACCTACCTCGATGGTCGATCACGCGCCCTTTGCCGAGCGGGCCGCGCTCGGGTAGTGACATACGACTACCCGAGCGCGGCCTGCTCGTCGAGCAGATACCCCCAACCCCGGCTCAGCGCCTCGAGGTTCGTCGAGGCCGAGACCATCATGAGCACGCAGACCGTTGCGGCCGCTCGACCGACTCTGCGAGCCGACCGCACCTGCCCCATGAGTACTGCCGGCACTGGCACACCAGGACAACTCGCAATCGATCAGCCGGCCGCATCTTCTCTCCTCGCCTGATTCTGCTCGAGAAGAGCCGTGTACTCCTCGAAAAGCTCGACGAGCAACAAGCGGCGAGCAGGGTCCATCGGGTCCAGCATTTCTCGCATCACACGCCGGCGCTCCTCGACGAAGCGCCCGACGGCCGCCTCTCCGCTCGGGGTACATCGAAGGACGACGTACCTGCGGTTCGAAGGATCGGTATAGCGCTCGAGGAGCTGCATCTCAACCAGAGGGTTGATTGCGCGTGTGACTGTCGAGGGGTCGAGCCTCAGCTTCGCTGCAAGCTGATTCATGTGCATCTCGCCGTGCTGAGCCACCACCTCCAGAGCATCGATCTGAGCGACGCCGAGTCCCTGACCATCGACCGTGTACAACTTTGTCTGGTTCCACTCCCGCCGTTTCGTATGCAGAAACCGGCGGGTCACGTCGATCAAGCGGTCTCCGATAACCACGGATTCACTTTCGGGCTGCAGGTCGCCCCATACCGGCGTGGTGATCCGATCGGGCACGAGCTCCTCGGAGTTCGGCGGAACAGGCATTCTCGTATCTCCTCAACACGTCGACTCCCACGCCTCTTGCGCGCCCATTCTACTGCATGCGCTGCCCATAGTGGTGAGACACAACTGTTGCATATACAAGTCTTGTATGCGCAACGAGTAGTCGTTAGCCTCAATACACACCGCGATCGTCCCAGCGCCGCAGCGTGGGGACCGAGCCCACGACAGAAAGGAGGCAGCGGGTGTATCTACGAACGTCGGAGAAGACCGACAAGCTGCGCCAAGAACTTCGCCGGTACTTCAATCTCCTACTCACAGAAGAGGTCCGTGCCGAACTCCGCGCGGAAGGCGCGGCCGGTGGCCCGACCCGCAGCCGAGTGTTGCGGCAGATGGGAAGCGACGGCTGGCTCGGTATCGGATGGCCGACGGACTTCGGCGGTCAGAGCAAAGGGCCGGACGCGCAATATGTCCTCTTCGACGAGGCCTATCGCGCCGGAGCACCGCTACCGATGGTCACGCTCACCACGGTGGCCCCGACACTCATGGCCAAGGGCTCGGAAGACCAAAAGGAGTACTTTCTGCCCCGAATTCTTCGCGGAGAACTGATATTTGCCATCGGCTACACGGAACCGGCCGCCGGCACCGACCTGGCATCGTTGCGCACACGCGCGGTCCGCGACGGCGACGAATACGTCATCAATGGGAACAAGGTGTTCACGTCCGGAGCCGACGGCGCCGACTGGATCTGGCTTGCAGCCCGCACCGACCCGGAGGCGCCCAAACACAAGGGCATTTCGCTGATCCTCGTACCGACCAGTTCGAACGGGTTCTCGGCAACGCCGATACACACGGTCGGCGGCGGGACGACGACAGCGACCTACTACGACAATGTACGGGTTCCGGTCACGAACGTCGTGGGCCAGGAGAACCGCGGCTGGGAAATGATCACCACCCAGTTGAACCACGAGCGCATCGGTCTCGCAGCACTCAGCGGCGTGTGCGAAGGGATGCTCGAGGACACCATCGAATGGGCCCGATGCGCAAAGACGCCGGACGATCGCGCTGTGATCGAGCTCCCTTGGGCTGCAACCAAGCTCGCGGAATCGTACGCCCGAGTACGAGCCATGCAGTTACTGAACTGGCAACTCGTGGACGCGACCGGAGACCGATCTGCACTCCCAGGAGACGCATCCGCCGCCAAAGTGTTTGCCACCGAAACCGCAATCGACGTCTATCGCATGTTACTCGAAGTGCGTGGTTCGACAGCGATGCGCATCACAGAACAACCATGGCGGAGCGACTCCGGACGCCTCGCTCTGCTGAACCTTTCTGCACAGATCAACACGTTCGGCGGAGGCGTAGCAGAGATTCAACGAGAAATCGTTGCATGGAACCGACTTGGCATGGCACGGAGGACTCGATGACCGAGCGCAGCATGGACTTCTCGTTCGACGAGCAACAACAGATCGTCCATGAACTCGCAGTGTCGGTGTTTGCGAAACACAGCACCGACGAGCGGGTTGCAGAACTCGAACGCGCCGGCCAGGCGTTCGACAGCGAACTATGGACTCGATTGATCGACACCGGGTTGCTGGATGTCGTCCTGCCCGCCGAGATCGGTGGAGGCGGCGTGGGCACGGTGGGACTGGCGATTGTGCTGGAACAACAAGGCAGACATCTCAGCCGAGTCCCCCTCGTGTCCACGTCCATCGCCGCATCTGCCCTAGCGGAATTCGGTGATGTGGACTCCCCGGCCCTGCCGTCGATCCGGGACGGTAGCGCCCGTATCGCAGTGGCCGTTTCCGATCCGTGGGGCAGCGTACGTGCCGAAGGGCATGACTACGGCTGGGTTCTGAACGGAAGCCTCCCTCAGGTCTACCTGGCGGGATCGTGCACACACGTCCTCGTTCTCGCTGACGATTCACGATGCACTCGAACATTTCTGTTGTCCCTCGAGCGCGACGGACTCGAGGTCGACCGCTTCGAAGGCATCAGCCGTAATATCCACGCCTCCATAGACTTCAACTCGGTTCACGTCGACAATCGCGATCTCGTGGGCCGCCCCTCACATTCCGGAGACCCGGCACGGTGGATACGCACCCGGCTGCTGACCGGGATCGCGGCGCTCGAGTTGGGTCTGTGCGAAGAGGCTGTGAAGCGCACCGCGGAGTACACATCTACCAGGGAGCAGTTCGGCCGGCCTTTGTCGACCAATCAAGGGGTGGCAATGCGGGCGGCCGACGCCTACATCGACACCGAAGCCATCCGGTTGACGATGTTGGACGCAGCCTGGCAACTCGACCAGGGTGAAGACGCAGCGACAGCCGCTCTGGTGGCGGCATGGTGGGCACGTGAAGGAGGTGTCCGTGTAGTGCACGCGACTCAACACCTTCACGGCGGTATGGGCGCCGACGTCGACAACCACATCCATCGATTTTTTCTCTGGGTTCGAGAACTCGACATTGTCGCAGGGCCGGCGCCCGCTCTGCTCGACGAGCTCAGTGCTGTCCTCACCGCAGGGATCTGAAGATGACCGATCCCAGAATGGTGGCCACGAAAGGAGTTCTGTTGAATCACGATGCCCCGTTGACCACGGCGGACTTGCTACGGAGGCGGGCGGCGGATGACCATCCCGCCCTCCTTTTCGAGGACTCGCAATGGTCGTGGCGAGAGTTCGTCGCCGAATCGAGCCGACGAGCCCATTTGTTCCAGGACCTCCATGACCCTGACCGGCCCTTTCATATCGGCATCATGCTCGAGAACGTTCCCGACTACCTGTTCGCAATAGGCGGTGCTTCCTTCGCGGGAGGGACGGCGGTCGGCATCAATCTGACTCGAAACGGTGAGGAACTGGCCGCGGATATCCGCTACACCGATTGCGAGATGATCATCACCGACAGCGTTCTCGTAAAACGCCTGGAGGGTCTCCAACTCGGGCTACACCCGGACAAGATCATCCTGATCGATTCGTCGGAGTACAGCAATCGGCTCGACTCGTATCGAGATCGCGGAATACCGGATGTTCCTGCAGCACATGACCCACAGACACAGTTGTTGCTCCTCTTCACTTCCGGATCCACGGGAAAACCGAAGGCAGTAATTTGCTCGACGGGTCGATTTGCGCGAATTGCATCGCGTGCGCACATGAACCTCGGGCGCGACGACGTCTCCTACAACGCCATGCCACTCTTCCACGGCAACGCACTCATGGCGTGCTGGTCGAATCCTCTGTACACCGGCGGAACATTTGCGCTGGCCCGAAAATTCTCGGCTTCGCGCTTCGTCGACGACCTTCTGAAGTTCAAGGCGACGTATTTCAATTATGTCGGCCGCGCACTTGCGTACGTCCTGTCCCGACCCGAACGCCCCGAGGAGAAGCAAACCTTCCTCAAGTTCGCATTCGGCACCGAAGCGTCGAAAGTCGACCGTGAGGAGTTCGAACGTCGCTTCGGAATAGTTCCCACGGAAAGCTACGGAGCCAGCGAAGGCGGTCTCGCGATCGTCAGAACAACGGACACGCCCGAAGACGCGTTAGGACGTCCCCGAGACGAGATGGGGGCAGCAATCCTCGATCCGGAGACGCTCGAAGAATGCGCCCGCGCCAGATTCGACCGGAACGGTCGCCTCCTGAATGCAGGCGAGGCCATCGGAGAGATGGCCAATCTGACCGGTGCCCGACAATTCGAGGGCTATTACAAGAATCCCTCGGCTGCCGACGAACGGATCCGAGGAGATATTTTCCTGACCGGCGACCTCGGATACTGCGACGAGGACGGCTACTTCTATTTCGCGGGCAGGGCCGGGGAAAAGTTGCGAGTCGACAGCGAGAACTTTTCGGCTGCGCCGATAGAGCGCATCCTTTCACGCCACCCTCAGGTCGTTCTTGCAGCAGTGTATCCGGCTCCCGACGAGCGGACGGGGGACCAGGTCATGGCGACACTGCAAGTCGCGGATCCCCGACACTTCGACCCCGGCGGCTTTGCGCAGTTCCTGGAAGACCAACCCGACCTCGGGACCAAGTGGGCTCCCAAATATGTCCGAATCGTCACCAACGTTCCCGTCACTGCGACGCGCAAGATCGACAAAGTGCAGTTGCGCAACGAATTGTGGTACGTGGACGATGTCATCTACTACCGGCCGTCCGCAGATCTGCAGTATCGACTTCTGACGCAGGAAGATGTGGACAGAATATCGGAAGACTTCGACAAGAACAGCCGAACCAACCTTCTCACTGCCCTGCGCACATCCGATTACGCGCGGTCGAGGGGGAGATGATGGACCAAGACCGTATGGAAAAGGAAATACACCTGATCATCGAGTCGGGTGATGCACGGGTCTCGGTTGCGCGGGATCCGGTGAATGAACCCATGATTCATCATCTGTGTGATGCGATCAGGGACCGGAATCCGGTATATCTGGACCGGAAAGCGGCGGAACAAGCAGGACACCCGGATGTCGTGGCTCCGCCCAGTGCGCTACAGGTGTGGAACATGCCCAGCCCCGGTGAGATCGATGCGTCGCGTCCCAATGATGTCGAACGTGTCTACAGCCTGTTACGTGAGGGAGGTTTCGCAAACGTCGTTGCAGTGAACTGCGCGCAGGAGTACGCGCGATACCTGATTCCGGGTGATGTGCTGACCTGCGCCGAGAAGGTCGAACATCTGTCAACGCGGAAGTCGACGAAACTCGGTTCCGGCTATTTTGTCACGACCCTCACCACCTATACGGACCAGACGGAGCAATTTGTCGGTTCGATGCGTTTCCGAACATTGTGGTACACCAATACTCAAGGCAGAGAAGATGATTGACGCGATACGACCTCGTCCCCCGATCAATGGTGACAACCAGTTCTTCTACGACGAACTGAAGGCCGGGAGGGTTTCAGTTCAAGGATGCAACTCATGCGAAGAATTGCGCCACCCGCCAGTGCCTATGTGTCCCAACTGCCACTCGTTGGATTGGTCGCCGAGACAGATGTCGGGCGAGGGCGAATTGATCAGCTATGTCGTAATGCATCATCCCATCGTGCCACCTTTCCAGGACGGGTACATCGTTGCCTTGATCGAGCTGACCGAGGGTCCACGTTTGGTGATGAACCTGGAAGGAACCAGGGAAGACGACGTCGAGATCGGCATGAAAGTCGAGGTAACCGCACATGCGGTAGACGACGAGTTGACATTGCCGACGGCGTCACTGTGCGCGTAGCCGTCCGCCACCGAACCCCGAACAGGAGTACTGCCGTGAAGAACTACCAGGCCGGGGATCGTCTTCCTGCCTCCGACGTTCCCGTTACGACGTACCTCGTGGTCGCCGGCGCCATTGCCACACGAGACTTCCAGCCCGTTCACCACGACCGCGATGCTGCCCGAGCGGCCGGTACACAAGACATCTTCATGAACATCCTGACGACGAACGGCCTCGTGGGCCGGTATATCACCGACTGGGCCGGCCCCGAAGCACGATTGAAGAAGCTCGATATCACCCTCGGAGCACCGAACTTTCCCGGTGACTGTCTGACATTCACAGGGCACATAGACGAGCTCTCAGAGGACGGAACGGCTCGCGTGTCGATAGAGGGTCGAAACTCCTTGGGGGTCCACGTGTCGGGAACTGCCGTGCTCGCCCTGGACAGTAACGAGGTGACTGCACATGCATAACATCGTCGACAAAACAGCGATCGTCGGCATCGGGGCTACCGAATTCTCCAAAGCATCGGGTCGTTCCGAGCTGCAGCTTGCCCTCGAAGCATGCAAAGCGGCTCTCGATGACGCTGGGATTTCGCCGCACGAAGTCGACGGTATGGTGACCTTCTCGATGGACACCAACCCGACGATCGAGGTGGCTCGCGGATTGGGGTGCAAGGAACTGTCCTACTTCAGTCTGGTCGACTACGGCGGCGGGGCCGCTGCAGGTACCGTGCTACATGCTGCGATGGCAGTCGCGACAGGCGCTGCTGAAACGGTTCTGTGTTACAGAGCGTTCAACGAACGATCCGGCAGGCGCTTCGGTAGAGCTATGAGCGTGGAGGGATTGGCACCGGACGCCCGGGCGGCGCACTTCGGTTGGTATGTCCCCCATGGGCTGCTCACCCCCGCGTCGTGGGTTGCGATGCTGGCTCGTCGGTACATGCACGTCTCCGGCGCGACCAGCGAGGACTTCGGACGCGTCGCGGTAGCCGACCGGCGCCATGCAGCGACGAACCCGAACGCATGGTTCTATGAAGCGCCCATCACATTGGAAGATCACCAGGCCTCGCGGTGGATTGCCAAACCGCTGCATCTTCTGGACTGCTGCCAGGAATCGGATGGTGGTCAAGCTTTCGTCATCACCAGTCTGGAAAGAGCACGCGACCTCGTGTCAAAGCCCGCGGTTATCCGTTCCGCCGCGCAGGGCTCGGGATACGACCAGCACTCGATGACGAGCTACTACCGGGCCGACAAGGACACGTTCCTGCCCGAAATGGGCGTCGTAGGTAGACAGTTGTGGTCCGATACCGGGTTGGGCCCGAAGGATATTCAAACAGCGATCTTCTACGACCACTTCACACCGTTCGTGTTGTGCCAACTCGAAGAGTTCGGTTTCTGCGAACGAGGGGATGCCAAGCATTTCATTCGTGACGGTGAAATCGAACTCGGTGGCAGTCTCCCGATCAATACGCACGGAGGGCAATTGGGTGAGGCCTACATTCACGGCATGAACGGCATCGCGGAAGGTGTCCGGCAGGTTCGCGGGATGTCGGTGAACCAGGTCGACGGAGTAGAGAATGTGTTGGTGACTGCAGGTACCGGTGTGCCCACGAGCGCCATGATTCTCGGAACCGACGAGTAGATCGACGGGTTCCTCTGCCGTGTCGCCGGCTGGTAGTTGCCGGCGACACGGTCATCGAATTTCTGGACACGATTCGCTGCAGATGTATGAGACCGACCGTCGCACCACTTGTCAGTCCGTACCGAAACCGGATGCCGGGCGGGCAAAGACTTCACGCAACATCGGCACGAAGTGATCGATCGGCAAGGTGGGGTATGCCGGGTCGAAGGACACCTGATCCCACTCGGCGCAGAAATGGGCACAGGTATCGAAATAGGGAGAGCCACGGAATTTTTCGCGTGCATTGGTATCGAGCCCGAGCCGGTCCCAGTAGTGGTAACCCTGGAAGATGCCGTGGTGCTGTACGACCCAGGTCGATTCCGCGTCCAGATAGGGACGGACGATCGACGCTGCCAGTTCTGCGTGATTCGCCGGTGCCATGGCGTCACCGACGTCGTGCAGCAGGGCCGCGACGACCAGATCTGTTCTGGCGCCTTCGCGGAGAGCCCTCGAAGCCGTTTGCAGCGAGTGCTCATAGCGGTCGACCTGGTATCCCAGCGTCGGTCCTTTGAGGGAGTCGAGCAAGTCGATCATGGTGTCGACCAAGCGATCGTTGAGGAACTTCTTCGACTCGGTGAAGATGAGATCGATGTCCTCCTTCGTCGACTCGTCCATTCGAGTGAAGCTGACAACGCGGTTCGGCTGGCCGATCTCGGTCACAGGGATTCCCTTCTTCGGCGAATACAGCATCGTGGCCCACTGACGTGCGTTCTTCCTACTGACGCAGCGGCCCCTACCGCAACGGCTTTCCCTCTCATCGGGCTGATCTCTCACGGGGGCCGATCGCCGACACCGGTATATGAGCGCCGGTCGTCGGCACGGATTCTTCGGACACCAGAAACGCGGCGGTCCGGGCTACCAGGTCGGTTGTCACCCACGCGGACCGGTCCGCGTTCGGTTGCAACGTGCGGTTGGCGGGGGTGTCGATCACCGTCGGCAGCAAGGCGTTGACCCGCACTCCCTCGGCGCGGTACTCGGTGGCCAGCACGTCGACGAACGCGAGCAGTGCAGCCTTCGAGGTGATGTAGCCGGATGCTCCCGGGAACGGGGCGCGGGCAGCTGCGCTGGAGATACACACGATCGACCCGCCACCGGTCGCGATCATGTGCGGCAGCGCGGCCCGGCTGGCCAGGAATGTCGGGCGTACGTTCAGGCACAGTTGTGCATCGAAATCCTCGACCCTGGTTTCGTGGACTCGTCCACCCATGGCAAAGCCACCGACCAAGTTCACCAGCCCACGTAGCGGTGCGTCGGTCCGCGAGGCTGCCACCTCGACCGCGCGACCGACCGCTGCCTCGTCCAGCGGGTCGGCTCGAACCAGCTCCAGCTCGCTGTCGGCGAGCCCGGCCAGTCGCCGATCGGCGGCCTCGGAACGAGACGGCACCACCACGCGCCAGCCGTCGCGCAGCAGCCGTTCGACGACCGCCACTCCGAGACCGCCTGTCCCACCGGGAACGAGTACGGTCGCGGATGGATTCATCCTTGTGCACCTTTGCCTGCCGGCTCGAGGCGGCCGACGCTCGCCGCAACCTCGAGTTCACCGGCGGCGAGCGCTGCCAGAGCCAGATCTCGAACCTTCCCCTTGGCCAGCTTGCCTCCCGAAGATCGAGGTATCTCGTCGACGACGAGTAGATATTCGGGCAGGTACTCCTTGGTTATCCCGTGCTCGACCAGATGCGCGGTCAGGTCGGGAAGTGTCGGACCGGCAGCGGAACTTCCGCTGATGACTGCGCAAACCCGTTCACCGAAAACGTCGTCGGGAAGCCCTACGGCCACCGCCATCTCTACGTCCGGGTGAGTCTCCATCTCTCGCTCCACGTGGGCGGCCGAGATGTTCTTCCCTCCCCGGATGATGATTTCGGCCTTGCGGCCGACGACCGTGAGATAGCCGCTGTCGTCGATGGTGACCAGGTCTCCCATGAGCAGCGAGCCGTCCGGTGCGTAGAGCTCGTCGTTGGCCGCCGGGTCGTCGTAGTACCCCATACTCAGAAGTGGCCCCGTCCCACCCGGCTGTCCCGGTCCGCCACTCGCGGTGATGTCCCGCCCCTCGTCGTCATACAGCCGAACGGTCATCGACGGTACTATCCGTCCCGCGGTCGTCAGCCGCTTCTCCCGAGGGTCCTTGGTCGTCGTGTAGCTGAAGGCGCCACTCTCGTTGGATCCGAAGAACTGCAGCACAGTGGCGCCGGTCCGGTCCTCGAATCGCGCTGCATCGGGGTAAGGCACCGCCTCCCCGCCGGTGAACATGACCTTCAGGGACGAAAGGTCGACCTGTTCCGCCAGATCGGACGCGAGCAGCATGCGAAATTGCGTACTGACGCAGAACAGAACGGTCACCCGTTCTTCCTCGATCTTTCGCACCATCTCGTCGGCACTGAAACGAGGCAGCAACACCGTGGGTGCCCCGAGCAGAGTCGGCGCGAAGTGGCTCGTCCACAGTCCGAAACCGAAGGGGGCAGGAACAGCTGCGAGGAAAACGTCGTCATGCCCGAGTTCGCCGGCCTCGATGGCCAGCTGAGAGAAGTGCATCCAGCGATTCTGGAACTGCACCACACACTTCGGCAGGCCGGTAGTCCCCGAGGTGGAGTTCAGCATCGAGACATCGTCCGGGCCGAGGGCACGCGGACGCACCACGTCGTGCGGGGCGAACTCGATCGGGACCTCACGCCAGCTCCCGGAATCGAGCCGACGCAGCATCTGCACCTGCCCGTTACCGATGACGAAGTGTATGCGGACCGGCAACCCGGCCGCGAGCAAAAGCTTCCCCAATTGCTCGACGTCGCGGCCACGGTCGTCCGCCCTGGTGATCAGCGCGACCGCACCGGAACGGCCCAGCAGGTGCGTGATCTCGGCGTCACCGGCACGTGCGCCGATGCCCATCGCCACGAGACCGGCGCGCTCGGTTCCTACCAACGCCGCGTGTACGTCGGCAGTGTCCGGAAGGAGCACTCCGACTCGTTCCCCGGGCTCGATCCCGGCGCCGACCAGTGCTGCCGCGATCGCGTCGGCGTAGACGTCGTAGTCGCGCCAGCTCGTCCGGTCCATACCCGCGACGAAGGCCGGCGCCGCGGGAATCCTCTTTGCGTGGTCGGCCACCACTCGACCGAGCGAGCGCGTACCCCACCAACCGGCTTGTTTGTAACGCGCAGCCACCGCGTTGTCCATCGCTGCCTCCCGGGCCCGAACTCGTGATCGTGTCGGCCGTCACATGACGGCCGGACCCCACGGTAACGCCTTCGAGGCGGAATTATCAAACGATTGATTGGCTTTCCAATCGATCGCTTGATTAGGTCGACCACAACGGCTACCATAATGCACATTCGTGACCCGCCTCACACCACGTTCCCACCGTGGTGGACCCACCTCCCCGTGGGTCCTCTCGGCCTCGCCGGGACGAAATGCACTCCCCGCAAAAGAGATTGGATAGCATGGAAACCCTCGACTACGACGCCACCACTTCCGGGCCGTCAGCCACCGACCAACTGCACTTTCACGAGGCCGGTGAGGGTCATCCGCTTGTGCTGTTGCACGGGTCGGGCCCGGGAGTCTCCGGCTGGTCCAACTTCTCGAAGAACCTGCCGGTCTTCGCGCGCAACTTCCGCACCATCGTCGTCGACATGCCCGGTTTCGGTGCGAGCCCGGATATCGAGTACGACCGCCCGTACCCCGAACTCGCCGCGGAGTCGATGGTCAGGCTGCTCGACGACCTCGGTATCGAAAAGGCCCACCTCCTCGGCAATTCCATGGGTGGATGGGTTGCACTCGAGACGGCGGCGCTCGCACCCGAACGCGTCGAGCGCCTGGTGTTGATGGGCCCCGGCGGCCTGTACGCGCCGCTGCTCGGACCGATGATGAGCGAGGGTGCCCGGCGTCTGAACGCGTTCCTCGTCGACCCCACCCGTGAGGCGCTCGAGGCCTGGGTCGACTCGATGGTCTACGACCCGGCGACGATCACACCGCAGTTGCTCGACGAACGCTGGAACAACGCCACCGCCCCCCGGGCCATCGAGCGGATGCGCGCGGTCATGGCATCGCTGGCACTGCCCGGCAAGGCTCCGTTGTGGGCACGCACCGACGAGATCCCGCACCGGACCCTGGTCACGTGGGGACGCGACGACCGCATGCTGCCGCCGGACGGCGCCCTGTTCGCGCTCCGGCGCATGCCCAAGGCGGACCTGCACATCCTCGGTGAATGCGGGCACTGGGCGCAGGTCGAGCGCAAGCACGACTTCGAGTCGCTCACCACCGATTTCCTCACCCGCTGATTTCCCCTCTGACATCGAAGGAGTTTCCCCACATGGAGTTCCGGCACGAAGCACTGGACACCGCCCTCGCCGCAGGCGACCGTCTGAAGGCACTCGAGGCGGAGTGCGCCGAGGAGCGCCGCCTCTCGGCGGACACCGCGAAAATCCTGCGCGACGCGGGCGTCATGCGACTCATCCAACCCAAGCGTTACGGCGGGTTCGAGGCCGATCCGGGGGTCTTCAACACCGCGATGTACGAGCTTGCGCGGCTGTCGAGCTCGGCGGGTTGGGTCACCGGTGTCGTCGGCGTCCACTCCTGGCACCTCGGCCTGTTCCCGGATCAGGCCCAGAAGGACGTATGGGGAGAGAACCCCGACGCGTGGATCAGTTCGTCCTACAGTCCGGCCGGCACCGCCAAGATCGTGCCGGGCGGCTACGAACTGACCGGACGGTGGGGATTCTCGTCGGGCAGCGATCACTGCGACTGGGTCTTCCTGGGCGCGATGGTCACCGACGAGCAGGGGAAGCGCACCGGGCAGCACATCCATCTGCTGCTCCCCCGCGCCGACTACACCATCGACGACGTCTGGTTCATGTCCGGGCTCGCCGGCACCGGCAGCAACGACATCGTCGTCGACGGCGCATTCGTGCCCGAGCATCGCACGCACGACGTCGTCGACCTCTACGCGGAACGCTATCCCGGCAACGAGGTGAACACCGCCGGACTCTTCCGGTTGCCCTGGTACACCCTGTTCGTCAACGCCGTCGCAGTGCCGTTGATCGGCATGGCCCGCCGAGTGATCGACGAAGCTGTCTCGATCCACAAGTCCCGCTTGACGATCGACGCGTCCAAGATGCCGCACGCGGCCACACTGGCACGCCTGACCGAGGCGGACTTCGAGGTCGATACCGCGTACCGAATCCTGCAGTCCGACCTCGCCGACGCCTTCGACGCCGTCGAACGCGGCGAGCCGGTCTCGATGGCGATGCGTCAGCGCACCAAACGCGATCACATCGCGGCCGTCGGGCTCGCGGTCTCGGCGGCGGACAAGGCCTACCAGGTGGGTGGGCCACGGTCGATCGCGCTGTCGAGTGCCCTGCAATCGGTCTGGCGCGACGTCCATGCCGGCCAGCACCACGCCATCAACCTGCCGGACATCGTCAATTTCGAGTACGGCCGGTACATGCTTACCGGCGAACCCGGCAACCTCTACTGATCTCGAGGAGTACACAATGCCTGTTCTGTCACTGGGATACTTACGGCTCAACGTCGAGTCGGCGGAGCGGTGGAATACCTTCGTCCGCGATTTCATCGGCATGATGCCGGTCGACGGCCCGTCGCCGGACTCACTGCACTACCGCATGGACCATTACCCGCCGCGCCTGGTCGTCACCGAATCGGCCACGCCGGGACTGGAGGCCGTCGGCTTCGAGGTACTCAACCGCTCCGACCTGAAGGATCTGGTGTCCCGGGTCGAGGCCATGGGCATCGAAACCCGTGCCGGCACCGCCGAGGAGTGTGCGCTGCGGCAGGTCACGGGCTTCGCCGCATTCGACGACCCGTCCGGCAACCGGGTGGAACTGTTCTACGGGCCGGTGCTGAGCCATCGGCGTGTGGAGCTTCCGCACGTGTCCGGCTTCGTCACCGGCGATCAAGGCATGGGACACGTCATCCTCAACTGTGTCGACACGGAAGCGGCCTACAAATTTTACGTAGGGGTACTGGGATTCGCCGAACGCAACTCGCTCGCGTTGCCCGGCGGCACCAGCTACTTCCTCGGCTGCAACGCGCGCCAGCACACGCTCGGACTCAATCCTGCCGCGGGCCCTGCGCTGCTGCACTTCATGGTGGAGACCGTCGACCTCGACGACGTGGGCAAGGCTCTCGATCGCGCCCACGATCTCGGAGTTCCGATGATGCAGTCGCTGGGCAAGCACACCAACGACCGGATGCTCTCGTTCTACACCTACTCCCCCGAGGGTCACGCCACCGAGATCGGATGGGGTGGTGAGCGAATCGAAGGCGCGGCCCCGACCTACCGGATCACCGAGGGCGCGGTGTGGGGCCACCGGTACACGCCGCCGCCGGCCGGAACGAAGGGTCTTCCGCAGTGACGGGCACCGTCGACGGCGCGGTGCCGGCGGGTGGCACCGCCGCCGTCGCGGAGGACACCCACCGGTGGACGCCCCGGTTGGTCTCGATTCTGATCGTCCTGATTCTCGTCAGCGAGATCATCCCGGTGTCCGCGGTCCTCGCGGGTACCGCATTGCCTGCCATCTCGGCCGAGTACGCGACAGCACAGGCCGGCTGGACCATGACGATCGCGTTCCTCATCGCGAGCATCGCGATGCCGTTGGTGGGCAAGCTCGCCGACATGTACGGCAAGAAGCGCCTGTTGATGATCGTGCTCGCCATCACCCTCGTCGGATCCCTGCTGTCCGCGGTCGCGTCGAGCTTCCCGATGTTCCTTCTCGGGCGGGCGCTGCAGGGTGCGATCTTCTCGGTCGCGTTCCTCTGCTATTCGCTGATCCGGGACGTCTTCCCGGAGAAGATCGTGCCGTTCGCGGTCAGTGTCACCGTGACCGGCACCGGTATCGTCGTCGTGCTGCAGCCGTTCCTCGCGGGCTGGCTCATCGACAATCACGGTGTCGCGGGCGCCTTCTGGTTCGTCACCGTCCTCACGGCGGTACTGGCGGTCGCCGCATTGCTCGTGGTGCCGGAATCCCCGGTGCGGTCCACGGATTCGCGTCCCGATCTGGTAGGTGCGTTCCTACTGGGCAGCTCGGTCGCTGCCGTTCTGGTCGCGGTGAGTTCGGCGCCGCAGTGGGGCTGGACCAGCGCCGGAACGCTCGGTCTGCTGGCGGTCGGGTGCGCGCTGTTCGCAGCCTGGATCGTGCAGGCGGGCCACGTCCCCGAACCACTGGTCGATCTGCAGCAACTGCGACGTCCGGCGCTGTTGTACACGGTGCTCGCCTCGGGTCTGGTGTACGGCGTCGGCACCACGACCAGCTCGATCCTCGCGATCATGGCGATGACGCCTCGCGAAGCCGGCGGCGACTACGGATTCGGCATGACTGCCGGTGAGTTCGCGATCTTCGGCGTGATCAACGGAATCGGCATCGTCGGCGGCGGACTGATCGTCGGGCTCACCGTGCGGCGACTCGGAGCGAAGGTGCACATGGTCGCGGCGGCCGTGGCCATCGCGGTCGGCGCGCTGACTATGGGCGTCGGGCGGGGTGACGAACTGCTCGTGCTCACCGCGACCGGCCTGGCCCATCTCGGTGTGGGACTGGCGGGCGCCGCGATCCCGAACCTCGTCATCGCGGCGGTGCCACCCGAACATCAGGTGGTCAGCTCCAGCCTCACCGAGGTGAGTCGCACCCTGATGGCGGGTATCGGCACGACCGTGGTGTTCGTGGTGCTCAATGCGAACATTCAGGCGATGACCGGCGGAATTCCGTTGTACGAGGGCATCGGGTTCCAGTGGGCCTACATGTTGATCGCCGCATGCGCAGTGCTCGGCGGGCTGGCGGCAACGCGACTGCCCGGAAGAAACGGTGAACCATCGACGGCCTGATCCCCGCGCAGCATCAGCACCGGACGCACCGCCCGACCGACCGAGTCCTGATCCTCATGGAGGATCCGCCGGTCGAGCGGGCGGTGCGCCGCGCCGTCGGCGAATGTTCGGTATGACAGCGGCCGATGTGGCACGGGTGTGCCACGACGAACCACCCTGGTGGACGCCGAGGTGACAACCGTCGACCGCAGCTAAGTTCTGTAAATTTGGTAAATTCAGCCGTTATGGATTCCAGGGGGCACAAGGACGTGACGGCAGTACCTGCACAGGGACAGGGCGGGAAGTCGCAGAGTCCCGATCCGAGCAGCCTGCGCTGGCGGCGGCTGGCCGAGATGGTGGCAGACCAGATCCGCGAGCGCATCCTGCGGGGCGACCTGAACGAGGGTGACCTCCTGCCGAAGGAGGCCGAACTGCGCGAGCAGTACCCGGTGAACGTGCAGTCCCTGCGTGAGGCCCTGCGCATCCTCGAAGCCGAGGGTCTCGTCCGTGTCCGGCGCGGTAACCGGGGCGGAGCCGTCGTGCACCGACCCACCCCCGGAAATGTCGCATACAGCCTCTCGATGGTGCTCGCGATGTCGGGGACGGACATCGACGACGTCGGCCGCGCTCTCCACGAGGTCGAGCCGATGTGCGCCGCCTTGTGCGCGGAACGTGAAGACAGGGGCACCGAAGTGGTTCCGGTCCTTCGCGCGCTGCACGAGGAATCCCTCTCGAATGTCGACGATCTTGTTGCCGCAACCACGCTCTCGCGACGGTTTCACGAATCCGTGGTGCACCTGTGCGGAAACCGGTCGTTGATCGTGTTGGCGGGAGCCCTCGAAGCCCTGTGGTCGAGCCACGTGACGGGTTGGGCCAGCGAGCGAGCGGACCCGGAGAGCATCCCGCCGGCCGAACGAGCGCAGGCGTTGGCCGTGCACGGCCAGATCCTGCAGTGCATCGAGGACGGCGACGCCGCATCGGCGCGGGTGATCGCGGCCCGGCACCTCCGGGACGTACAGACCTATCCGCACGACCCGGAACGACCTGCCGTTGCCCTCGATCCCGCGGTCGCGCGGGACCGCTTGTTCTTCGGTTGAACGGCCCCGGCCGTCCGGCCGGGGCCGTTCAGAATCCGGTCAGAAGCTGTTCGGGTCGTCGATCACGCTCTGCGGCACCGGATGCCGGTACAGCTTGGAGGCGTTCTCCCAGGTGATCTTGCGCAGTTCGTCGGCGGAGAGTCCCTTCATGGATTCGCTGACGACCTCCATGGTCCGCGGCCACAGGCTGTCGCTGTGCGGGTAATCTTCCTCCAGCAGGATGTGATCGATGCCGATCCGGTCGCGCAGCACCATCGTCGACGGGTCTTCCACGGCGCAGAACCAGAAGTTCCGCTTGAGCACGTCCGCGGGGGAGATGTCGATGCCGTCCCACGTGCCGTACATCGACGAGTACGTGGTCATGTGGTCGAGACGGTCGAGAAGTGCTGGAACCCAACCAATTCCACCTTCCGACATCACGATCTTGATGTTCGGGAAGCGTACCGGGATCTTCGAGAACAGCCAGTCGACGGTCGCGAACATGGCGTAACCGAAGAACAGTGTGCCGGACACGTCCGGCGGGGCGTCCTCCGACGTGCTCGGCGACGTGCTGGACGAGCCGATGTGCAGGTTGATGACGGTCTCGGTCTCCTCGCACGCCCGCATGATCGGGTCCCAGTGACCCGAGTGCACGGACGGCAGCCCCAGGGCATGGGGACCCTCGGAGAAGGTCACCGCCTTGAAGCCGCGCTCGGCGTTGCGGTAGATCTCCTGCGCACCGATCTCGGGATCGAGGAAGTAGGGGATCTGGCACGGGATGATGCGGTCCGGGTACGGACCCGCCCAGTCCTCGAGGTGCCAGTCGTTGTAGGCGCGGGTCGCAGCGAGCGCCAGTTCCTGATCCTTGGTGCTGAGCTGCAGACGCTGGCCGGCGAATCCAGGGAGGAACGACGGGAAATTCAGGGACGCATACACACCCGAGAGGTTCATGTCTTTGACACGGTGGTGGATGTCCCACGAACCGCGGCGCATGTCCTCGAAGCGCTGCGGGTCGAAGCCCCACTCGTCGACCGGGCGTCCGACGACCGCGTTGAAGCCGACGTTCGGAATCTCCTTACCGTCGTACACCCAGATATCCGCGCCGTCCCGGTGGATGACCTTGGGTGCCCGGTCGGCGAACTTCGCCGGCAGGCGCCCCTCGAAGGTGTCCTTCGGCTCGACGATGTGGTCGTCGACGGAGATGAAGGGGAAGGGCCGGTGCGCCTTCTCCGGCTCGGGCAGGAAAGTCACCTTTCCCTTGACGTTCTGGGTGAAGTCGGTGTTGTGGATCAGTTCGTCGAGATTGGCCATCTCGCACGCTCCTCAATTGTCGGGGGTCGGCGAATCCGGCTGCGCTACTCACGCAACCGTAAACGTTTGGGATACAGATGTTGTCAGTCGAGAACGTCGAGATCGGTACGGATCAGCTTGCGTACGGCGCCTGCCCAGTAGACACCGGCCGCGCGCTCGACGAGCGCCTTCTGCATCGCGACGCGAATGCTCTTCTCGATCGGTAGTGGGTCTTTGCCGAGCAGCAGGATGTCATACGCCAACCGGCAGAACCGGTCGATCGAGGCCGCGCGGTAGACCGCGAGTTCGATCGTGTCGGCTGTTGTGATGATGCCGTGGCTGGCGAGGATGACGTTGTTACGATCGCCGATCTGGTCGGCGAGGCCGCGGCCGAGTTCGGCGTCGTTGATCTCGCCCCCGTACTCGTCGACCAGGGACAGGTCGTCGTCGTACAAGCTGCCGGTCTGGTGCGCGATCATCGGCAACACACCGACGGCGGCCAGCAAGGTCACGTAGTACGGGTGGTTGTGGATGACCACCCGGGCGTCAGGACGACGCCGATGTAGTTCGGTGTGGATGTGATAGGCGGGTGTGACATCCCACTTTCCTTCTATCACAGCACCGTTCGCGTCCACACGGCACACGTCGGAGGCTTTGACCTCGTCCCACCACAACCCCCACGGGTTGATCAGAAGACTGTCGTCGTCCCGATCGGCCCAGGTGATGTGGCCGGCCATGTTCTCGCTGAAGCCGTTGTGCGCCAGGATCCGGAACGCGCAGGCGAGTTTCTGCGCATTGCTGAGGTCGACCCCGATCGGGGGCGTGGCACGTGGTCGCCACTCACCTGTCGAATCCGGACCACCTCCGATCGCAGTCGATTCGTCGTACACAGTCACAGCGCCTCCAGGGGTGAGATTGGGGTCACAGAGTCGGACGTGGCGAAACTCTATCTTACAAAAGTTACGAATGTAAGCCGCCCTTCGGACGATGCCGTCGCCTTCGGCGAGCAACACCGGTGGGCCGCACCCACGACCTGCGCAGGCCCGCATTCTTCCGACCTGCACATACACTCCGCCGAGCGGCCCGAATCGGTAGAGATTCACCCCCCGACCTCGATGAACCGGGGGCCAGCCAACCGCTTGATTGACATTATTCGCGGATAGTCCTAGATTTGTGACGCGCGCCATACGGCACACACCCCTCGGCATTTCATGCCCCCGACCGCACTCCGAATCGGTCAGGTGCAGAAGGCCGATGGCCCCACGACGGCACTGTGTCCCTCGAACAGCCGTCGCACACCGCGCGCCTGCTCCTCCGTCCCCTCAACCCCACAGCATGCTCCCGACAAGGAGAACCGGCATGACCGCCTCGCCAACGCAGAACGACCCCTCGGGAAGGCCGACGCCGCCGAACCTGCCTCGGGCCAAAGGCCGAGCTCGGATGATCATGGCCGTCAACATGGGAAACACGTTGGAGTGGTTCGACTGGACCGTGTTCGCGATCTTCGCGGTCTACTTCTCCAACCAGTTCTTCAACTCCACCAACGAAGTATCGAACCTGTTGTCGACGATGGCGGTGTTCGCGGTCGGGTTCGTCATGCGCCCGATCGGCGGCCTGCTCTTCGGGCTGGTCGCCGATCGCCGCGGCCGCAAATTCGTCATGGTGCTGACCATGACCCTCGTCGCAGTATCGAGCGTCCTCATCGCGATCGCGCCCACTTATGAGCAGATCGGTGTGTTCGCATCGCTGTGGCTGCTCGTCGTCCGCTGCGTTCAGGGTGTCGCGCACGGTGGTGAGCAGGGCGGTTCGTACACCTACATCGCCGAGGTGGCACGGCCGGACAACCGCGCGCTGTGGGGTACCACTGTCATCATGTCCACCGTCGGCGGAACCGTGCTCGCCACCCTCCTGGGTGCGTTGATGCGTACCGGGATCGACTCCCAAACGATGGCCGACTGGGGCTGGCGAATCCCGTTCCTGATCGGTGGTGTACTCGGCTTCTTCGCCCTCTACCTCCGCCGTGGCCTCGAGGAATCCGAAGCCTTCACCGATCAGGCCGCCGAGGCCGTGAGCGCGGGGGCACCGTCGTCGGCCCGCTCCGCACTCCGGGACATCTGGGCGCAGCGCACCTCGATCCTGCGCGTCGTCCTCCTTGTCGGCGGCACATCGGTCTTCTCGTACACCTGGTCGGTGAACGCGCCCGCGTACGCCATCAGCTTTTACAACGTGAACGACAAACTGGCGATGTGGGCCGGCGTGGTCGCCAACGTCGTCTTCATCCTCGCTCTCCCGCTCGCGGCACTGCTGGCCGACCGGTTCGGACGTCGCCCCAACAACATCGTGTGGGGACTGCTGGTGGCCCTGCTCGCCTTCCCCCTGTCCGGCATGCTCGACGACTCGGCCGTCACCCTGGTCGTGGCGATGTCCCTGGCGCTCGTCATCCAGGCACTCGCGGCCAGTACGCAGGTCGCCTGGTTCGCCGAACTGTTCTCCACGAAGTCCCGCGCGGCAGGTACGGGAATCGCCGTGTCGCTCGCGGCCGCGATCTTCGGAGGTACTGCGCCTTACCTCAATTCGTGGCTGACCGCCCGCGGCACGCCGGACCTGTTCACCTGGTACGTCATCGTGCTCGCACTGGCTGTTGCCGCCGCCGCCTACTTCACTCAGGAGACCAAGGGTTTGGTCCTCACCGCGGAGAAAGACGCCCCGAGCGAAACCACCGTCCGCTCGGCCTGACTGCCGCGGGCCGACTCACACCGATCACCTACACCGACACCGATCACCTACACCGACACCGACACCGACACCGACACCGACACCGACACCGAAGGAAACTGACATGGTCGACAACACCCGTACCGTCGAATTCTCCCGGATGGACGACGCCACTGCCGCGGAGATGGAACTGATCCGGGACGAGGCCGCGATTCATCGACGCGACCATTGGCTAGGGACGGTGGTGCGTCTGCTCGAGTCGATGAAGGGCTACACCTTCGGTTACCGCGTCGATCGCTACGAGCATTCGTTGCAGTCCGCGACCCGCGCGCACCGGGAGGGCGCCCGTGTCGATCTGGTGATCGCCGCACTGCTGCACGACATCGGCGACGATCTCTGCCCGGACAATCACAGCGAGGTCGCCGCCGCCATCCTGCGACCGGTCCTCGACGACGAGGCGGTGTGGATCGTCAAGCACCACGGTGTCTTCCAGACCTACCACTACGGTGACAAGCTCGGCATTCCGACCGACAGTCGTGACCGGTACCGGGACTCGCCGTACTTCGACAGCTGCGCCCACTTCTGCGCAGCCTGGGACCAGGAGTCGTTCGACCCCGACTACGATTCGGAACCTCTCGAGTTCTTCATGCCGATGCTCGAGGAGGTCTTCTCCCGCCCACCCCGCACGTGGGGTGACCAGAACCTGGCGTGGTCGAAAGAACCCGCCGACGACCCGCAGTCCGCATAATCCGCACACCCATCGCTTCCGCACAGGAGGACCCAGTCCATGAGTTCGATCGACGTGGAGAACGACGCCAACGCACAGCCGGACCCCGAGGAGGGGTGGATGTCGATGGGTGATGCGCTCGCGATCGAAGACAGTTACCTCACACCGGTCGCCCGCATTGCGATCGCGTCATGAGAGTCAAGACCGTCGACGTATTCACCTGCCGGGAAATCCTGCGGATCCGGTCCGGAATCGAACAGTACGCGTTGCCGGAGGGGTTCGGTGAGTATTACTGGGCCGAACTCCTCAGGGACTGTTCCGAATCCGACGCCCTCGAAACCACCTGGGCGCATTACCGCACGAGCACACGACCCTTGACCCCGGCAGACATTCTCGGGCAGGTCGAGTCGCGACGCGCGGCCCGGGTAGCAATGGTTGTAAGGATCGCCGATCGCCTGCTCGGTGAACGTACACAGTTCGGCTGGACCGCAGAGCAGCTCGCCCAGTGGAAATCCACCTTCGAAACCGAGATCGGCAGAGGAGCGGAGGTCGAGGATGCGCGCGAGTGTGCGGACCACGACGTTTGCGGTGCAAGCGATTCGGGCGATGACGCCGCCGCAGAGATCGCCCCTCCGATAGCCCTGGCCCCTCCCCCCGCCGACTGAGCCACGCAACGACCCCATTCGGGAGCGAGGAACCCGGCGCCGCCACCGAGGTAAAACAGCCCTGACCCGCTGATAGCCTCGTGGCGGCACCTACACGAATCGTCCGCATACGAGAGGTAAACAGTGACAGCCAGCCGGCGTCAGATGATCCTGGCCGAATCGGCTCGGTTATTTTCCGAACGAGGCATCTCGGCCACCACGATCCGCGAGATCGCCGATGCGGTGGGCCTGAACTCCGGGACTTTGTATCATTACTTCGACTCCAAGGACGCGATCGTCTCCGAGATCCTGAGGAGTTTCCTGACGGACCTGGTAGGCAGTTACACAAACGCCTTGACCAGCACCGGAACGGCCCGTGGCCGTCTCGAACTCATAGTCCGGGTTTCCCTGGAAGTTGCAAATCAGCACCCCTACGCTACGGAAATCTATCAGAACGAGTTCGACAACCTCGGTGCACTTCCCGAGTATGCGGAGATCGCCGGAGCCGTAGAGTCCTCCCACCGGGTGTGGTTCGATGTAGTCGATGAAGGCGTGCGTGGCGGTGAATTCAAGTCCGGTATCGACGTCTTCGAATTCCAGCGGATGATGCGAGAGTGCGTCTTCCAGTCGGTCAGGTGGCACCGGGACACGCTCGCAGCCGACATCGAATCTATAACGGCTACCGTCACCTCGGTGTTCCTCGACGGGTTCGCTCCGGAACGAACCGGCTCATCCGATGTGCCGACGCCACCGTCGTCGACGGATGCGCGGCGCGAACCGGTACCGGCTACGAGTACCGGTCCGGAGTCACCCGCCGACACACTGGACGGCCTTCGTTCCGAACTCGACGAACTGCGCTCCGACATGCGTGCCATGCGGAGCCTTATGGAGACGTTGTCCACAGAGCACGACACGACCGATGACACCACTACCGAGGGTTCTACGGACAGGTAGAACCCTCGGCCCACACAGTCATCAGCCCTGTCCGGTCCGTTCGATCGACTGGACGAACCGAGAACACGACTCGATCGACGCGACGGAGACGCTGTGGTCGGGGTAGATCAAGGGCCAAGTGTGTCCTTGATCCGCAACCACTTCCAGCGTGCAGGTGACATTCGCCTTCGCGAGTGACCCGACCAGCCCGAGTGCATCACCGACCAGCGCCTCGTTGCCGCCGACCTGGATCAGGGTGGCCGGGAATCCGGTGTGATCGGCCAGCAACGGCGACGCCAGCGGGTCACTTGCAGGGGCGCCCTGCAGGTAGTCCTCGCGTGCCGACTCAGCCGTCGCCAGCGGGAAGAAGACGTCGGGTGCGGTCTCGTAGAACGGCGACGAGCAGTGCAGGTCGAGCCACGGCGACAGCAGCATCAGCCCGTCAGGAGTGCGCAGACCGCCCGTCTTTGCCGCGACGATCACCGCAGCGGCGAGACCGGCGCCTGCCGAGTCACCGGCAAGAACGATCGGTCCCTCCGCCGCGGACGTGAGTGCCTCGTAGACAGCGATGGCGTCGCGCAGCCCGGCCGGAAACGGGTTCTCCGGCGCGAGCCGATACCGCGGCAGGACGACCGTGGCGTCGGCGCCGGCCGCGATCTTCGCCGCGTAGGCGTTGTATGCCTCCGGACTACCCATCCGGTATCCACCCCCGTGCAGGTAGAGGATGGTGGCCCGGTCGCCGGCCCGAAGAGTCCGGCACGGCACACCCGCGAACTTTGCATCACCGGCCGTGACCCCCAGCGCGGGGTCGATCTCGGTCGCGGCGAACATCGCGCGGCGGTCCAGCAGTTCCGGACCCGCCGGCCTACCGGCCCGTTCGGCAGGCAGCGACTCGTGCACTGTCATCGGCATGTCGTCTCCCAAATGATGTTCTACGAAAGGATGCTCACGAGCGGACGGTCTCGATGAGCTTGTCCGGATGACGAGCGGCAACCGTCCGGCGGATGCCTTCACGCCAATCCACCGTGCACGGCCCGGTGATGGAGGCACGCAGCGTGGTGTCCGCGATGGATCCGCGCAGCGTTCCCTCGATCGGAGTCACGTCGACGACGGGCTCGACCCCCATCAACTCGCCGGCGTAGGCCGCCCACTCCTGCACGCTCACCGGTTCGTCGCCACCCCAGTTGACGATGAGAGCAGGTGTGGAGGCTGCCTCGAGCAGGGCACCGACCTGGGTGTTGATGTCGTCCTCGTAGATCGGGCTGTACATGCACGGATCCCAGCGGGTGGTGATCGGCCGGCCGTCAGCGATGGCGTCGACGTGCATGGCCGGGAGTCCCCCGTTGGGCCCGTACGACGCGTTCATCCGAGCGATCGTCACCGGAACACCGAAGGCGCGGGCGGCGAACCGCGCGGTGGCCTCCTGGCTGATCTTCGACATCGAGTAGGTCGGGGTGTGGGTGCTGTTGCACTCGCCCAGCGGTGACTGTTCGGTGAACAGGTACATCGGGTCGTCCTGCGGGCGGTAGACCGAATGGGTGGACATCACGAGTGCGCCCTTGGCGGACCGGCAGTGCTGCAGGAGAAGTCCGGTGCCTTCTGCGTTGGCGCGGATCGCGGCGTCGTAATCCCAACCCGGAGCCAGACTCGCCGCCAGATGTACGACGTACGTGAAATCCTCGGGTACACCGTCGAAGTCGCCGTTGCCGAGATCGCAGGTGATCGGGACGATTCCCGCTTCGCTCACCCGCTGCCGGTCGTCGGGCCGGCTGTAACGCGCCAGTCCCCACACCTCGTTCTCGGCCGCCAGCGTCCTCGCGATCGGGAACGCGATCTGACCGGTCACCCCGGTCACCAGGATCTTCTCACCGCTCAACACAGGTCTCACCACAATTCGTCGGTGTACTTGTCCGTACCGACCACAGTCGGGATGAACGGCGACGCGAAGGTGACCGTGCCCGCACCCGACTTCTCGATATCCGTTGCGTAGTCGACGATGTGCTGCCAGCTCGCGGTCGGCTCGTCTTCGAGAAACAGCATCTGAAGGATGCGGTCGGTGGTTCCGCCGTCGTTGCCCATCTTCATCGGCACATTGTGGTCGGAGGGCCAGGGCTTCATTCGCCAGCTGCTGATCAGATCGACGGCACCCTTGCCGACCAGGGTCTCGGCCGGTCCGTTGTCGATCATGTCGATAGCGGCGGCGCGGTCGACGCCCTCTGCTGGTTCGATCATCACGGTGACGAGGCCGCCGTAATGGTGATCGTGTGCGAGTTCGAGAGGGACGCCGTCCTCCTGCGCAGAGACGGTCGAGTCCGGCAGGTACTGGCCGGTGTGGACGTGCTCACGCTCGGCGAAGCCGCGGCCGGCGGCGTACAGTTCGCCGACCTGCTTCTGCGCCCACGCGTCTGCGACTTCCGCATCGGGCTCGTGTACCCAGTAGATCGCAAGGTACGAACCATTCTCGGTCTTCGTCGCGACCGGTCCGGTCTCCGGGAAGCGCAGGTCCTTCAGAGCCTTCGTGGCGACCCAACGGCTGCCGGTGAACCAGCCCGGACCGACCATGCAGCCCGAGTAGCGGTGATCGCGCTCGTACCAGCGGTTGTACTCGACCTCATGACCGCGCGACGGATCCACCATGGTGAACAGTGCGTAACCGAGTCGCACCGGAGTCAACGTCATTACTCTCTCCTGACTTTCGTGAACCGGACGCACGGGCAGCCGGAAGGTCGGCTGCCCGCAGTCCTCGAGAATTCCTGTCGGTATGCCGCCGGCTCAGCGGGTCGCGGCGATGCCGTCGAAGGTGTCGTCCTCACGCCACTTCTCGAGCATCTCGAAATATTCGTAGCCGGGTCCGTACAGACCGCCCGCAAGGGTGCTGCGCTTGTCGTCGACACGGCCCTCGTTGTTGTAGTGGCCCGGAGTGCACGAGAGGTTCCATTCCCGTCGCATCTCCGCGTGTTCGGCGATGGTCGCGTTCCAACCTGCCTCGGCCTCGGCGGTCGGTTCGATGGCCCGGATGTCCTCCTTCAGGCACTTGCCGACCATGTAGACCATGTGCCGGGCCTGGTTGTCGATGAGATTCGAGATGTTCGAAACCTGGGTCGACTGAACGAACCCCAGGAAGAACAGGTTCGGGAAGTCCTTGCTGAGGAAGCCGTGGTAGGTGCTCGCGCCCTCGGCGAACTTCTTCGACAGCCGGTTGCCGTCGCGGCCCAGCACGTCGTAGCCGGCCTTGTCGGTCCAGGTGCGTCCCTGCTGGAAGCCCGTCGCGTAGATGATGAGGTCGACCTCGTACTCGCGGTCGCCGACGACGATGCCCTCCTCGGTGATCCGGTCGATCGGCGTGGTGGAGGTGTCGATGATGTGGACGGATTCCTTGTTGAACACCGGAAGGAAGTCGTCGCTGAAGCCCGGTCGCTTGCACATGGTGCGGTAGTAGGTCTTGAGTTTGTCGGCCTTGGCCGGATCCTTGACGATGGCGTCGACCCGGTCGCGCAACATCTCGTTCCACTCGTAGTCCGAGCGCTCCATCGCGTCCATGTACTGCTCGAGGGTCGGTTCCGCACCGCCGGCCTCGTAGATCTTACGCATCTGGTACTTCGCGAACTTGATCCAGCCGTCGTCGACGTCGCAGTCGACGGTGGCGCGGTCCATCGCGCACTTGTCGAAGGAGACACGACGCTCCTTCTGCCACCCCGCGGGCAGGGACTTGAACCATTCGAGGTCGGTCGGGGCGTTCTCGCGGGGCGCGATCTGGCTGGGCGTGCGCTGGAAGACGACCAGCGACTTCGCGTGCTCGGCGAGGTGCGGGATGGCCTGGATGCCGGTGGCACCGGTGCCGATGATGGCCACGCGCTTGTCGCGGAGCCCGGTCAGATTTCCGGTGGTGTCGCCGCCGGTGTAGTCGTAGTCCCACCGGCTGGTGTGGAAGCTGTGGCCGGCGAACTTCTCGATGCCCGGAATGCCAGGCAGCTGAGGGCGGCTGAACAGGCCGCTCTGCGTGGAGACGAAGCGGGCGCGGAACACATCGCCGCCGTCGGTGCGCACCGTCCACCGCGCGGTGTCCTCGTCCCATTCCATCTCGGTGACCCGAGTCTGGAACAGGGCGTGCTCGTACAGGCCGAACTGCGTGCAGAGGGACTGGGTGTAGGCGAAGATCTCGCTGCCGCGCGTGTATCTCTCGGTGGGGATGTAACCGGTCTCCTCGAGGTACGGCAGGTAGATGTACGACTCGATGTCGCAGCGCACGCCCGGGTAACGGTTCCAGTACCAGGTGCCGCCGAAATCTGCTGCGACGTCCAGGATCTTGAAATTCGTGACGCCGATCTTCTTCAGCTCGATGCCGGTACTGATGCCCATGAAGCCCGCGCCGATGACGAGCATGTCCAGGTCGGCGGTCTGCGGCGGCGTGGTGCGCGGACCGTCCGCGTACGGGTCGGCGTCGTAGTCCGCGAATTTGCCTTCGAAGTCGATCGCCTGGAAGGTATCGGCACCGGTGTTCGGCAGGCGCTTGTCGCGCTCTTCGGCGTACTTCGCGCGGAACCATTCGAGGTCGTCGACCTTGCGCTGGGGTTCCCAGAGGTGTGGGTCGCGTGCGGTGGTGTCAGGAGCGGTCATGAAAGTCCTTTGGTCGTCACTGCGTCGAAGTGCGCGATCCGGCGGCGGAGGGGATTCGTCGCTGTGACGCATTCAGCGAGGTATCGAGGGGAAGCCGTAGTCCGGCGCAGGCCCGGTCACCAGGGGGTGCCGGCAGGGATGTGCATGAGTTCGACGCGGTTGCCATCGGGGTCGGCCACGAACACGAACTGCGGCGCGGTCGGATCGCCCAGACCGGCGCGGGTCTCCGGCACCAGCGTGCCGCCGTATTCGCACAGCGCGTCGGCCGCGGCGTCGATGTCGTCGGCGAAGAACGACAGGTGGGTCATGCCCAGATGGTTACGACGGGTGGGAGGCGTACCGATCACACCGGGCTGCCGGTAGGACAGCAGTTCGATGCGCAGTCCGTCCTTCTCCAGGAAGGTCGAGGTGAGGCTGCACGGTGCATCCACCTCAGGGATCTGCTCGTCGATGTCGTATTCCATGATCTTGATGAAACCCAGTCCGTCGCAGTAGAAGCGAAGACTCTTGGCGAGATCGGAGACACACAACCCGACATGGGAAGTGCGGTACGTGTGCACGGTGGCTTCGGTGTTCGCAGTCATCCGGAGGTCCTGTTCGTGTGAGGGGTGCGGTCAGCCGACGGCGACGGGGGTAACCGGGCTCGCCGTTCCGCCGGTGATCTTCAGGGCGCCGATGGTCAGCAGGAACTCGTAGCATCTGTCGGCGGCGAGTTCTGCGAGGTTCATGTTCTCGACCAGGTAGATGCCGTGCTCGACGAGCAGGATGATGTGTCCGCCGAGGTAGACATTCTGATCGAAGGGGATCGGCTCGATCGCTGCATTGTCGGAACCGACCAGCGCGACGTCCTTCTCGGCGAGGAAGGCAGCCGCTTCGAGGCCGATTCCTGGTTGCGGCATCATCTCGCCCTGGTTGACCAGATAGTCCTCCAGCCATCCCGTGCGGATGAGCACCAGGTCGCCCGTCTGCAGTTCGACGTCCTGATCGTCCAGCGCCTTCTGCAGGTCGGCGACGGTGATGACGTAACCCGGTTCGAGCAGGTCGACGCCCTTCGAGGTGGCGACGTCGATGAGGACGCCGCGGCCGGCGATGCCGCCGACCTTGTCGATGCTGCACTTGGCCGCACCCGAGTACGGGGTGACCTGATCGGCGGGGTAGCCGTTGTAGATCTTGTTGTCGGCGTAGACATGACACAGTGCGTCCATGTGCGTCGAGGTGTGCGACGGCATGACGAGCTGGTCCTCGTTGGCACCCACGCCCGGGGCACCGCCGTTGGCGCGCGCCATCGCCTCGTCCTGATGGTTGGTCAGGGTCAGCCGCTGCGGGATTCCGCGGTATTCGAGGTTCGGCACGCCGGATCGCTGGATCGGGATGCTGAGACTGTAGGTCTTGCCCGTCTTGGGCAGGCGAAGGGCGGAGAGGACCCGCTCCGGTGTGAGGTGGTTGAGGGCGCCCAGCTCATCCGCTTCGCCCCAGCGGCCCCAGTTCGACTTACGCGTGCTCAACATCGACTCCTCAACATCGGGTCCTCGGTAACGAGGTTCGGGGGTGGTTGTCGGTCGGTTCGGGACGTGCCGGACAGCAAGTACGAATCGAATCCATGAACGACGACATCTACCCACACGACTTGTGACCGGACTCACTGTAGCCACCGGCTACGTTTGCGTCAACAACTCGGCCCGAATTCGGTTCGGCTTCGAGCGGGATTCCGCCACTGCGTAGCACGGGACCGCGAAAGAGCGGTCACAAGTAAGGATTCAGAATCCACCTGGCATAACAGGCCGCACATTTCCCATTGACATATCTGCGTCCACGTGTCCACGCGGGGACGGGCCGCAGAACGCGACGCAGATCCCCGGCCTCGACGTCAACCCGACTGCGGCCGGATGATCTGCTCCCCGAATCCGGCGACGAACTCCGACGCGGCATTCATCGACCGAGCGTCGGCATGCACACACAGATGCGTGACACCGACCTCCGCCAGTTCGCCGGCCTGCTCGACGAACCGCATCACGGAGCGGGAATCGGCGAGATCGACCGGCGGGGCGCCCACCTGGATCGAGATCTGCGCCGGGTCGCGCTCGGCGCGCAGCAGCTCGTCCCGCAGGCGCACCACGCCCCGACGCAGATCCTCCACGCCCGCCATCGAAGCCGTCCGAACGGAGGACGTCATCCGCTCGGACCCGATGACCGGGCACCACCCCTCCCCCGCGCTCACCACCCGCCTGATCGCGGCACGACTGTTGCCACCGATCCACAGCGGCGGATGCGGTTGCTGCACAGGACCGTACAGACGCATTTCCCCGGTACCGCCGAACCTTTCACCGGTCACCGGTGTCGACGGCGAGAACCAGATGTGCCGCAGTGCATCGATGGCCTCGTCGAAGAGTGCGGCGCGGTCGTCGAAGCTCACACCCAACGCGGCGAATTCCGATCGCAGGTAACCTGCCCCCACCCCCACGACCAGGCGTCCCCCGGACAGAAGATCGAGAGTGGTCAGCGCCTTGGCGGCGAGATACGGGTTGCGGAAGGGCAACACGTAGAGGTTCGTCATCAACTTCAACGATGTGGTGGCCGCCGCCGCGTACGCCAGCGCGACCGCCGGTTCGAAGCTGTCGTGCCCACCGGCCTCGAACCACTTCGCGGACGGTGCCGGATGATCGGCCAGACACAGCGCCTCGAAGCCGTGATCCTGCGCTTCCCTGCTGATCCGAGCGAGCACGGGACCCTCACGGAAACAGGGAGCCGCACCTGCGACGTCGCCGGGATACTCCAGAGTGAACCGCATCTCGGTGGTCCTTCGTTCGTGGACCCGGGGCCCTACGGCGCCTCGGTGAAGTCGTAGTGCGACTCGTCCGGGCTCTCGCACAGTTCGTAGTACTTCTCACCGTTCCACGGTGCATTCATCTGCAGCCGGCCGAACTCGTTGACGTAGTAGTTCTTCTCCATCGCCGAGTTCGGCATCAGGTAGATGAGCTTCTTGGCCTCTTCGTGCAATTGCTCGTTGTACTCGTCGAAGGCGTCCTTGCGGATGACCATCGACGCCCGGCCCTTCTCGAGCATCCCCACGATGCACTCGGCGATGTACCCTGTCCAGACCTCGAACCACACCGGCAGACCTGCACCGCTGGCCACCGGCTGCGAGTTGGGGCCGTACAGCATGAACATGTTCGGGAAACCCGGCACGGTCATGCCGAGGTGTGCCTGCGCACCCTGCGCGGTCCAGACGTCTTCGAGGGTCACACCACCGAGGCCGAAGTATTGCGTCGGCCAGATGTACTTCTCCGTTTGGAAGCCGACCGCGGCGATGACCAGTTCCGTCTCGCGGTCCTCTCCGTCGGCGGTGACGATGGAGGTGTCCGTCATCCGCTCGATCGGGGTCGTGACGAGTTCGACGTTGTTCCTGGTCAGCGAGGCGTACCAGTTGTTGTCGACCACCGGGCGTCGCGTCATCGGCGGGTAGTCCGGGATCAGCTTGTCGAGGAGGTCCTGCCGGCCGTCGACCTGGGCCGAGATGTAGCCGACCAGGATCTTGCGCAGCATGTCGTTGCGCTTGCTGATCTGCCCGCCGTTCGCGATCCACTCCGCGTCCGGCATGAGCACGTTCCGCAGGTCGATGGTCGCGAGGCCGGCGACGTACTTGTTCCAGTTCCAGTAGAACGGCATCTTCTGAATCAGCCACTGCAGCTCGTCGGAGATCGGCACGCCGTAGTTGGTTCGCGGCGAGATCCACTGCGGTGTGCGCTGATACACCGTCACGGATTCGGCCTTCTCAGCGATCTTCGACAGCAGCTGCACGCCGGTCGAGCCGTTGCCGATCACGGCGACCTTCTTGCCGGCGTACTCGACGTCCTCGTTCCACCGGGCGGTGTGCACGATCTGGCCGGTGAAGTCGGAGACGCCCTCGACCGAGAGTTCACGCGGCGTCGCGAACACACCGCTGGCGGCGACGACAACGTTCGCCTCGACCTCGGTGACGGACTCCTCGCCCTGCACGGTCAGTGTCCAGCGCTGCGTCGGTTCGTCGAAGCGGGCTTGGGTGACGTCGGAGCCGAACCGGATGTGTTCGTACACACCGTACTTGTGCGCCACGTGGTCGATGTACGCGCGCACGTCGGACTGTCGGGCGAAATACTCGGTCCACGGGTACTTCTTCTCGAAGGCGTACTCGTAGGTGAAGCTCACCGTGTCGACGCGCACGTCGGGGTAGGTGTTGATGCTCCACACCCCGCCGACCTCGGCGCGACGCTCGTAGATCGTGAACGGGACGCCGAGATTCGCCAGCTGCACACCCATGGCGATACCGGCGAAGCCGGCACCGACGATCGCGACGTGGTAACCCTCCGGAATCACCTTCTCCCCGTGCCATTGTGCCTGATAGGGCAGGTCGGAGAAGGCCGGGAGCTTGTGCCGCATGATCAGATCGTCGGACGCGAGAGTGCGGGCTTCCGCCATCTCGAGCAGCTCGACGATCTCGTCCCGCGACGGGACCGGCAGCGCCGACTCGTCCGGTTCGGTGAGCAGGTACTCGACGGCCTTCGCGCGGATGAGCGCGGTGTCCTCGTCGGAGAACACGATCGCGTCCGTCGTCGGGCCGAAGACGCGTTCCGGGGTGATCGCGGCGATCTCCGCGTCGCGGGTCGCCTGGTACAGCGCCATCCGCAACGCATTGGTGTCGGCGCACTCGACGGCGCGCTCTATGAAGCTACGTCCTGGCATGGGAACTTCCAATTCTCGGATTCGGGGGCGGGCACGGGGGCCGTGTCAGTCGACGGCCGCGCCGGACAGTGCCCGCTGGTCGATGACGGACTGCCGGAGATGCTGCTTACGGATCTTCATCGTCGGGGTCTTCGGCATCTCCGAGACGATCACGACGTCCTCGGGGAACTTCGCCGGCGAGATACCGGCCTCCCGGCAGTACGCGCGGATCTCGTCGACGTCGAGATCGGCTGCACCCTCGTGCAGTTGCAGGACAGCGCAGATGCGCTCGCCCGACCGGTCGTCGGGAAGGCCGATGACGGCGACGTCCGCGACGGCGGAGTGCGCCGCGAGCACCTCTTCGATCTCGGTGGGGCTGATCGATTCGCCCTTGCGGATGATCAGGTCCTTCTCCCGGCCGACGAGGACCAGATGGCCCTCCACCTCGAGCCTGCCGGTGTCGCCGGTGAACATCCAGCCGTCGGCGTCGAAGGGACGGATGATCTCGCCGTCGGCGCGGTACTCCTTGAACAACATCGGGCCGCGCAGCCACACCCGGCCCACCTCGCCGGTGGGCAGCACGTCGTCCTCCTCGGTGCGGATCTGCACCTCGCACCCGAGCACGGGACGACCGGAGGTGGTGGCCAATTGTTCGATACTGTCGCTCATCCGCGCCGAGGTGATCATCGGACACTCGGTCATGCCGTAGGCGTGCAGGATCGGGATGCCCATCTCGGCGAGCACGTCGCGGAACAGCTTCTCCGGCATGGGCGCTCCACCGCCGGTCAGCATGCGCAGGGTCGGAACCACGCGAGCGCCCGGGTTCTTCCGCTGCTCCTCGAGCAGCAAGGCGTAGTGCGGGGTCGAGCCACCGGTGATGGTCACGCCCGCACGACGCATCAGGTCCACTGCGGCACGCGGCTCGTAGACCTCCATGAGCGTCAACGACATGCCGGTGGTCAACGAGGCGATCAGCAGGTCGGGGCCGCCGATGTGCGCGTACGGGAAGAAGATGGTGCCGACGTCCTCGGCCGACGCACCGATCGCATCGGCGAGAGAGACACCGCCGGCGATGAGCGTCCCGTCCGTATGGCAGACACCCTTGGGCGCCGACGTCGTTCCGGAGGTCGTGTAGATCCAGCGCACCTCGTCCCTGCCGACCGGCACAGGAGGAAGGCCGGCCGGGTCGCCGTCGGGCAGCTCGGAGGAGACGATCAGCAGGTTAAGGCGGTCACCACTCGCCGCACGCAGCTCCTCGGCCATGGCGCCGTGGTCGAAGCCGCGGAATTCTCCCAGGGTGATCAGCCAATCCGACTCGCACTGGGCGACCATTGCCCCGACCTCGCGTGCCCGGTAGAGCGGGATGATCGGGTTCTGGGTTACGCCGAGACGCGACAGCGCCAGGCTGAGCACGACGGTCTCGATGCGGGTGGGCAGCTGCCAGCTCACCGTGGAGCCTGGTTCGATGCCGCGGGCCAGCAGACCGGCCGCGACGCGTTCGGCCACGGAGACGACCTCGGCGAAGGTCATGCGGCGATCGTGCTCGTCGATGAGGGCGACGGCGTCGCCGGTGGTCTCGGCCCGCAGGGCCAGCAGGTCCCACAGGGAGACTGCGTCGTTCGGCGCGATGTCCGAGTTCACGAGTTCTCCTCCTTCGTCTTCGAGGAAAGCGGGCCTGGCGTCAGGAGCGGATATCCGGTGCGCAACAGGGCATTCGCGTGCCCGTGCCAGTGGATGTCGAAGGCCGACTGCAGGGCCGCCTGCTGGCCCATGATGTCGAGGGTCTGATTGACGGCACGCTTGGCGGTGGCCAGTCCCCACGGGTCCATCTGCGCGATCTCCCGCGCGAGGTCCATGGTCTGCGTGTCGAGTTCGTCGAGCGGGACCACGCGGTTCACCATGCCGGCGTCGAACGCCTCGGCCGCGGTGAGCTTCCGGGCGGTGAACAGCATCTCCTTGGCGCGGCGGGCACCGAGTTCCCAGGTGTGCGCGTGGTATTCGACGCCACCGACACCGAACTTCACGACGGGATCGCTGAAATAGGTGTTGTCGGCCGCGACGATCAGGTCGCACGGCCAGATGACGTTGAGAGCCCCGGCGACACAGGCACCCTGGACTGCTGCGATCGACGGCTTCGGTACGTCGCGCCACTTGCGGGAGAAACCGAGATAATGCTCGGTCTCCCACCCGTAGGCGCTCTCGAGGGTCGTCTTACCCTCCTTGAAGTACCCCGGGGCCACGGTCTTCAGGTCGTGACCGGCGGAGAAGTTGTCGCCGTTGGCACGCACGACGATCACCTTGACGTCGTCGTCGCGGGCAGCCTCCTGCCAGCGGGCGTCGAGGTCCTGCAACAGCGATGCGTCCTGCGCGTTGTGCTGGTCCGGACGGTTCAGGCTGATGACGGCGACGGCGTCGTCGACGCGGTAGTCGATGTAGCTCATCGGCCCGTCCCGGTGTAGATGCGGTCGAGGGCGTCGACGATGTCGGCGTCGTTGCGTGCGGCAGAACCGAAATCGAATTGCCAGCGCTTGGCGGCGTCGGTGAACAGGTGCACATTCGACTCGATCATGTACCCGATGCCGGCGTGGACCTCGTGCGCCGAGTGCACGATCTCCTGCGCGGCCTTCGCCGCCTGCTTGCGCATCAGACCGATGTGCGGCTGCGGATCGAGACCGGCGTCGAGCGCGGTGGCTGCCGACCGGGCGTGCACCGAGGTGAAGTGCGCAGCGATCGCGAGGTCGGTGCACAGATACTGCACCGCCTGGAAGCGTCCGATCGGTCCACCGAACTGGTGCCGCTGCTGCGCGTACAGCACGGTGATGTCGAGCAGCTTCAGCCCGGCACCGTAGAGCTGTGCCGCGCGCAGCACCGCTGCGCGCTGCTCTGCGATCTCGACGGCACGGTCGGCGTCGGCGCCGCGGGCCAGCACGGCACCGTCGGCCACCGGCACCTTGTCGAAGGTCACCACGAACATCGGGTACCCGCCCATGTTCGGCATCGCTTCGACAGCAGTCGCGGAGCTCGCCTCCACCACTGCCACAACGCTTTCCGCACCGGGTGCGTACACGAGGAAGCTGTCGGCGTCGCCCGCGTGGTCCACTGCCAACGCGACCCCGTCGAGCGTGCCGTTCTCGTAGGTCACCGCCGAACCCCATTCGGGGGACGGCAACACCGGGACCACCACGGACTCACCGTTGCCGATGCGCTTGGCGAGGCCGATCGCCTCGTCGGTGCCGATCACCAGCGCGGCGTCGCGGGACATCGTCAGTTCGAGCAGCGGAGTGGCGGCCAGCGCCCGTCCCGCCTCGACGAAGATGCCGGCGATCGTCGCGAGCGACGGGCTGTCGGCGTCGGCGCCGGTCGGGTCACCGAGCTGCAGCCAGCCGAGTTCGGCGAACTGCGCGACCTGGTCCGCGAACGGAACCGTGTTGGATCGGTCCTCCAGCGGCGAGTACCGCGCGAACACCGACTTGCTCACATCTGCGAGGGCAGCGAAGTCCTCGCCCCATGCCAATTCCATCTTCAGCTCCTATCGGGGCAGGCCGAGGCCCCGCGTCGCGAGCACCATCCGCTTGAGTTGGGACGTTCCTCCGGCGTGGTTGGCGAAGGACTGCCGGTACCACGCCTCGGGCTTTCCGTTGAGGGGGGCGTACGACGATCCCGACCGCAGCTGGCTGGTCGGGCCGAGCACCCGGTCGTAGATCTGCGCGAACAGCGGTTCGTACTCCTTCGCCGCGACCTGCTGGACGCCACCGCCCCAGGGGGTCTGTCGACCGTGGGCGTTGTCGCCGATGATCTCGTAGGCGAGCAGGCGCTGGGTCTGGACGATGCCGGCGAGTTCGGCCAGGTCGGCCTTCACATGCGGGTCGTCGAGCTTGCCCGGGATCGCCTTGCAGTGCTCGAGCAGGTCGCGCAGCCTGGCTTCCTGCATCGCGTAGATCGGCTCGACGGTCCCCGACGCGTAGAAGGCGCGCATGATGTACTGCCAGCCCTTACCCTCCTCACCGATGAGGGCACTCGCCGGCACACGGACGTGGTCGAGGAAGGTGCTGGACTGGACGCCGCCGCCGTAGTTGCGCATCGGGTGCAGGGTGACGCCGGGGCTGTTCAGGTCGACGACGAAGATGCTGACGCCGGCGCTCAGGCCCGCCTCGGGGTCGGTGCGGGCGGCGACGTACAGCACGTCCGACATCGGTCCCCAGGAGGTGAATGCCTTCTCTCCGGTGATGACCCACTCGTCGCCGTCCTTGACGGCCTTCGTTCGCAGGGAACCGAGGTCGGAGCCTGCACCCGGCTCGGTGAGTCCTTCTGCCCAGAGGGTGCGCATGTTCGCGATGTCGGGCAGCAGTCGCTTCTTCTGTTCCTCGGTGCCGCCCACCAGGATGGTGCCGGCGGCGAGGAAGATGCCGACGGAGTTGATCAGCGGCGCGTCGGCCGCGTACAGCTCCTCGAGGAGGATCTGATTGGAGATCGGGGACAATCCCTTGCCGCCGTACTCCTTCGGCCAGGTCAGGCCGATCCACCCCTTGGCGGCGATCTTCTTGCTGAATTCGACGGCGATCGTCCACTGTTCGGGTGCGTCGTCGAACTCGGGGTTGAAAGCATGTTCCTTCGGCAGCTCGGCGTCGAGGAATTCCCGGATCTCGGCACGCCAGGCCTCGTGTTCGTCTGTCAGAGTCGGTCTCATGAGGCGGTTCCTGCCTGGAATTCGTCGGTGCCCGCGGTCTGCTCGGCAGCACCGCTGCCGAGGTGGCCCTCGGGGTAGAAACGGCGAGCCCACTGACGGATGTCGCGGAAGCCCGCGGCCTCGGCGGTCGCGAGGCCCGGAGGCTCGGTGTAGCGCTGGTGCTCCCAGATGGCGATGTCGGCCTTCAGCTGTCCGACGGCGTTCCGCTGACGCTTGGCCACGCGGGCGTCGTCCTCACCGTCCTCCTTGCTCGCCCATGCGGAGAACCGCACGATCGAGCGTTCGTCGTCGACGGGAGTGACCGCCGTCAGCGCGCAGATGGCACCGACACCGTCGGCATACGAGAAGCCCAACCCCAGACCCAAGAGCGAGGCCCGGGTCCGGCCTTCGACGAGTTCGTACGCGCCGTCGGCGCCGCGACGTTTGAAATTCAGAGCCAGTTCGGTCTTGAAGTCGTTGTCGCCGAACTCGCGGTGGACGACGGTGGGGAGTTCGTCGGCGCGGTGGACGTACTTGAAGTGCGCGAAGTCGACGCCGTTCTCGGCGGCGTACTGCGGGTGGATCGGCAGTTCGTCGCTCTGGAAGCGGCCGGCTTCCCTGAGCTCGTGGTAGTCGTCCGCCGTACCGCAGGTCGGGAACAGGTCGAAGATGCTGGGAACGTCGTACTGCGGATCGCGGCCCTCGACGTCGTGCCAGATGTACATGATTCCATCGCGTTCGGCGGTGGACCAGGTGCCGATCTTGCGAACCCGGTTCGTGGCTTTCTGGTACGGAATGCAGGTGTTGCGACCTTCCGGGCTCCATTGCCAACCGTGGAAGGGGCATCGGATGTCGTCGCCCGCCACCGTGCCGCCGTGGCCCATGTGGGCGCCGAGGTGCTCACAATATGCATTCAGAACCACCAGGCGGCCGTTCTGGGTTCGGTAGGCGACGAGATCGTGACCGAAGTACCGCAGCGGCTTGACGTCGCCGGCCTCGAGGTCGGTGGACCAACCGATCTGGAACCACCCCGTCGGCTTCATCGATAAGGCCATGGGTGACATTTCATCCTCCTGAAATGTTGCAACAGAAGCGCTTTCGGCACCTGAGCAGAAGACTTTCCACGACGAGGGTGTTCACGGATCGCAATGGACGGGCATGTGTGGGCACACCTGTTCATCCGGCGTCCGGGCACATTTCCTTTGCTCGATCGCCGAGGTCACTGCAACCCCGTGTCGTGACTGGCATCACTGTAGCCATTGGCTACGCATGCGTCAACAAGTCGAGGAATTTGCGTCGTTTCACCAGTTGGAGGCGGCGTTGACGCCATGCTTGACGGCCGGACCCGTCGGCCATAGCATCACCGACATCGATACAGGTGCCACCGCGGTGGCCCCGGATTTCCCACCACCCCTTCGTTTCCCACCGCATCCCGCTGCGCTTCCGCGTATCGTCCGGATGGGTTCCATTGACAGCGAGGTCGAAAATTGAAAGCGATCGTCTTCGACGGCACCGTCAACAAGCTGGTCGACGGTGTCACCGTCCGCGACCCCGGCCCCGGTGAAGTCCAGGTCCGCATCGTCGCGAGCGGCCTGTGCCAGAGCGACCTGAGCGTCGTCAACGGCAAGATCCCCTTCCCCACACCCGTCGTCCTCGGGCACGAGGGCGCCGGCATCGTCGAGGCCGTCGGACCGGGTGTGAGCACGCCCGCCGTCGGCGACCACGTCGTGCTGTCGACCCTGGCGACCTGCGGTCAGTGCGCCGCATGCACCTCCGGACGCCCCACGATGTGCCGTGCCTCGTTCGGGAACAGGGACACCCCCTTCGAACTCGACGGCACCCCGATCTACAACTACGCAGCCCTGTCCACCTTCACCGAGCGCATCGTCGTCAAGGCCGGTCAGGCAGTGCCGATCTCGAAGGATGTCCCACTGTCGACGGCGTGCCTGATCGGCTGCGCGGTGCTGACCGGCGCCGGAGCGGTGTTCAACCGTGCGCGTGTCGTCCCCGGCGACTCTGTCGTCGTCATCGGCGCAGGCGGCATCGGCCTCAACGTCATCCAGGCCGCCCGCATCGCCGGTGCCACGACGATCGTCGCCATCGACACGAATCCCGACAAGGAGCCGAAGACCAGCCTGTTCGGCGCCACCCACTTCGTCGACGCGACCGCCGGCGACACCGTCGCCGCGATCCGCGATCTCACCGACGGCGGCGCCACCCACGTCTTCGACTGCGTCGGCGGGGAGGCCATCACCAGCCAGGCGATGGAGATGCTCGACTGGGGCGGACAGCTGATCATGCTCGGCGTCGCCGGACCCGAGGCCAAGCTGTCGGTCCCGGCCACCACCTTCTACATGGACCGCTCGGTGCTGGGATGCCGCTACGGCTCCTCACGCCCGGGCGCGGACATCCCGAAGTACGTGGAGATGTATCGGTCCGGACGACTCCTCCTCGACGAGCTCGTCACCAAGACCTACGAGCTGGAGAACTTCGAGTCCCTCGTGGACGATGCTCGGGCCGGGAAGCTCGACCGCGGTGTGCTGCTGATGCCGTCCTGACGGCGCGCCCTCTCGACGGAACAGGCGGACGATCCTTTCGGGGTCGTCCGCCTGTTCTTGCGTTTTCCCTTCGGTCAGCGGTCCGGCCGGGCGGCGTAGACGAGCAACTTGAGCAGGTCGCTGACCTCTCGGCGCAGGTCGTCGCGGCTGCGCCACCGGTTGTCGGAGAGTTCGAGCATGTACGGCTCGTACAGATCCCACACCGAGCCGATGACACCGATCAGCGCCGCCAGCACGCTCGGATCGAACTCGGACTGGATCTGCGGCGGGGTGGGGTTCTTCCACAGCGCCTCGATGTGTTGGCGGTATCCACGCGAACGCGCTTCGCCGAGCAACCGCTCCGGCTCGATTCCCTCGAAGATCGACCACATCAGCATCCGGCCGAACTGACCTGAGTCGAGGTCGGCGCCGATGGAGTTGTCGATCGCGTCGTAGGCGTCCTTCTCCGCGGACAGGCGGTCGCCGCCGTAGCCCACCAGTAACTCCATCACCGCCACCAGCAGGTTCTCCTTGGTGCGGTAGAAGCGGTGGATCAATCCGTACGACACATCCGCTGCGGCGGCGACCTCCCGGAGCGTCACCTTCGCAGGACCCTTGCGCGCGAAGAGGTCTACAGCGGCCAGAAGGATGGCCTCCTGCGCTCCCGATGCCCCCGGGCGGGTCGGCCGCCACTCGGCGACCTTCTTCGCGGATTCCGGGTCGGCCTTTTCCTGCAGCGCAGGATGTTCCTCGATCGCGCCGGTCGTGCAGGTGCCTGCCAACCGCACTGCGTCGTCTTTGGTATCAGGGTCCAGCAGCAACTCGGCAGGTGGCCGATCGATCCCGTCGACCTTCGTGATCGCCCACAGGGCGATGGCAGCAGGTTCGATGTCCTCGTCGAAGGCCGCGAGGAATTCGGGGACCTCGGGATGGATCGTGTGGTTCTCGGTGTCGAACTGCCACACCGGAAAGAGCGTCACTCCATCGCCTGCATATCCGAGCATCTTCCGGCTCCGGACACGCTTGTTGATCGCCTGACGACTGATACCCAGGAAGCTCGCCACCTGTGGTGTGGTCCAGACGTCGTCGGCGAAGGCGGCGGTCTCACTGAGGTGGTCCATATGGCGCAGACCCTATCATGATCGGCGACAGCGGGATTCGCGCGACGAATCCACTTGCCGGCGCAGATGGCGATCGATCGGTGTTCCGACGTCGTACCCCATCTTTGCGAATCTTCTACGCCCTGTCATCCCGCTCGACGGAACAACACACCGAAGCATATTGACGCCGGCGTAGCCAATGGCTACTGTGACCACAGTCACTGGGTCGGTGGAGATTCGGCGCACCCGCGTCACCACCACATCCATGTCGGAATCCCGGACGCTGCTCGGCTACGTACCCGGTAGCGGCCTGGACGAGACCGGCCCACGTCGAATGCGAACCAGAGCTACACACGCCTCCGCCCGTCGCGGAGGCCTCGTCATCTGCATGGTCCGCTCACGAGACCGCCTGCACCGAGTCGGAGCCGAACTTTTTCGGAGCCGAACTTTTCCCGGGGCACACCGGAAGACACAACCGAACAGGATCGATATGAACTCACCCGAGATCGCGCCGTCACCGAGCGTGGCCCGCAGGGCGTCGCTCGCAGGCTTCTTCGGAACTGCCGTCGAGGCCTACGACTTCATGGTCTTCACCTTCCTCATCGCCTACCTGTCGCCTCTGTTCTTTCCCAGCGACAACCCCGCGGCGGGAATCCTGAGCTCGCTCGCGGTCCTCGGCACCGGATTCCTCGCACGCCCGATCGGCGGCCTGGTCTTCGGCCGCATCGGTGACCGATACGGTCGCCGCTTCGCGCTGATCGTCACGATCTCCGGAATGGGCGGGGCAACCATCCTCATGGGCCTGTTGCCGACGCACGCCACCGTCGGAATCATGGCCCCGGTCCTGCTCGTACTCACTCGCATGCTGCAGGGGTTCTTCGCCGGCGGCGAGCAGATGGGTTCGGCCACCTTCGTCGCCGAGCACGCGTCCGCCAAGAACTACGGCATCCTGAGCGCGATGACTCCGGTGGGATTCGCTTTCGGTGCAGCCCTCGCTCCCCTTGCGGTCGCCCTCACCACCTCCCTGACCTCCGAAGAAACGATGGCGAACTGGGGCTGGCGGATTCCGCTCCTCATGTCGCTGCCGTTGATGCTGTACGTGCTGTATCTGCGCAAGCGACTGGAGGAATCTCCCGATTTCCAGAAACTCGCCGGTGCACACAAGGTCCAGTCCTCCCCCGTGCGTTCGGTCGTCACGCGGTACCCCGCGACCCTGCTCCGGGTGATCGCACTCAGCACCTCGGTCCTTGCGATCGGGTATGTGGTTCCGGCATACATGCCGTTGTTCCTGCAGCAGCAGGTCGATATGGCCCCGGGCGTCACCGCCTGGATCGCCACCGCCGGATCGACCTTCGCCGTCGCCATCGGTTTCGGGGCCGGCTTCCTGATCGACAGGGCCGGCCGCAGGAACACCATGGTCATCGGACTGGGCATCATCCTGGTCACGATGTTCCCGATCATGTACTTCATGAAGGCCACCGGCGGAAACCTGATCGTCACCGCCGGCGGTCACATGCTTCTCGTCGGCCTGGCCGGAGCATCCTCCGTCCCCGTCTACGCGACGCTCACGTCGGCATTCCCCGCCGCGGTCCGCTACACGGGCGCTGCCATCGGATTCGGTCTCGGCTCGGCGATCGGTGGAGGCCTAGGCCCCTATCTCGCAGGGAAGTTCACCGCGCTCACAGGCAATCCCTACGCCGCCTCCGGTGTCGTCGGCGCTGCAGCCCTCCTGGGTATCGTGGTGATCGCCACCATGCCGAACAGCAACAGCAACGCGGCACCCGAAGCCTCGCTCATCACGGGTGACACCGAATCCGTCGACGCGGATCCGGTCGAGGAGCCTTCACCGGCTCCGAAGATGGTCTGACACGTACCGATCGTGGCCCCGATGCACCCGTACGCATCGGGGTCACGTCCATGGCTCCACGGCCCGAGGCCGCCTGTCAACTCGATCGGAGTACCCATGCCCCAGGATTCCGCACCGTCGTACGGCCCCGCCGGCAGCGACCGGATCATCGACTATCGCAGTCGATTCGACCTCTCACAACGTCGTTACCTCGTGCTCGGCGGCGGGCAGGGAATGGGACGGCAGGTCTCCCACGCCCTCGCCCAGCTCGGTGCCGAGGTGATCGTCGTCGACGTGGACCGGGACCGCGCCGATGCGGTGTGCGCCGAGATCGGCTCCCGGGCCACATCGGAGCAGGTCGATGCCACCGACAACTCCGACATGGCTGCCTTGGCCGAGCGGGCCGGTGAGCTCGACGGCGTCGTCGACGTCATCGGCATGGCGCGCTACGGCCCCCTGCTCGACATCAGCGACGAGGACTGGAGCTGGGAGGAGTCCATCGTCCTGCGTCACGCTGTGCTCGCCCTCCGGCATTTCGGTCCTCGGCTGCGCGACCGCCGGGAAGGGTCCATCACCTTCGTCTCGTCGGTCTCCGGTATCGGCAGTTCGCCGGTGCACGCCGCCTACGGCGTCTACAAGGCTGCGCTCGGTTCACTGGTCAGGTCCGCGTCGATCGAACTGGGGCCGTCCGGTGTTCGTGTCAATGCCGTGGCCCCCGGATTCGTCGTCACACCGCGGATCTCGGCAGTGCTCGACTCCGACGCACTCGAGAACACCCGCACCCAGATTCCGCTCCAGCGGTTGACACTTCCGGCCGACGTCGCGAGCGCCCTGGCCTTCCTCGTGAGCGACCTCGCTCGGACGATCACCGGCCAGGTGATGATCGTGGACGGCGGGGCCACCAACAAATACCCGTACGACATGTCGGGTTTCTGAGTCGATGCGAGCCTGCTCCGGGAAACATCACGATTGACGGTTGACGAGAAAGTGGCCAATGGCTACAGTTCTCTCAGTCGCAGTGATCGCGGTCACGTCGCACAGTTCCGGTCGCGGTCGACCGGAGCACTCGTTCCTAGCGCACAAGGAGAGGAATCGATGTCCTACGCCGTCGATCCCGAATACCGGCCGATGATGGGATTCCTCCCCGAACTCGACGTCGCCGACGCCGAGAAGGCGCGCGCAGTCATCCGGTCCATGAGGATCGAAGATCCGATGACGGCCGTACCCACAGGCGTCGCGGTGCACCGCCGGACCGCGCCCGCGACCGACGGAGCCGACATCGGACTCGTCGTGTTCGAACCGGAAGGCCGCACCGCGCAACCACTCCCGTGCGTCGTCTACTTCCACGGCGGCGGGTTCGTCTTCGGCGACGCCGCGACCGATGTCCGGGTTCCGTCGGCACTGGCCGCGAGCCTGGACGCGGTCGTGGTCTCCGTCAACTATCGACTCGCTCCAGAACACCCCTTCCCCATACCGTTCGACGACGCGTTCGATGCCCTGACCTGGGTTGCCGGCAACGACGACCTCGGGATAGATCCGACACGGATCGTCCTCGCCGGAATCAGCGCCGGCGCCGGGCTCGCCGCGGCAGTCGCGCTCAAGACCCGCGACACCGGTGGTCCCGCAGTGATCTTCCAGGCGCTGGACTCCCCCGTCCTCGATGACCGCCTGCTCACGACCTCTGCCACCGCGTACATCGATTCCCCGTTGTGGAACCGGCAGAACGGAATCGACAGTTGGCACCACTACCTGGGAGCCGACGCCGACCGGACCGCCACCTCGGCATACGCCGCCCCCGCACGGGCCACCGACCTCAGCGGGTTGCCCCCGGCGTACATCGCGGTCACCTCCTTCGACCCGCTCCGCGACGAGGGGATCGACTACGCCCAGCGGTTGACACAGGCAGGCGTGGCCACCGAACTGCACCTCTACCCCGGAACCTTCCACGGATCGTCCGGAGTGTTCCCGCAGGCTGCGATCTCCCAGCGGATCGACGCCGACTACACCGCCGCCATCCGGCGAGCACTGACCAGCTGAACCACGAGCATCCCGGGATCGGAGAATCATGCCGCACCGCTTCGAAGGAAAGGTCGCGATCGTCACCGGTGGCGCACGCGGACAGGGCGAACGGATCGTCCGGACACTCGCGCGCGAAGGTTGCTCGGTCGTGATCGGTGACGTCCTCGACGACCTGGCGAAGACCGTCGCCGACGACCTCGGCGACTCCGTCGTCCACACCCACCTCGACGTGACCTCCCCGGAGGACTGGGCCGCCACTGTCGCCCTGGCGACCTCGACCTTCGGCGGCCTCGACGTCCTCGTCAACAACGCGGCGATCTACCGCAAGCAACTCCTCGAGGAGGAGACCGTCGCCGACCTCGACAAGGTCCTCGCCGTCAACCTGCGCGGACCGTTCCTCGGCATCCAGGCCGTCGCCCCCGCGATGCGCGCCCGCGGTGGCGGTTCGATCGTCAACGTCTCGTCGCTCGCCGGCACGACGTCCTATGCCGGGCACGGCTCGTACAGCATGTCGAAGTGGGCACTGCGCGGACTGACGCGGACCGCAGCGATCGAGCTCGAACCGTCGAAGATCCGGGTGAATGCGGTGCTGCCCGGCAACCTTCGTACCGACATGTCGCCGACCACCGGCTCCGGCGAGGTCCCGACCGGCCTCAAGCGCCAGGCCGACCCGCAGGAGACCGCCAACGTCGTGGTCTTCCTCGCCTCGGACGACGCGTCCTTCGTCAACGGCACCGACATCGTCGCGGACGGCGGCTCCCTGCTCGGGTAGCAGTCCCCACCCCCGAATTCCTCAGCAGGCCGCCTCGCGCCGCTGAAGCAGATCCGATCCTTGGAGGAACATGTCCACCTCGACCCCGGAAGCCGGCCGTACCGCCGAACGCTTCGACGTCGTCGTCATCGGCGCGGGCTTCAGCGGAATGTATGCGCTTCACCGTCTCCGTCAGCAGGGTCGTCGAGCCGTGTGCCTGGAGGCAGGCGACGGCGTGGGCGGCACCTGGTACTGGAACCGCTACCCCGGCGCCCGCGTAGACATCGAGTCCATGCAGTACTCGTACTCCTTCGACGACGATCTCCAACAGGAATGGTCGTGGTCGGAGCACTTCTCGCCGCAACCGGACCTCGAGGCATACGCGAACCATGTCGCCGATCGCTTCGGCCTGCGTGAGGACATCCTCTTCGATACCCGCGTCGACGAACTGACCTTCGACGAGTCCGCGGACGAATGGCATGTCGGTACCGCTTCCGGCGACCGCTTCGTCGCCGACTACGTGATCGCAGCGACCGGCAGTCTCGACGTCTCGAACGTCCCGAACTGGCCGGGACTGGATCGCTTCCGCGGCGAGGCGTACCACACCTCGCGGTGGCACAAGGAGGGCGTCGATCTCGCCGGTAAGCGCGTCGGGCTGATCGGTACCGGTTCCACAGGCATCCAGATCACACCCGAGGTGGCCGCAGTCGCCGAGCATCTCACCGTCTTCCAACGGACCCCGAACTTCACCCTTCCCTCGCGCAACCGGAAGCTGGATCCCGATTACGTGCGGGAGTGGAAGGAGAACTATCCGGAGCGACGCAAGCAGATCCTCGACACCCACGGTGCGGTGCTGATGAGCAATGTCGCCGAACAGCGTTCGATCTTCGACTACACCGACGAAGAGCGCGAAGAGGTCATGGAGCGGGCATGGAACGCCCGGAACGGGCTCGAGTTCATCCGGACGTTCACCGATACCTCCAGCGATCCGAAGGCGAACGAGATCCTCGCCGAGTTCGTACGCAACAAGATCCGGTCCATGGTCCACGACCCGGAGACCGCAGAACTCCTGTGCCCGAAGACCTATCCGATCGGTGGCAAGCGGATCTGCATCGACTCCGGCTACTACGAGACCTTCAACCGCGACAACGTGAGCCTGGTCGACGTACGGACCCACCCCATCGAGGAGGTCACCGAGTCGGGCCTTCGCACCAGCGAGTCCGAATACGACCTCGACGTGATCATCTTTGCCACCGGCTTCGACGCGATGACCGGTTCGATGCTGAGGATGAACGTGACCGGCGTCGACGGAGCACGACTCGCCGATCACTGGGCCGACGGACCGAGGACCGTCTTCGGCCTGATGACGGCCGGTTTCCCGAACCTGTTCATGGTGCACGGACCCGGCAGCCCGTCCGTCCTGGCGCAGATGATCACCACGGGTGAGTGGCAGGTCGATTGGATCCTGCGGACCATCGATCATCTCGAGGAGAACGGGATCTCCCGCTTCGGCGCCACCCCCGCGCAGGAGAGCGAGTGGGCGGCCGAAGTCGACACCGCTGCCTCGCGCACCATGCACTCCCGCACCGACTCCTGGTACACGGGTGCGAACATCCCCGGCAAGCCGCGGGCCCTGCTGATGTACGTCGGTGGTTTCCAACGCTATTCCGACTGGTGCACCCGCGCCGCGGACGAGGGGTACACGGGATTCGAGAGGAAGCGGCGCGTACCCCTGCCCTGAGTCCGGTTTCCGGATCACACAGTCGAATTCACGAGAACAACGTAGTCAACGGAGAGCGCAGGCGACCGAGAGTGAGCACCTTGCAGACCGTCAGTGTCGGATACGAACTGACCGTCATCGACGTTATCGAAGAGACCCCGGATTCGAAGTCGATCGTCCTGCGCACGCCGGAGAACTCTCGTGAACTGTTCGCGTACCGGCCCGGTCAGTTCCTGACCGTCCGGATACCGAGCGACCGCACCGGACATGTCGCCCGGTCGTATTCGCTGTCGAGCGCTCCCGGCATCGACGACGAGTTGAAGGTCACCGTCAAACGCACCGCCGGCGGATACGGCTCGAACTGGTTGTGCGACAACGTCGAACCGGGTAATTCCCTCACCGTCCTGCCGCCCTCGGGCCGCTTCACACCGGCGGGTTTCACGAGCGATTTCCTGTTGTTCGCGGCAGGGAGCGGCATCACGCCGATCATCTCGATCCTGAAGACGGTTCTGCTCCGGTCCGACCGGTCGGTCGTTCTCTTCTACGCCAATCGCGACCGCGATTCGGTGATCTTCCACCGCGAACTCGAGGACTACGCCGCGAAGTTCGACGACCGTCTGACGATTCACTACTGGTTCGACGACGTGCACGGCATCCCTTCTCGTAAGAGGTTCGCGGCACTCGCGGCGGAGCACCCCTCACGCGAGGTGTTCGTCTGCGGCCCCGCCCCGTTCATGGACGGTGTGGCGGAAGGGGTACGAGCGGCAGATGTTCCCGCGGAGCGCTTCCATCAGGAAGTGTTCGTCTCGCTTTCGGGCGACCCTTTCGAAGCACCCGCGCCGCTCGTAGACGACGATCCCGCTTCTGCGGTGGAGACGGTCGTGCACCTGGACGGCGAGTCGCATCGGTTCGAGTGGCCGAGCGGCAACACCCTCGTCGATGTACTGCTCGACCGCGGGGTCGACGTGCCGTTCTCCTGCCGATCGGGCGAGTGCGGATCATGCGCGTGCACAGTAGTTTCGGGGAAGGTCGTGATGGAGAAGTCGGACATCCTCGATCCGTCCGATATCGCCGAGGGGTACATCCTCGGATGCCAGGCGCGTCCCGACTCGGGTCCGATCGAGATCGAGTTCTGACCCCGCCCGCTCGACGAGCCGGATGTGTTGACGCTGCCGCAGCCAAAGGCTACAGTGATCTCCATCACGGCCTGTGCGAGTGAAATCTATTCAACTCCAATACTTTCTGTCGCGTTTCGATCTCCGGGCACCACGACCCGATCGAGTTCCGCGCCGCGGCCGTGAACAAGAGTCGTAGACCTCCTCCAGAAAAGAGACAGCGTTGACTCGGTTGTTCGACATTCATCGGCTCGGCGAACTCGTCCTCGACAATCGTCTCGTGATGGCGCCCATGACACGGGCACGGTGCATCGACACGATCCCGACGGCGGAGACTGCAGAGTACTACCGCCAGCGGGCGACCGCCGGACTGATCGTCACCGAAGGCACACCGATCTCCCCGGAAGCGCAAGGCTACGTGTACGTCCCGGGAATCTGGTCGCCGGCGCAGGTCGCCGGATGGCGCACGGTCACCGACGCCGTCCACAGCGAGGGCGGGCGGATCTTCGCTCAGCTCTGGCACGTCGGCCGGTTGTCGCACGCCTCCCTCCAGCCGGAAGGCGGACAACCCGTCAGCGCAGGCGCCGTCCCTGCTCCGGAGAGCAAGATCTTCGCGCTCGACGACGACGGGAACGTCGGCTTCGTCGACGTCGGCGATCCCCGCCCGCTGAACACCGAGGAAGTCGGCCGCGTGGTCGACGACTTCGCCGGTGCAGCAACCAATGCCGAGGTGGCCGGCTTCGACGGTGTCGAGTTGCACGGAGCCAACGGCTACCTGTTCGAACAGTTCCTCAACCCCGCGACCAACACCCGATCCGACCGGTACGGCGGCTCCTACACCGATCGCGCCCGGTTCCTGCTCGAGACGGTCGACGCCGTGATCGACGTACTCGGCTCCGCCCGGGTCGGCATCCGGCTCTCCCCGTTCAGCGAACTGTTCGACATGCCCGCCTATCCCGAGGCCACAGAGACCTATCTGTACCTGGCCTCGGAACTGTCGCGCCGCAACCTCGCCTACATCCACCTCATCGACCAGCGCCCTGCCGGCGGTCGGCTTCTCGACACCGACTTCCTCACGGCCTTCCGCGCCCGGTTCCGGGGAACGATCCTCCTTGCCGGCGGAATGACCCAGGAGTACGCCGACGAACTGTTCGAGCGGGACCTGATCGACCTCGCGGCCTTCGGGCAACCGTTCATCGCGAATCCCGACCTCGTCGCACGCCTGCAGAACGGGTGGCCGCTGACGGCACCGGACCCGAGTACCTACTACGGCGGGGGCGCCGAGGGCTACCTCGACTATCCGCGATTCACCCCGGCGGCCGTGTGACCCACCACACGTGCGCCGACAACACCAGAAGGGACCTCCATCGATGACCGAAACGACGTCGACCCCCACCCGGTGGCGTGGCCTCGACCTGGGCACCCGAGTGGTCGGCTACGACGAGCGCGACGCCATCCTGTACGCGCTGGCGGTCGGGGCCCACGCCACCGACCTCGACCTGGTCTTCGAGGACCGGCTCCGCGTCCTGCCCACCTTCGCCCTGACCCTGGCACAGTGGGCACCCGATGCGCTGGGCGCTCTCGGGGCGTTCGACACGAAGACCGCTCTCCACGGTTCCCAGAGTCTCGACGTGCTCGCTCCCCTGCCCCGGTCCGGCGAGATCTCGATGTCGGCGCGAGTCGGCGAGGTCTGGGACAAGGGCCGTGCCGCCGTCTTCGAGGTGGTCGTCGAGAGCGACTACTTCGTGGCCACCTGGTCGCTGTTCGCCCCCGGCGCAGGCGGATTCGGCGGTGATCGCGGCCCGTCGGCGCCGTCCGCACCCGAGGGGGACCCGACCGTCGTTGGCACTCTGACGACCGATCCCGATCAGGCCGCGCTCTACCGCCTCACCGGCGACCGGCACCACATCCACATCGATCCCGACGCCGCAGCACGCATCGAGCAACCACGTCCGATCCTGCACGGCCTGTGCACCCTCGCTGCGACCACCCTGCCCCTCGCAGACATGCTCGGAGCCCACCCAGCAGACCTGAAGACCTTGTCCGGCCGGTTCGCGGCACCCGTCTTCCCCGGCGACACCGCGCAGGTCCGCGCCTGGGGCGACGCCACCGACGCGCGCTTCGACGTGACCACCGACGGCGGTGCCGCCCTGACCGGTGGCCGCGTGTCCTTCGGCTGAACCCGACCACACCCCCTTCCCGTTCCGATCGGAGCATCATGACGAGCACACCCCGATTCGAAGGCAAGATCGCCTTCATCACCGGAGCCGCCCGCGGGCAGGGCCGCGCCGAAGCCGTCCGGCTCGCGAGCGAAGGCGCCGACATCATCGCCATCGACATCTGCAAGCCCCTCGAATACCCCGCCTACCCCGGCGCCACCCCCGACGACTTGGCCGTCACCGTCAAGGAGGTCGAAGCGCTCGGCCGGCGCATCGTCGCCCGCGAGGTCGACGTCCGCGACTTCGACGCGCTCCAGCAGGCGCTCTCGGAGGGCGTCGCCGAACTCGGCGGCCTCGACGTCGTCGTCGCCAATGCCGGTGTCTGCACCGCCGCCACCACCTGGGAGCACGCCCTCGAGCAGTGGAAGGAGACCATCGACATCAACCTGACCGGGGTCTTCCACACCGTCAAGGCGGCCGTGCCGATCCTGCTCGAGCAGGGCCGCGGCGGCGCCATCGTCATGACGAGCTCGGTGGCGGGTCTGCGTGGGCTGCCTTTCGTGGCAGCCTATTCGGCCAGCAAGCACGGGGTCGTCGGTCTGTGCAAGACCCTGGCCAACGAACTCGGCCAGCACCGCATCCGCGTCAACACTGTTCACCCAGCCGGGGTGACCACCGACATGCAGCCGGTCGAGATGCAGCAGCTGATCGCCGATCATGCCGACACTCTGGGGCCGATCTTCATGAACGCCCTGCCGGACGCGGCGACCGACCCGGAGGACATCGCCGGCACCGTCGCCTGGCTGCTGTCCGACGAAGCTCGTCACATCACCGGAGCTCAGATTCCGGTCGACCTGGGAACCCTCATCCGCTGACTATTGGAGGTCCGATGGCCGAACTGTCCATCCCCGAATACGATTCCGCCACCACCGTTCGCTCCGACGAGGTCGAGATCGGCGCACCCGCGAGTGTCGTGTGGGAGGTCCTCACCGACCTCGACAACTACCCGAACTGGAACCCCTTCTGCATCGCGGCGCAATCGACGCTGGAAATCGGTGCGCCCGTGAATATGACGCTGGCCGACTACTCGGGAGCCACGGAGACCTTCCCGTACACCGAATACGTCTGTGCCGTGGTGCCGGAACGCCTGCTGTCATGGGAGCTCCGCCCCACCGAGGTCTCCGCGCAGGCTGCCCGACGCGATCAGGTCATCGAACCGATCGACGAGAACCGGTGCCGCTACTACTCCACCGACGCCTTCCTCGGCGAGGAAGCGCACCAGATCATGGCCGACAGCGGTATGTGGGTGAAGCGCGCCTTCGACGACACCGCCGTCGCACTGAAGAAGCGCAGCGAGGCGCTCCACGCCGAGCGCAGCCTCGGTTCGCCCACCGCCTGACACTTCCACTTCCCGGCACCACCATCAGAAAGGCCGACATGGCACATCGTATGCAGGACAAGATCGTCATCATCACCGGCGCCTCTTCCGGTCTCGGCCGGGCGACCGCCGAACTGATGGTCGCCGAAGGTGCTCGCGTGGTGATGGCGGACATCAGCCAAGAGGCAGGTGAGGCCGCAGCACAGGAGATCGGCGCCGAGTTCGTCCGTACCGACGTCGGCAATCCGGATGATGTCGAGGCTCTCGTCAGCGGAACCGTCGCGCGGCACGGACGGCTCGACGTGATGTGCAACAACGCCGGTGTCCACGCCGCCGGCCCACTGCTCGACACGACGAACGACGACTTCGAACGTGTGGTGGCCGTGAACTTCGCCGGCATCTTCTACGGCACGCGCGCGGCAGGTCGGGTGATGGCGGAGCAAGGATCCGGCGTCATCGTCAACACAGCCTCGAACGGCGGCTACCTGCCCACCGAGGGCATGGCCGTCTACTGCGGCACGAAGGCGGCCGTGGTCGCGATGTCCAAGGCGTGCGCACTCGAACTCGCACCCAAAGGTGTTCGTGTGAACACGATCTCGCCGGGAACCATGTTGAGCGGAATGGTGCCGGACGTGGAGGGCATCGTCGACGTCCTCGACAAGCTCCAGCCCGTCGGATACGCCGCGAACCCCTCCCAGATGGCCACGGGCATTCTGTACCTCGCCTCGGACGACGCGAACTACGTCACCGGGCACGATCTGATCGTCGACGGTGGGGCCACTGCCGGTCGGGTCGCTCTCGGAGTCTGACATCCCGTATGCGGAACTCCGAGAAGGGAGCGGGTCGATAAGTCGGTTCGAGAACAAGGTGGCGCTGGTGACCGGCGCCGCGAGCGGGATCGGTCGTGCGGTCGCGGAACGTATCGCCGCCGAAGGTGGCGCCGTGGTCGTCGCCGATATCCAGGACGACCTCGGCACCGCTGTGGCGCAGTCGATCGTGGACGGTGGCGGTCGAGCCGTCTACCAGCACCTGGACGTCTCCTCCGAAGCGGAGTGGCAGGAGACGATCGCCGAGACGGTCGACACCTTCGGGAGCCTCGGGATCCTGGTGAACAACGCCGGAATCGCTCATCCGGACCTGATCGAGGACACCGAGACGGAGCTCTACGCCCGGGTCATCGCGGTGACGCAGACCAGCGTCTTCCTCGGCCAGCGTGCGGCGAGCTCCGCGCTGAAGGCGTCCGGCTACGGTTCGGTCGTCAACGTCAGTTCGATGTTCGGCGTCATCGGAGGGTTCGGATCCGCCCCGGCATATGCGGCGGCGAAGGGCGCCGTGCGGGCGCTTTCGAAGAACACGGCCGTCGCCTGGGCACGGCAGGGCGTCCGTGTGAACTCGGTGCATCCGGGTTTCATCGACACCCCGACGCTCGGAGACCAGGGCCGAGAGCGGATGGCTGCACTGACACCACTGGGCAGGCTCGGCACCTCGGACGAAGTGGCGGGCCTCGTCGCGTTCCTGGCGAGTGACGAAGCGTCGTTCATCACCGGTGGGGAATTCCTCGTGGACGGCGGCTACACCGCGCAGTAATCAGCAGGTCCTCGTCGCAGCGGAGCGCGAAATAGTCATCAGTGCAAGCTATTAAGCGCTCCGATGACCGATTCCCGCTCCGCTGGCGGGGTCGGTGAGTGCGGGGTCCCGCGAGGTGTCCTTCAACGCGACCCCCGACGCCCCCAACTGCCGCGCGCCGTTCACGAGGGCCGCAACGACGCGCGCCGCGTGCTCGTAGGTCATCCCGCCGGGCGGGTGGATGTTCGACACGCAGTTGCATTCGGCGTCACTGCGTCCCGGCCTGGGGCAGTACGTCAGGTACACACCGACGCTGTCGGCCACCGACAGACCGGGGCGTTCGCCGATGATCACGAGCATCGTCGTGACGCCGAGCTGCTCACCGATATGGTCCCCCAGCGCGACCCGCGCCTGCGTCGCGATCACCGGCGGCGCCACCCTCAGCCCCGGCAGGGCAGCGACGATCGCTGCGAGAAGATCGGGTCCGTGGGCGTCGAGGGCAGTGGACGACAATCCGTCGCACAGCGCGATGCCGACATCGGCCTCCGCTCGCGGCAGCGTGATTCCCTCGGCGAGCTGCCGGCCGAGGTCGGGACGTCGCAGATACGTACTGCGATCTTCCGCTGCGCTTTCCACGACCAACGGATCGCCGAATCCGAGTTCCTTCGTCCGCCGCACCATCCCGGGCACATCGAGCGGGACGTGCACAGCGTCGCGCGCCTCGGCATGGGCCGTCACGAATTCCAGATGACGACGTGTCGGGATGCTGTTCCCGGTGCGTCCCAGTCCGATCCGGGCTTGGGTGTGCCGGCGCAGTTCGTCCCACAAGTCGCTCACAGGGCACCTCCGAGTGCGCGCAGCGGGGAGGCGCCGACGTCCACCGGCAGAATGCGACCGACGTCGTCCGCCATGCCCTGCCTGCGTAGCCAGTCCTCGAATTCCGGTGCCGGTCGCAGGTCGGCGGCCTCCCGCACGTACAGCGCGTCGTGGAACGACAGCGACTGGTAGCCGAGCATCACATCGTCGGCGCCCGGGACGGTGATGACGAATGCTGTTCCGGCAACGGCCAACAGGGTGAGCAGGGTGTCCATGTCGTCCTGGTCGGCTTCGGCGTGGTTGGTGTAGCAGACGTCCACGCCCATCGGCAGGCCGAGGAGTTTGCCGCAGAACTGGTCTTCGAGACCCGCGCGGATGATCTGCTTGCCGTCGTAGAGGTATTCCGGTCCGATGAATCCGACGACCGTGTTGACGAGCAGCGGATCGAACTCGCGCGCAACGGCATACGCGCGCGCTTCGAGGGTCTGTTGATCCACCGGTCTGCCCCCGGTCCCGAAATGGGTGCCCGACGACAACGCCGAGCCCTGCCCGGTCTCGAAGTACATGACGTTGCTGCCGACGGTCCCCCGTCGCAGCGACCTGCCGGCTTCGTTGCCCTCCCGCAGCACTGCCAGGTCCACCCCGAAGCTGCGGTTGGCGCCTTCGGTGCCGGCGACGGACTGGAACACCAGGTCGACGGGTGCGTCCTTCTCGATCAGGTCGATGGTGGTGGTGACGTGGGTGAGCACGCACGACTGGGTGGGGATCTCGAATCGTTGCCGGATCTCGTCGAGCAGGTGCAGCAGGTCGGACACGGCGTGCGGCGAGTCGCTCGCCGGATTGATGCCGACGACCGCGTCGCCGCACCCCATCAGCAGACCGTCGAGGACGGACGCGGCGACCCCACGCGGATCGTCGACGGGATGGTTCGGTTGCAGGCGTGTCGCGAGCCGGCCGGGCAATCCGATGGTCGTGCGGAACGCACTGGTCACGGTCGCGGCACGGGAGACCGCGATGAGATCCTGGTTCCGCATGATCTTGCTGGTCGCCGCGACCATCTCCGGGGTGAGTCCCGGCGCGAGTGCCGCGAACACGTCGGCCGAGTCCGGTCGGGCCGCGACCTCCAGGAGGTGGTCGCGCAGTTCCCCGACGGTCATGTGCGAGACCGGCGCGAAGGCCGTCGCGTCATGGGTGTCGACGATCAGCCTGGTCACCTCGTCGGTCTCGTACGGGACGACCTCCTCGGTGAGGAAGGCGGTCAGCGGGAGATCCGCCAGAGCCAGCTGTGCCGCGGCACGTTCGGCGTCCGAGGTGGCGGCGCACCCGGCGAGTTCATCGCCCGAGCGGCGCGGTGAGGCCTTCCCGAGCAGGTCGACGAGGCCGTCGAACTCGTAGCCGGTTCCGCCGAGCTGTTGCCGGTAGATCGTCATCGAGGCCTCCCGCGCAGGACCGGTTCGACGAATGTGCGCACGCAGTGGAGTGCAGCATTCCATCTTTTCGCCGTCGTGTCCGGTGAGTGTCGCGAACGAAACGCCGCTGGTCGTCGGTTCCTAACCCCGCTGATACCAGACGTCCGTAACCCGTTGCGCCATGTGCCGCATCCCCGCCGCGGTGGGGTGGAGGGTCTTCGCCAGCGACAGCGACTGTCTCCCCTCGTACCAGCGCTGCTCGGAGGGCGCACACGCGTCGTGCCCTTCAGCCCCGGCCATGACGTCGACGAACTCGGCACCGGCCTCGGCGGCGGACCGGGCGAGCACACGGTTCATCCGGGAGAAGAAGTTCGTCACGAACGACGCATCGGCGTCGCTGGTGGGGATGTTCGGCCAGCAACCCCGGTTGCCGAAGACGCCGCCGTGCCCGACCAGCAGGACCCGTGCGCGCGGTGCACGTTGCTGAACGGCGGTGAGTGTCGCGGTGACCTTCGGTCCGAGCGCACTCAGGGCGGCGTCCATGCGCGAGACGGTGCCCGGGTCGGTGCGGCAGTGGGCGTCGCCGCCCGGAAGCTCGGTGTAGCACGCCGAGACGATCCCCGACCAGCCGACATCATTGCCACCGATGCTCAATGTGACGAGGTTCGTGTCCGGGGCGAGCGAATCGATCTGCGGGGCGACCGATCCGGTCGACGTCTGCTGCGGGACGGATGTGATGTGTTCGGTGCGCGCACCCGTACAGGCGACGTTGACGAAGCCGACCGGGTGCAGCGAACCCGCGACGAGATTCGGATATCCCGCGTCGGCGCGGGCGCATCCGCTGATCATCGCCGCTGCGTCGAGGTAGGGTCCGGCGGCACGCGAGTCGCCGAGCGCGACGTAGCGAATGCCCTGCTCGCTGCCCGGGTCGCTCATCGCGGATACCGGCCACACCATCGATGCAGCTGCCATGCCGGCGACGATCCCGGCTCGCACAATCGTCTTCATCCAGACCCTCCGACAGCATGTTCTCCCGGCTTGAGATCGGCACGAATTACAAACACGTTACGAGCAGCGGGTAAAGATCCCGGATGAAGCGCGGATGCACCTCGCCCCACCAGCACATTTTGTTTACCTTCCTGTTCGAACGGCTACCGTCCATCTGTGACCGCCCACAAAGTTCTCGACGGCCGCTACGAGCTGAGCGGTCTACTCGGCGTGGGCGGGAGCGGCGAGATCCACGACGGTTGGGACACTCGCCTCCACCGGCCCGTCGCGGTCAAACTGCTCGGACGGGAGTTCGGCAGCAGACCGGACGTACGACGACGTTTCGAGGTCGAGGCCCGGGCGGCCGCGGCCCTGAACCACCCTCGCATCGTCGCCGTGTACGACACAGGCGAACACGACGGACGTCCCTACATCGTTATGGAACGGCTCCCCGGCCGCACCCTCGCAGACGACATCTCTCGCGGACCCCTGCCCGGCGATCGGGTACGCACCGTGCTCGTCAGCATTCTCGAGGCTCTCGTCGCCGCACACGACGCAGGGATCCTCCATCGGGACATCAAGCCGGCGAACGTGCTCATCACAGAGAACGGCGAGATCAAGGTCGCCGACTTCGGCATCGCCAAGAGCGTCGGCGACGACCTCACCCGCACCGGTGAACTCGTGGGGACCGTCGCCTACCTGAGCCCGGACCGCATCACCGGACATGCCGCGTCCGTGACGGACGATCTGTACGCGGTGGGGATCGTCGGTTACGAATCCCTGTGCGGGCGGAGGCCGTTCGCCGAGGACAACATCCTCGCGCTGGCACGGGCCATCACACACGACCTACCGCAGCCACTGCCCGAGCTCCGTCCGGATGTCCATCCGGGACTCGTCGCGGTGATCGAGCGGGCCATGGCACGTGAGCCTTCCGACCGATTCCGCACTGCACGCGAGATGCTCTCGGCGCTGAGGAATTCCAGCGAATACTCTGCCGCGACGTCCCGCCTGCCGGCAGGATCCGTAGCCGGCCCGACAACCACCGCACACAGATCCACGGATCGTCCTCGTGGAGTTCTCCTCGCGACGGGACTGACGCTGGTCGGAGCGATCACCGTGGGCGGCCTCGCGCTGGGATTCGGACGGGATTCCGCCTCTCCGCCTGCCGCAACTCCGGAAACCGCCACTTCGGGCACCTCCGCGTCGCTTCCTCGACGGATACCGGCGACGACCGAGATCCCCCAGCCCACCGACTCCGGGGTCGTTCCGGCGAGCACCGCAGTCGAGACTCCGATCGCGCCCGTCCCGGAGACCGTCCCCGTCGCACCACCGACCGATTCCGTGCCCACGAGGTCCGGACCGGAGTCCCGCGGGAACAACGGGCCCGGCAACAACAACGGGAACGGCAGCGGCAATTCCCGGGGCAACAACGGGAACGGCAACGGCAACAACGGTAATGGGAACGGGAACGGGAACGGGAACAGCGGCCGCGGCAACGGCAACGGCAACGGCTGAGGCCGCTCAGCTCGATCCGCGCACCACGAGTTCGACGGGAAGTCGCGTCGACTCCGTTTCCCCGTCGCGCACGAGTTCGAGCAGCCGCTCGATGGCGGTCTCCCCGATATCGTGCGCGGGTGAACGCACGGTGGTGAGTGGCACCGGCAGCTGCGCGACGACGGGGATGTCGTTGTAACCGACCACGGCGAGATCGCCGGGGATGGACAGACCCAGGTCGCGGGCGACGCCGAGGATGCCGATGGCGATGGTGTCGCTGACCGCGAAGATCGCGCGGGGACGATCCGGACGATCCAGCAGTGCACCGGCGGCCTCCACACCCCCGGCGACGTCGAAGCTCGACCGCACGATCCGCTCGGGCGGCAGTGACACCGACGCTTCCTTCAGGGTGTCGACGAAGCCGTCGCGGCGGTCGTGGGCGGTGCTGGCGTGGTCGGGACCGGCGATGATCGCCAGGTCGTCGTAACCACGGTCGAGCAGGTGCCGGGCGGCCAGCGCTCCCCCTCGGTAGTCGTCGCCCACCACGAACGGCAACCCCGCGTCGGCATGGCGGGTGACCGCCAGGATGGGCAGCGATCCGAGTGCCAGCGACTCGACGAACGGACGACCGGGAAGGTGCAGGCTGCTCAACAGCAGACCGTCGACCTGGCGGCCCACCAGCAGCGCGATGGCGCGACGTTGTGCCTCGAGATCGTCGGGTGGACTCGACAGCAACACCGAATAGCCCGCTTTCGTGGCGGCTTCCTCGATGCCCTGGTAGGTGGTGGCGACCACGCCGTCGGTGAGCCGCGGCATGACGACGCCGAGAGTCGTGGTCTTGCGGGTGCGCAGGCTCGCTGCCCACAGGTTGGGCCGATATCCCAGTTCGGCCGCTACCTCCCGCACCCGCTGGGCGGAGTCCGACCAGCCGTCGACCGGTTCGGGCTGGCGCAACACCCGCGAGGCCGTCGAGACGTGAACGCCGGCGCGCTCGGCGATCTCCTTGAGTGTCGGGGCGCGGTCCGGACGGGGCATTCGGCTCTCCTGCTTGTTTCACATCGAGTTCGCTTTCCGGGTTGACGAGCCCGGAACATGCCCTTAGCGTATGCCATGCAATCGTTCGTGCAAACGTTCTCGCAATCGTTCTGACAAACGTTTCCTCGACCACCGGAGAAAGCCATGTCCCACGTTCAGTCGCTGCCCCAGCTCTTCGCCCTCGACTCCCTCCTCGAGCAGGAGGAGATCGACATCCGCGACACCGTCCGCAAGTTCGGCAACGAGCGCATCCGCCCTCACGTGGCCCAGTGGTTCGAGGAAGCGAAGCTCCCGGCCCGCGAACTCGCCAAGGAGCTCGGGCAGCTGGGCGTGCTGGGCATGCACCTCGACGGTTACGGTTGCGCCGGCATGAGCGCCACCGCTTACGGCCTGGCCTGCCTCGAGCTCGAGGCCGTCGACTCCGGCATCCGCAGCCTCGTCTCCGTGCAGGGCTCGCTGGCGATGTTCTCCATCCACCACTGGGGCAGCGAGGAGCAGAAGCAGGAATGGCTCCCTCGCATGGCCGCCGGCGAGGCCATCGGCTGCTTCGGTCTGACCGAACCCGACTTCGGCTCCAACCCTGCCGGGATGCGCACCAACGCCAAGCGCGACGGTGACGACTGGATCCTCAACGGCACCAAGATGTGGATCACCAACGGCTCGATCGCCGACGTCGCCGTCGTCTGGGCACAGACCGACCTCGAAGAAGGCGCCAAGGGTATCCGCGGCTTCGTCGTCCCCACCGATACCCCCGGCTTCTCCGCACCGGAGATCCACGCCAAGCTGTCGCTGCGCGCCTCGGTCACCTCGGAGCTCGTCCTCGACGACGTGCGTCTGCCCGTCTCGGCGATGATGCCGAAGGCCGAGGGGCTGCGCGGACCACTCACCTCGCTCGGCGAGGCCCGCTTCGGCATCGTCTTCGGTGCGATCGGCGCGGCCCGCGATTGCCTGGAGACCGCGATCGACTACGCCCGGTCGCGCGAGGTGTTCGACAAGCCGCTCGCCGGCTACCAGCTCACCCAGGCCAAGATCGCCGACATGGCGCTCGAGGTCGGCAAGGGCCACCTGCTCGCCTATCACCTCGGCCGCATCAAGGACCGCGGCGAAATCGCCCCGGAGCAGGTCAGCCTCGGCAAGCTCAACAACGTGCGCGAGGCCATCGCCATCGCCCGCGAGTGCCGGACCATCCTCGGCGCCAACGGCATCACGCTCGAGTACCCCGTCATCCGTCACGCCAACAATCTCGAATCGGTGCTGACCTACGAGGGCACCTCCGAGGTCCACCAGCTGACCATCGGCAAGGCGCTGACCGGTGAGGCGGCCTTCCGGTGACCGCCGTTCCCGGCGCGCTCGAGGGGCTGGTGATCGCCGACTTCGGTCGCGTGCTCGCCGGCCCGTACGCCACCATGCTGCTCGCCGACCTCGGGGCAGAGGTCGTCAAGATCGAACGCCCCGGCTTCGGGGACGACACCCGGCACTGGGGTCCGCCCTGGGTGGGCGAGGAGTCCACCTACTTCCTCGGCGTCAACCGCAACAAGAAGTCGGTGGCCATCGATCTGACCACCGAAGGCGGACTCCACCGGGCCCGGGATCTCGTGCTCCGTGCCGACGTCGTCGTCGAGAACTTCCTGCCCGGCACGATGACTCGGCTCGGACTCGGCTACGAGCAGGTCCGGGAACTCAACCCCGGCATCGTCTACGCGTCGATCACCGGCTTCGGCGGACACAACGATCTGCCCGGTTACGACCTGCTCATCCAGGCCGTCGGCGGCTTGATGAGCATCACCGGACCCGACCCGGCGACACCCACGAAGGTCGGTGTCGCCGTCGTCGACGTCATCACCGGAATGCACGCTGCGGTGGGCATTCTCGCCGCACTGCGGCATCGCGACCGCACCGGGGAAGGACAGCGGGTCGAGGTGAACCTGCTGTCGTCCCTGCTGTCGGCGCTGGCGAACCAGTCGTCCGGCTACGTCGCGGCGGGTGTGGTGCCGAAGGCCATGGGCAATCGTCATCCGAGCATCGCGCCCTACGAGGTGTTCCACACCGCCGACCGGCCGTTCGTCCTCGCCGTCGGCAACGATCGTCAGTTCGCTTCGCTGGCCGAGGTCCTCGGAGCTCCGGAACTCGCCTCCGACGACCGGTTCACCACGAACACCGCCCGCGTAGCGAACCGAGAGGAATTGACGAAGATCATCGACGAGTTGCTCTCGGCCGAGACGGCCGATGTGTGGTTCGACGCACTGACCGCCGCCCGAGTGCCGTGTGGTCCGCTCAACGACATCGCCGACGCGGTCGCGCTTGCCGAACGACTCGGCCTGTCGCCGGTGGTGTCGATCGACGATCCCGAGCGGGACGCTCCGCTGCGCCAGATCGCCAACCCGATCCGGCTCAGCGCCACCCCCGCGACCTACCGCACGCCGCCCCCGCGGTTGCCGTAGACGGACGCTCTCGTCAGTCGGGGCTCTGTTCCTTCAGAGTGTGCGCGACGAGAGCGTTGGCGTGCCCGTGGCCCATGCCGTGTTCTTCTTTGAGCCAGTTCACCAGCTCCATGTGCTTGCCGAGATCCGACGCGCGGATCATGGTCTTCCACTCCTCGATCGGGCGCCCGTACTTCTGCTCGATCGACGGGAAATACGACTCGGGTCCCTTGACCTTCTCGCTCATGCCGGAAGGTTAACCAGGGCGACCGACAAGTTCCGTCCGATCCGCTGAAAACGACCGCGGCGCCGCAGTCCCGGATGGGACGCGGCGCCGCGGAGGTACGGAAGTGGATCAGGCCTTCGGGCCACCGGCCACGTAGATGACCTGACCGGACACGAAGCCCGCGCCCTCGGACGCGAGGAACGATGCGGTGTGGGCGATGTCGTCGACCTCGCCGATGCGGCCGACCGGGATGTCGGCCGCGACGTTCGACTTGAAGTCGTCGAACGACACGCCGAGACGCTCGGCGGTCGCGGCGGTCATCTCGGTGGCGATGAAGCCCGGCGCGATGGCGTTGGCGGTGACACCGAACTTGCCCAGCTCGATCGCGAGGGTCTTGGTGAAACCCTGCATGCCGGCCTTGGCTGCGGAGTAGTTGACCTGGCCGCGGTTACCGAGGGCCGACGTGCTCGAGAGGTTGACGATGCGGCCGAACTCGGCGTCGACCATGTAGCCCTGGACGGCACGCGTCATGAGGAAGGCGCCACGCAGGTGCACGTTCATGACGGCGTCCCAGTCGTCGACGGTCATCTTGAACAGCAGGTTGTCGCGGGTGATGCCGGCATTGTTGATCAGGACGGTGGGTTCGCCGAGTTCGGTGGCGACCTTCTCGACGGCAGCGGCGACGGACTTCTCGTCGGAGACGTCGGCTCCTACGGCGAGCGCCTTGCCCCCGGCGGACTCGATGGCCGAAACGGTGTCTTCACAGGCGGATTCGTCGAGGTCGAGGACGGCGACCCGGTACCCGTCGCCGGCGAGACGCTTCGCGACGGCTGCGCCGATACCGCGTGCGGCTCCGGTGACGATGGCAGTGCGGGGTTGTGTGCTCATAGCGTTCCTCCGTAGGGATGGGTGGTGCCGTCAGGTGATGGTGAGTCCGCCGTCCACGGCGATGGTCTGACCGGTGACGTAAGCGGCGGCGTCGGACGCCAACCACACGGCGGTAGCTGCGATCTCCTCGGCATCCCCCGTCCGGCCGAGAATGATCCGCTGCTTCATGGAATCGAGGTATCCGGGCTGGTACTCGTCGGTCATCTCGGTGCGGAAGAAGCCCGGCGCGATGGCGTTGACGCGGATCCCCTTCCTCGCTCCCCACTGCTGCGCCAGGTCGCGCGTGAGGCCGATGACGCCCGCCTTGCTGGCCGAGTACGCGGCCTGCGGCAGACCTGCCGTGGTGAGACCGAGAACCGACGAGATGTTGACGATCGCGCCACCGGGTTGCATCACCCGGGCGACGGCCTGTGCCGCCCAATACGATCCGTTGAGATTGATGTCGATGACCTGCCGGAACTGCTCGGGGGTCTCCTTGGTGGCGGGGACGGCCGTGCCGATCCCCGCATTGTTGATGAGGATGTCGACCCGACCGAGCTGTTCGACGGCCTGATCGACCATGCGCTGGGCCTGTTCGGGATCGGCGATGTCGGTCTCGACCGTGACGGCCTGCCGTCCGGCTTCGCGGACCAGCTCGGCGGTCTTCTCGAGTCGGTCGACCCGGCGTGCGGCGAGCACGACATCGGCTCCCGCCTCGGCCAGCCCTCGGGCGAACGCGACACCGAGGCCCGAAGAGGCACCGGTGACGATGGCAACGCGGCCGTCGAGACGGAAGCGGTCGAGCACGGACATACGTCATCTCCTCGCTGTGACGGGGCCTACAGGAACTGTACAGCCGACGGTCATCTCATCCACCAAACAGCCTGTATCCAATTTTGTTGAACAACACTGCGTTTCAGAGCCAGATCCTATTCTTCTCCTCGGCGGATCCTATGCTGCCGCGAACGCTGCAGCGCGGAGAGGACTCCGCGTCGCACCCACCGTTACCAAGTCGATAAGCACTGGCTTACTTCTAAGCGCTTGCTTATCGTGCGATGCCGTAGCGGGCTTGTCAACAGCAGCCGGACAGGAGCGGAAGACCTTCGTGAGCGATGCATGGGACGATGTCGTCGGCGGATCCGAGGCCCTCGGGCCGTTACGACGACGCTGCGATCATCAGCGCCCCGTATGCCGATCTTGCCCTGCGCCTGGTGGGTGCCGTGCGTTAGCATCGTCGCCACCATCGGATCGGGGGGATCTACGTGGGCAGGGGGATATCGCGCCGCCGTCGGCTCCTCGAGACGCGAGAGCATCTGAGGGGAGCTGTCGTCCATGTCCATCAATGACAACGTCGTCGACCGACTGTCGGTGTCGCTCGGGGTCGACGCCCCGGCCCCCGATTCCGTCGCCCGCCGGCAGTCCAATTACGACACACTGGCCGCACGCATCGACGTGGGCGTCGATCCCGAGTACATCGCGGCGTTCGAGAACTTCCACGGCATGGAGCACGCCGACATCCACCGGTTGTCCCAGAGCATCAACCCCGTCGCGATGACCACCCTGGCCACCGAATGGGCCGAGCTCGGAAAGGGTTTCAGTCTCACGGTCGCGTGGGGCACGCTGATGATCCGAAAGCTCGTCTCCCAGCACTGGGAGGGTGCGGCGGCCGACGCTGCCATGGACGCGACCGTGCGATTCGGCGAATCCGCACAGCAACTGTCCGATGCCGCACGCGCGACGTCCGAGAAGCTCCGCATCGCCGCCGACGTCGGTGAGCGGGTGCGATCGTCCGTCCCCCCGCCCTCGGCGAACACGTCGTCGCTCCTGTACGCGCTCGATCCCGTCGCGGGTGCCGCCGCGGCCCGGCAGGAGGAGGCCGCTCGCGCCCAGGCCGTGCGGGTGATGGAGGCGCTCTACAAGCCGTACTACCGCGATTCCGGCTCGGCGGTCCCGGTACTGCCCTCGCCGTATGCCGCCACCACGAGTCGAGCAACCGAGGGCTTCGTTCCTCAGAGCTACGGCACGTCGGCGATCGGCGGCACCCAGGCGGAGGGTGGCACGGCGGGGATCCCGAGTAGGAACGGAGGAGGTCCGGACGGGCCGACACCCGCGGAGGCGGAGAACCGTACGCCCGCGGAGACTCTCGGAGAAGACCCGGGCGCACGCGCGAACAACTCCGATTCCGCCGGTGGAGCAGGTTCGAACGATCCTGCGGCGACCACTCCTGCGGCCGCCTCCCCCACTGCGACCGGCGCCCCGGGAAACCCGACAGGTCACTCGTACGGTTCTCCGTCCGCCGGGACGGGTGGAGGTGTCGGGGGTGGTCTACCGGGTGGCGGCTCGGCCGGCGGGGCGTCACCTGCGGCCGGTCCCTCCCCGCTCGTCGCGGGAGCCGCGCCCACCGGCGGTGTGGCCGGTCGACCCGCTGCTGCCGCGACTCGCGGCGCAGGCGCTCGCCCGTTCGGGATGATGCCGGGAATGGTCCCGCCCGCCTCGTCCCGCGGCGACGAGCAGGACAAACGCGTGGCGAGTTATCTCGTCACCAGCGACAACGGGAACGAACTGATCGGGTCGTTGCCCGACACCGCCCCGCCGGTTCTGGGGGCCTGAGGCTGTGAACCGGCACCTCACACCCGACCGATTCCTGGCCTCCTGGACCGCCGCGGGCGGCGACGATTTCCCCTTCCCGCTGCGCTACCGAACCTCGGTCATGTGGGAGGACGAGCACGCCGCGAACCTGCGGGCCGCCCGGGCGTGGCGGAACGAGACACCCGACCCTGCCCTCGACGACGCGATGCGCATCCTGCTGACCGGCCGGATTGCGGTGGAGGTCTACGGCCGTTCGACGGATCCGGCGTGCGAGGTCTTCGTCCGCGCCGCCGCGACCGGCGAGCAGGCCGTCCTCGCCCGTCAGACTCCCGTCGCAGGCGATATCCGCATCACCACGACCACCGACCTCGCGGGCGCGATCGTCGGGGAACTGCCGGTCGTGGCCGCGGGCCGCGAACCGGCATGCACCGCGCCGAGCCGCGAGGTGCTCGAACCATCCGAAGCCGGAGCAGTCCGCCGTCCGGCGGGTGGCACGCACGCAGAGTCGTTGCGCCGGTTGCTGCGTCGCGAACGCTCGGCCACCGGCAGCATCCGCATCCTGCGGTACGCACATCCGGGGTACACACCCGTCGCCGACATCGGCTGGTTCGACGTCGTGGACGACGGCCGGTATCTCTTCCATCCCGGTACCGATCTCCGTGTCGCCCCGGGCACCGTCGACGCATTCGTCCGGGAACTGTCGACGCAACTGTCCAGGCTGTCCCCCGAAGGTCGGAACGGCGTCCTCCGGCCGTACTGAGCGTCGTTCGGACCCCTCACCGAACAGGCCTGTCGTCTAGGCTGGCGACATGACGGACCGGGACCGCACACCCGACGGCAGGCCGCAGAACGCGCGTCCGCGCGACGCCCTGGGGCGCCCGCTGCCGCCGGGCGAAGAAGGCGTCGAACGCATTCCCGACGATATCGACCTCGATGTCGAGGAGACCATCGCCGAAGGTCAGCGTCTCCTCGATCACGGTTTCCCTTTCCACGCGCACGAGGTCTTCGAGGCGATGTGGAAGAAGGCGCCGCCCGAAGAACGTCCCCTCTGGCAGGGTCTCGCCCAGCTCGCCGTCGGTTTGACCCATCTGCTCCGGGGCAACCCGACGGGGGCCGCGTCACTGTTGAAGCAGGGGCAGGCCCGGGTGCGGCACTACGAGGACGAACCGCCGTACCGGCTCGACATCGACGGTCTCTCGAGCTGGGCCGATCATCTGCTCACCGAGATCGCTCGCGACGAAACCGTTCCCGCTCCCCCGACCCCGCGCCTGAGGATGCCCTGATGCCGATACTTCCCATGTTCCCGCTCGGCACCGCGCTGCTTCCCGGATCCGACCTGCCGCTACGCATCTTCGAACCGAGATATCTGCAACTCGTCCAGGACTGCGCGGCCTCGCCGGACGGCCCTCGCTTCGGTGTCGTTCTCATCGCCCGGGGACACGAGGTGGGCGGAGGCGAGCAGCGACACGATGTCGGTACCGTCGCACGGATCGTGGTCGACGACGAGGTCGGTGCAGGTCGTCGTGAACTCGAATGCATTGCAGAGGAACGCATTCGCGTCACCCGATGGCTTCCCGACGATCCCTACCCGCGCGCGGAGGTGGAGCCCTGGCCCGACACCGATTCGGGGCCGGTGGATTTCGCCGCGATCACCGGACCGATGGGCCGGCTGTACGGGGTACTCGATCGCCTCACCGACGGCCGGGCCCCGCTACCTCCCGCCACCACCGAGCTGCCGGACGATCCCGGCGCGCGACTGTTCGCCCTCGCCCGGTACGTGCCGATGGGGGAAGCGGACCGTTATGCAGTGCTCGCCGCACCCGGTCCGGCCGAACGCATGGCGGTGCTGCTCGAAGCGATATCCACCGCAGTCGATCTCGCGGAATGGAAGCTGAAGGGCTGAGATATCAGGCCGTCCGGTCAACGGGAACACGCCTCCTGTGACCACCCGGTTGCGGGCTAGGGTCCGTGGCACTGCTCGTTCCCGACCGGAAGGCACACCGATGGATACCGTCGAGCAAAGGCTGGCCCGGCTCGAAGCCCTCGAAGAGATCAGGATGCTCAAGCATCGCTACTTCCGGGCGTGCGACGCCAAGGACCCGGAAGCGATGCGCGGATGCTTCGTCGCAGGGCGCGCCGACATCTACTACGGACCCGCGCTGGGCAGCTTCGACGACGCCGACGCCCTGATCGACATCTACTCACGCATCGCCCTCGAACGGCTCGACGACCGTTACGTCGTGCTCGACATGCATCACGGCATGCATCCGAGCATCCACCTCACCGGACCCGGTACCGCCACCGGCGCCTGGACGCTGCGGTTCCGGCAAGTGGATCTGCGCGCCCGCACCGAACGGGTCACCGCGCTCGACTACGACGACGACTACGTGGTCGAGAACGGCACATGGAAGATCTCCCGCTGCCACGTGAAGGTCCTGTGGTCGATCCAGCGGGCCCTCACCGACGACGTGGAAGTGGTGCAGTGATGGCAGAAGCAAAGGTGGCGCTGATCACCGGCGCGAGTCGCAGTGTCGGCAAGGGCATCGCGTGCGCTCTCGGTTCCGACGGTTGGACCGTCTACGTCACCGCCCGTGGCCCGGTCGACGTCGACGGTCCGCTCGACCACACCGCGGCGGAGATCACCGCCCGCGGCGGCCGAGGCATCGCGGTGCAGTGCGATCACCGCGACGACGCGCAGATCCACGACCTGTTCCGCCGGATCGCCGACGAACAGGACTCCCGGCTCGATCTGCTCGTCAACAACGTGTGGGCGTCACCGCCGGGCTTCGCGGGGTTCTCCGAACCGTTCTGGAAGCGTCCGATCAGCGACTGGGACAGCCTGATCGACGTCGGGCTCCGCGCACACTATGTGGCCTCCGTCGAAGCCGCACAGCTGATGGTGCCGCGCGGCGACGGGATGATCGTCAACATCTCGTCGTTCGGTACGCGCGGTTATCTGCACTCGGTGCTCTACGGCATGTCGAAGGCCGGCCTGGACAAGATGGCCGCCGACATGGCCGTCGAACTCCGCGGAACGGGGGTCACCACCCTGTCGCTGTGGCCGGGCCTGGTGAAGAACGAAGCCATGCTCGCCCGTGGCATCGACAACTTCGAAGGCTTCTCGTTGGCCGATGCCGAAACCCCCGAGTTCATCGGGCGGGTGATCGTCGCTCTCGCAACCGATCCCGAGGTGAACGCACGCAGCGGCCGCACCCTCGTCACCGCCGAGGCCGCCCTCGATTACGGCATCGTCGATGTCGGAGGCAACCAACCCGCTTCACACCGGGAGATCTTCGGGGGCGGGCCGCTGTTCTGATGTGTGCAGGTGGCAGGCCACCCGGCCGCCACCTACCACTTCGGTGACCGCAGGTCGCACCTCCCGGCACACCGGCATGACCAGCGGGCAGCGAGTGCTGAACGCGCAACCGGTCGGCGGGTTCGCCGGATCGGGCAGCTCCCCGTCCAGACGGATGCGTTCGCGGCGGCGCTGGCGCGCCGGATCCGGAACGGGGACCGCGGACAGCAGAGCCTGCGTGTAGGGATGGGCCGGTTCGGTGAACAGGCGCTCCGTCGGTCCCCACTCGACGATCCGTCCCAGATACATCACGGCCGTGGTGTGGGCGATGTGACGCACCACCGCCAGATCGTGTGCAATGAACAGGTAGGCGATGCCCAGCTCCGCGGAAAGCTGCTCGAGCAGAGCGATAACCTGGTTCTGCGTCGAGACATCGAGTGCGCTGACGGCCTCGTCTGCGACCACCAGTTTCGGTTCCACCGCGATGGCCCGCGCGATCGCGATGCGCTGACGTTGCCCACCGGAGAACTCGTACGGATACCGGTCGGCGTGCTCGGCGCGCAATCCGACCTGTTCGAGCAGCCGGCCGACCTTGCGCCGGCGTTCGTCCTCGGTGAGATCGGTATGCACCTGCAGGGGTTCGGCGATCGCATCCCCGACGGTGTGCGACGGATCCAACGACGAATACGGGTCCTGGAACACCATCTGCATATGACGTCTCGCGCTGCGCAGTTCGCTTCTGTCCAGCGCGGTCACGTCGACACCGTCGAGCACCACCGAACCCTCGGCGACATCGACGAGTCGCAGGATTCCCCGAGCCGTCGTCGACTTGCCCGAACCCGATTCACCGACCAGAGCGAACGTCTCGCCGGGGAAGATGTCGAAGTCGACCTCGTCCACGGCACGCACCACCTGCTTGCGACGCGACATCCGCCCCCCGACGGGGAACTCCACGCGCAGCCCACGAACCGTCAGCAGTGGCTGCCTGGTCTCGATGTCGACGAGTTCGGCGGTCATCGGTTTCCCTCCAGCATCAGATCGTTCACCCGTGCGCAACGCGAGACGCGCTCGTTCCCCAGCGCATGAAGCGGTATCACCGTGTCGCATTCGTCGAGATGGTGCGCGCAGCGCGGCCCGAAGCGGCAACCCGCCGGCATCGTGCCGGGTGCGGGCGGGGAGCCGGGAATGGTGTGCAGGTCGCTGCGACCGTCGATGGTCGGAACCGACCGCAACAGGCCTTGGGTGTACGGATGTTTCGGAGCTGCGAAGAGTTCCTCGGTGCGGGCCTTCTCGACCACCTGCCCGGCGTACATGACGACCACCTCCGTGCACAGGTCGGCCACCACCCCGAGATCGTGGGTCACGAACAACACACCCATGTCGAACCGCTCGGCCATGTCCCGGATCAGGTCCAGCACCTGAGCCTGGATCGTGACGTCGAGCGCGGTGGTGGGCTCGTCGGCGATGAGGAGGGACGGTTCGCACGCGAGCGCCATCGCGATCATGACCCGCTGTCGCATGCCCCCGGAGAACTCGTGCGGGTACTGACGTACCCGGCGGGCCGCATTCGGAATCCCGACGAGGTCGAGTACCTCGACGGCGCGCGCCAGCGCGGCCTTCCGGTTCACGCGTCGGTGCCGCCGCACCACCTCGGAGATCTGGTCACCGACCGTGAAGACCGGGTTCAGGCTCGTCATCGGTTCCTGGAAGATCATCGCGATGTCGTTGCCGCGCACGTCGGCGAGTTCGCGGTCCGGCATCGCCAGCAGGTCGCGCCCACGGAACCGGATGTTTCCGGAGACGGTGCGGGACTGGTTCGCCGGCAACAATCGGAGGACCGACGAGCAGGTGACGGATTTCCCCGAGCCGGATTCGCCGACGAGACCGACGAGTTCACCGGCCGCCACATCGAAGGAGACGTCCTGCAGGACCGATGTCCAGCCGGAACCGGTCGCGAATTCGACGCCGAGGCCGTCGACGCGCAGCAGTGGTTCGGTCATCGTTCGCTCCGGTTCTCGCGGCCCACCGAATCACGGATTCCGTCGCCGAGGGTGTTGCAGGCCAGTACGGCCAGGATGATTGTCAGGGCGGGAATGACCACCGGCCAGGCCGTGTAGTTCCATGCTTCACGCCCCTCCGCGAGCATGCGGCCCCAGCTCGCCTCCGGTGGCTGGACACCCAATCCCAGGAAGCTGAGTGACGACTCTGCGAGCAGAGCGAAACCGCACGCCAAGCTGATCTGAACGATCAACGGAGACAACGTGTGCGGAAGGACATGCATACGCACGATCCGTGTGGTCGGGGTTCCGATACTGCGCGAGGCCTCGATGAAGGTGCTCTCGCGTACTCCGATGACGGCTCCACGTACCACACGGAAGAATCTGGGGCCGAACACGATTCCGATCGCGATCATCGCATTGGTGAGATTGGTACCCATCACGCCGACGATGGCCATCGCCAGCAGCAGCGGCGGGAAGCTCAGGAAGGCATCGGCGACACGGGAGAGGATCGTGTCCCACCAGCCGCCGAGAAAGCCCGCGATCAGGGCGGGCACGACCCCGATGAGCAGTCCGACGGACACCGAGATGATCGCGGCGGAGACCGCGACGCGCGCACCGTACAGCAACCGGGACAGTGTGTCTCGACCCAGATTGTCCGTACCGAGCAGATATCCGTCCGACAGCGGAGGCAGGCGACGCGCGGTCAGGTCCTGGACGATCGGGTCGTACGGTGCGATCAGCGGGGCGAGCAATCCGAGGACGGCGATCAGCAGGAGGAAGACGGCCGCCACGACGGCTCCGGGACGATTCCGGAACCGCCGCAGGAATCTGCGGCGTGGAGATTCGCCGGTGGCCACGGTCGTGTTCTCCACCGGCGTGGAGACGGTGAGGTCGCTCATGCGGCGCTCCTTGTTCTCGGATTGAGGTAGCCGTAGGAGATGTCGACGAGCAGGCTCATGATCACGGTGGCGAAGACGCCGAAGATCACGACTCCCTGGATCGCGGGCAGGTCGCCGGAGAGCACCGCCTGCACCGCGAAATCTCCGAGGCCTTTCAGTCCGAAGACGGATTCGATGACGGCCGTGCCACCGAGCAGGAAGGCGATCTGCATGCCCAGGACCGTTGCCGTCGGGATGAAGGCGTTCTTCAGGGCATGCTTCCACAGGACGCTGCGCCGGCTCAGGCCCTTGGCGGTGGCGGTGCGGACGTAGTCCTGCTGCATCACCTCGATCATGGAGCCGCGCAACTGGCGGGCGATCTCGGCCGCCGCGGCCAGTCCCAGTGCGACGGCAGGCAGCAACAGGTGACTGAGCCACGGCCACACTCCCTTGGCGAGGGGGGTGTAGCCGGTGGCCGGCAGGACGCGCAGGGTCAGCGAGAAGACGAGCACGAGGAGCAGACCCAGGACGAAGTTCGGCGTGGCGACTCCGAGCGTCGATCCCACGCCGGTGGCACGATCCTGCCAGCTACCGGGCCGGCTGCCCCCGACGATGCCGGCCGGGATCCCGACGAGCAGCGCCACGACCACGGCCACCATCGCCAGCGAGAACGTCACCGGCAGGCGGTCGACGATCATGTCCAGCACGGGCGCCTGATAGGTGAAGCTCGTACCGAGGTCGCCGCGAACGACTCCGAACAGGAAATCGAAGTACTGCACGAGGACCGGCTGGTCGAGGCCGAGTTCCTCGCGGACCGCCTCGATCTGCTGAGGCGTCGCCGACTCCCCGGCGATCCGGTGTGCCGGATCGCCGGGGATCAGGAAGATCAGACCGAATGTGATGGCGGTGGCGATCATCAACAGCGGGACGATCGCCAGCAGGCGCTGACCGATAATCCGAAACATTCTGCACTCCCTGTGGTTTCACGGATCCGTGACGATCACGGTCATGGGACCGTGCGACTGCCTGTCAGGGGGCGGCCACGCCGACACCACGCCACTCGTCGACCACCCGGTTGGGTTCGTAACCCACCAGCCTGTCCGAGGCGACGGCACCCAGCTCGGCGAACGCGATCGGCAGCATTGCCGCATAGTTCATCACCACGGCGTTCACTTCACCGAGGCGCACCGCGCGTTCTGCGGGGTCGGTGGCGCGGTTGGCCGCTTCCATGGCCTCCCGGAAACCGGGGATCGCATCGTGGGACGGGTTCTGCGGGGAATCCTGACCGTAGAACGAGGTCAGCAGCAGGGAGGGATCGGCGCGGCCGACGAGCGTGGTGAGGATGGCATCGAGCTCTCCCCGGTTGAAGGCGGGGTTGAGGTCCGTCGGCGTCATGGAGCGGATCTCCATGGTGATGCCGACCCGTGCGAGTTGCTCCTGCAGGATCTGCCCGATCATCTGGTTCTCGGGAAGGTTGGACACACCCGCCACGAAGGAGAATCCGTTCGGGACACCCGCGGTGTCGAGCAGGTGCTTCGCCTTGTCGGGGTCGAATGCGTACTGATCGTCGAGGTCGTCGTTGTGGGCGAAATATCCCGCGGGGAAGTTCTGGCTCGCGGGTTCACCGTGCCCTTCGAGTGCGGTCTCCACCACCGACTCCCGGTCCACGGCATGGGCCAGGGCCTGACGCACTTCGAGCTTGCCGAACTCGCTCCGGGTCCGATTCAGGTTGAGAACGTAGTTGTTGAGGCTGGTCTGCACATTCGTCTGCAGTCCCTGCTGCTCGGCAGGGTCGAGCGACATCGGCGTCGCCATCGCCGCGTCGAGCTGGTCGGAGGCGACGGCATTCACACGGGTCTGCGGATCGGTCATGACGACCCACTCGAAGTGCTCTGCCTGCAACGCTTCCTGATCCCAGTAGTCGTCGCGGGCGACGAAACTGTACTGAGCGCCCGGCTGGGATTCGGTCACCGTGTACCGGCCGGCTCCCGCCGGTTGCAGTACGAGCGCCGCATTCTTGTCCGGGCTTCCGAAAGCGTTGGGGTTGACGATCATTCCCGGCAGATCCGACAGCGTGAGCACGAGCTGTCCGCCCGGTCCGTTCAGTCGGAGCACCACGGTGTGTGCGTCGGACGCCTCGACCGATTCGACGCCGGCGAGCATCGCGGCCGTGATCGAGTCGGGTTCCAGCGCGCGACGGAGATTCGCCACCACGGCAGGCGCATCGAGCGGTGTGCCGTCCGAGAAGGTCACGCCCTGACGCAGCTTCAGGGTCAACGTGGATCCGTCCTCGGAGAACTCCCAGGATTCGGCGAGTCCGGGCACCGGATCGGCGTTCCGGTCGCGATGCACCAAACGGTCGTAGACGAGATTCAGCATGGTCGAATCGCTGGTGATCCGAGTCTTGTGCGGATCGAAGGACGACGCACCGTATGTCGTGGCATAACGCAGGGGTACCTGCGGGTCGATCTCCGCGGTGCTGTCGGTTGCAGCCGACGTCCCACAGCCGGCGAGCAGAAGCGCGGCGGCGAACGCGGCGACGACCGAGGTCAACGATTTACGAGACATGAGATTCCTTCGTTTCTGGAGCGGTCGACGGTCAGGACGCGGCGATGCCGACGCCACGCCATTCGTCGATCAACAGGTTCGTTTCGTATCCGACGACCCGATCAGTGAGCGTCGATCCGAGTTCGAAGAAGACCAAGGGCACAGCAAGGACGTTGTCCGAGACGGTCTTCGAGACCTCTCCGAGCCTGTCCCCCCGAACCTGCAGGTCGGTCTCACGGTTGGCGGCGTCCAGCGCCTCCCGGAAGCCCGGTGCAGTGGTGCGGGAAGGGTTCTGCGGTGAATTCTCCCCGAAGAGCGCGGACAGCAGCAGCGCCGGATCGGAACGGCCGGTGAAGGTCGTGAGAAAGGCATCGGCGTCCCCCCGGTAGAAGGTCGGCGACGCATCCGACGGGGGCAGCGGCTCGAGCTTCATGTCGATGCCGACCTGTGCGAGTTGCTGCTGCACGATCTGCGCCACCTGCACGTTCTCGGGAAGATTCAGCAGGATGGCAGTGAACGAGAATCCGTTCGGCAGCCCCGCATCGGCCAGCAGCTGCCGCGCCTTCTCGGGATCGTATCGGTAGTCGTCGGCGAGATCCGGGTCGTACGCGAAGTAGTCCTTCGGGAAGTTCTGCGTCGCCGCTTCGGCGTGGCCCTCCATCGCCGTGTCCGCGATGGCCTGACGGTCGATTGCGTGTGCGATGGCCTTGCGTACCTCGAGCTTGCCGAACTCGCTGCGGGTCCGGTTGAAATTCAGCGCCATGTGGTCGAGCCGAAGTGCGGTCTCCACTCGAAGGCCCTGCTGTTCGGCGGCGTCGATCATCAGGGGTGTGGTGATGGCGACGTCGATGTCTCCGGCCGACACCGCGCTGAGACGCGCTTGCGGATCGGTCATCACCGTCCAGACGAAGGTGTCGGTGCCGATCGCCTCCGGGTCCCAGTAGTCCGCCCTGGCGGTGAACTCGTACTCGGCGCCCGGTCGGGACGCCGCAAGGACGTACCGTCCCGCCCCTGCGGGCGTGAGGGCGAGTCGTGCATCCTTGTCCGGGTTTCCGAAGGCTCCGGGATCGACGACCATCCCGGCAAGATCCGACAGCGCCAGCACGTACTGAGCACCCGGACCGTCGAAGCTCACCACGACCGTGCGGTCGTCCGATGCGGCGACCCCACTCACACCCGCCAGCATCGGCGCCGTGATCGAGTCCGGCTCGAGCGCACGTCGGAGATTGGCGACGACGGCGTCGGCGTCGAGGACGGCGCCACCGGAGAAGGTCAACCCCTCCCGCAGGTGGAGGGTCAACGACCTCTCGTCGATCTCCCACGATTCGGCGAGTCCGGGCACCGGCTGCCCGGCTGCGTCACGGTGGACGAGGCGGTCGTAGACCATGTTGAGCATGGTGGCGTCGCTGGTGATCCGCGTCTTGTGCGGATCGAACGACGAGACTCCGAAGACGGTGGCATAGTGCAGCGGCACGGCAGGATCGGCGACCCCGGAGTTCTCGGTGGGAGTCGAACCGCACGCGGTGAGCAGGACTGCACAGGCTCCGATCGCCGCTCCCCACAAGCGGATCGGCGACCTCCTCGACACAACAGCCATGCCGCCCCTCTCTCGAAAATGTTCGTACAGACCGGTTTCGGGCAGCCGTACCACGGCTGCCCGATTACCGACCGAACCTATGAGTCTGTGACGCGTCACACTCTGCAGGTCCCGCTGATCGAGATCGGCAAGCACGGGGACGTTCTACGGACGAGGGGTGGTCAACGCGCCCTCGGAAGTCGTGTATGGTTGGACATGCAACGCGGGGTGGAGCAGCTCGGTAGCTCGCTGGGCTCATAACCCAGAGGTCGCAGGTTCGAATCCTGTCCCCGCTACCACCGACCGGCCCGGACTCACACGAGTCCGGGCCGGTTCTTTTGTGGATGCTCCTCGGTCTCGGTACGGCTCCCCCCGGCCGCGCTCACCGAGTAGATTTCGCGGCAGAGTCTCTGCAGAGCGGGAGGGTGGGATGGCCAAGCGCGCGACCGTCGCCGATCGACCACGGACTCCCCGTTGGCTCCGGCCCACGATCGTCGGTGTGCTGCTGGCCGTCGCCTTCTATCAGATGTCGGGCTGGCTGTTCCACAATCTGAAAGGCTTCCTCGGCCTGCTGTTCCTGGCATGGTTGTTCAGCATCACCATCGAACCGATCGTCGATCGGCTCGAACGGTTCGGGATGCGTCGCGGTGCCGGCACCGGCCTGGTGTTGTTCTCCCTGATCGCACTCACCATCGGGTTCTTCGCGGTGTTCGGCACGCTCCTGTTCGACCAGATCGCCCAGTTGCTCACCACACTTCCGGATGCGCTCACACGCCTCACCGATTGGGCGAACCGCACTTTCGACACGAATTTCAAGACCGGGGACGAGCTGCTCAAGATCACGCCCGACACGCTCCGTGATCTGGCGCAACGGTTCACGCCCGGTGTGCTCGGCGTCCTCAGCACCCTGGTCGGTGCCCTGTTCCAGATCCTGACGCTGCTGTTGTTCGTCTTCTACATGTCTGCGGAGGGGCCGCAGATGCGGCGGACGATCGCGAGCTGGTTCCCCGCCCGGCAACAGCAGTTGATCGCGAACGTGTGGGAGACCTCGGTGGAGAAGGCCGGCGGTTACGTCGTCTCCCGGCTGATCCTCGCCGCCGCCTCGTCGATCTTCACGGGAATCTTCTTCCTGATCATCGGCGTTCCGTACTGGCTTCCGCTCGCGATCTGGACCGGGGTGGTCTCGCAGTTCATCCCGACCATCGGTACCTATCTCGCAATCGGTCTCCCCGCGCTCATCGCCGCGGTGCAGCAACCGCTCGACGGCGTGTGGGTGATCGCCTTCGGCACGATCTACCAGCAGGTCGAGAACTACGTGCTGCACCCACGCATCACGGCCCGCACCGTATCGATCCACCCCGCGGTGGCATTCGGTTCGGTGATCGTCGGTGCCACCCTGTTCGGCCCGGTCGGCGCTCTGGTGTCCGTGCCGGTGGTCGCGATCCTGCAGGCGCTCGTCGAGTCCTTCGGGCACCGCTACGAATTGATCCCGGAGGTGGGCGGGGAGGAGCCGGACCCGGACAGCCCCGACCTCACGGCCGACAGTGACGACTACGACTGAGAAGCGAGACGGGGCCGGTCGCACGATCTCCTCGCGCCCGGCCCCGCCGTCGTTGTCCGGTCGGACGATGTCCGATCAGACGATGAGCTTCGCCGCGGTCGCAGCGACGACGTCGTCGGTGCTCACACCGGGCGCCGTCTCGACGAGCTTCAGTCCCTCCTCGGTGACGTCGATGACCGCGAGGTCGGTGATGATGCGCTGCACGCACCCACGACCGGTGAGCGGCAGAACGCACTCCTCGAGGATCTTCGGGTCGCCCTTCTTGGTGACGTGATCCATCATCACGATGACGCGCTCGGCGCCGTGGACGAGGTCCATCGCGCCGCCCATGCCCTTGACCATCGCGCCGGGCACCATCCAGTTGGCGATGTCGCCCTTGGCGGAGACCTGCATCGCGCCCAGGACCGCGACGTCGATCCGGCCGCCACGGATCATGCCGAACGACTGTGCCGAGTCGAAGTACGACGCACCGGGGATCGCGGTGATCGTCTCCTTACCGGCGTTGATGAGCTCGGGATCGAGTTCGTCCTCGGTCGGGTACGGGCCGACGCCGAGTACACCGTTCTCCGAGTGCAGGATGACCTCGACGCCGGGCTCGAGGTAGTTCGGCACCAGGGTGGGCATGCCGATTCCGAGGTTGACGTACTGGCCGTCCTCGAGTTCCTCGGCGACGCGTGCCGCCATCTCCTCGCGGGTCAGCCCCTTCTTCGTTGCCTGTGTCATGAGCGCACCGTCCGGTTCTCGATGCCGACCTCGACGGGGCCGACGTGTACGACACGCTGCACGTGGATGCCGGGCGTGTGGATTTCGTTGGGGTCGAGTTCGCCGGGTTCGACGAGGTGCTCGACCTGCGCGATCGTGATGCGGCCCGAGGCGGCGGCCGGCGGGTTGAAGTTGCGGGCGCTCGCGCGGTAGACGAGGTTGCCGTGGCGGTCGCCTTTCCAGGCGTGCACGAGCGCATAGTCGGCGACGATGCCGCGTTCGAGCACGTAGGTCTCGCCGTCGAACTCGCGGGTCTCCTTCGGCTTCGACGCGAGGGCGATACCGCCGTGCCCGTCGTAGCGCAGCGGCAGTCCGCCTTCCTCGACGGCCGTGCCGACCCCGGCGGGCGTGAAGAAGGCGGGGATGCCCGCGCCACCGGCGCGCAGGCGTTCGGCGAGCGTGCCCTGCGGGGTGAGCTCGACTTCGAGTTCGCCGGCGAGGTACTGGCGCGCGAACTCCTTGTTGGAGCCGACGTACGACGAGATGGTGCGGCGGATGCGCCCCTTCTCGAGCAGCAGACCGAGCCCGAAGCCGTCGGTACCGCAGTTGTTGCTGACGGTCTCGAGGTCGGTGGCGCCCTGTTCGAGCACTGCATCGATGAGTATCTCGGGGATGCCGACCAGGCCGAACCCTCCGACAGCGATCGTGACGCCGTCGGGGATGTCGGCTACGGCCTCGGCGGCGGAGGCAACGACTTTGTCCATGTGTGCCACGATACCCTCATGTGTACGTCATGTGAACTACCGTCCGCAATGCGAACACATACGCGTAGGATCGTTGCGGGTGCACAACGGCGGCACTAACCTGTTCGCATAGCGTCCATCCGTCCACATCGCGAACATTTCGGATCGGAGGTCCGTGTCTTCCTCATCCCCCGGCGCCGACTACCGGGGCCCGCTGTTCGACCCCGTCTTCGGCGCGGACGAACTCGGTGCCGCCCTGTCGGACCGCGCGTGGATCGGCGCCCTACTCGACGTGGAGGTCGCGCTGACCCGCGCGGCAGCTGCACTCGGCCGCATCGAGGACGCCGACGCCGACGCCGTCGCGACAGCGGCCGCGTCGCTCGCCGGTGATCTCGATCCCGCCGACCTCGGACGACGATCCGCGGCGGGCGGCAATGCCGTCATCCCCCTGGTTTCGTTGCTGCGGGAGCGAGCCGATGCTCCCGCGCGGGCCGTGCACGTCGGCGCGACCAGCCAGGACGTCCTCGACACCGCGCTGATGCTGCTCGCCCACCGCGCGGGCGCCATCGTCGTGGCGAACCTGCGCTCCGCGGCCGACGGCGCAGCCCGTCTGGCCGCCACGCACCGTGAGACGCCGATGGTCGCGCGCACCCTCGGCCAGCAGGCGCTGCCCACCACCTTCGGTGCTCTCGCGGCCGGCTGGCTCCTGTCCCTGGACGACGCCGTCACCGAACTCGGCCGCGCCCTGTCCGTCCTGCCCGCGCAGTACGGCGGGGCCGCAGGCACGCTCGCCGCCGTCCATCCCGACGGCTTCGCGTTCGCCGACACCGTCGCCGACCTGCTCGGACTCGCACGTCCCGTCGCCCCGTGGCACACCGCACGCACTCCGATCACCACCCTTGCGGGCGCACTCGGCGTCGCCGCGGGTACGGTCGCGAAGCCCGCCACCGATGTCGTGCTCATGGCGAGCACCGAGTTCGGCGAGGTGAGCGAGGATGCGCCCGGCGGGTCGTCGGCCATGCCGCACAAGCGCAATCCCGTCGCGGCCGTCACCGCGCGTGCCGCCGCCCGGCGCGTACCCGGTCTCGTCTCGACGATCCTGTCGTCGACCGACCACGAGTTCCAGCGCGCCGCCGGCGCCTGGCATGCCGAATGGGAGACGCTCGGCGACATCCTGCGCCTCACCGGCGGTGCCGCGCACCAACTCTCGGTGAGCCTGAACGGGCTGCACGTCCACACCGACGCGCTCGACCGCAATCTCGCGCTCACCGGCGGAGCGATCCTCGCCGAGAAGGTCACTGCCGCACTCGCCGAACACACCGACGACGCACGCTCGATCGTCACCGATGCGGCGGTCGCCGGCAGGCGGCTCGACGAGGACCCCGTCGTCACAGCACATCTCGATCCGCAGAACGTGCGCGAACTTCTCGACCCCACACGCTATCTCGGTCATGCCGCCGACATCGTCGATCGCGTTCTCACCCGCCACGACACCATGAACCGAACCACAGGAGGTACCCGATGACCGTCATGCTCAACTACGAACAGTACGGCGACCCCACGAAGCCGACCGTCCTGTTCCTCGGTTCGCTGGGTTCGGACCTGTCGATGTGGGCACCGCAGATCCACTCCCTGTCGCCCGACTGGAACGTCGTCGCGGCCGACCATCGCGGACACGGCCCCTCCCCCGCGCCGTCCGGACCCTACACGATCGAGGAGCTCGCCGGCGACGTCGTCGCCCTGCTCGACTCGCTCGGACTCGACGCCGTGCACTACGTCGGCCTGTCGCTCGGCGGTGCCGTCGGACAGTGGCTCGCCGCGCATCACCCCGAACGCGTGCGCACACTGACGCTGCTGTGCACCTCACCGGCCTTCCAGCCCGCCCAGCCCTGGTACGACCGGGCCGCGTCCGTCCGCAACGACGGCCTCGCCTCGATCGCCGACTCCATCGTCTCGCGATGGTTCACTCCCGAACTGGCCGAGCACGATCCGGATCTGGTCACCCGCCACGTCGAGATGGTGAAGGGCACCACCGACGAGGGCTACGCCGCATGCTGCGAGGCGCTGGCGACCTGGGACGGCCGTCCCGACCTCGCGCGGATCGTCGCGCCCACCCTGGTGATCGCCGGCGAGCAGGATCCCGCCACCCCGCCGTCGACGATGCAACAGCTGGCCGACGGAATCGCCGACTCCGCCTTCCACGTCGTCTCCCCCGGCGCGCACCTCGCCAACGTGGAGCAGGCGGGACGGATCACAAAGCTCATCCGCGAACACATCTCGTGCGCCACTCCATCCGCCGCGCACCGCACCGCGGTGTTCGAGGAGGGACTGCGGGTGCGCCGTTCCGTCCTCGGTGACGCCCACGTCGACCGGTCCATCGAGTCGACCACCGAATTCACCCGGCCCTTCCAGGATTTCATCACCCGCACGGCATGGGGCGACATCTGGGCACGTCCGGGCCTCGACCACCGCACCCGCCGCCTGCTCACCCTCGCGATCCTCACCGCGGTCGGCAACGAGCACGAACTCGACATGCACATCCGCGCCGCCCTCCGCGCGGGGATCGATCCCGACGACCTCGTCGAGGTGTTCCTGCACACCGCGGTCTACGCGGGAGTCCCCAACAGCAACCGCGCGTTCGCGCTCGGCAAGCAGGCACTCGCCGACACCGAGGGAGGCACGGGGTCGTGAGCACTCCCGACGTCACCACTCCCGAGGTCGCTCGCGAGAACCCGGGAGCGTCAACCGATTACGTGCAGTCGCTGGCCCGTGGCCTGTCGGTCATCAAAGCCTTCGGTGCGCATACCCAGCGGCAGTCGCTCTCGGACGTCGCCCGCGCGACCGGCCTCACCCGCGCCACCGCCCGCCGATTCCTGTTGACGCTCATCGAACTCGGCTACGTCCACACCGACGGTTCCCAGTTCTGGCTCACCCCACGGGTGCTCGAACTCGGTTACAGCTATCTGTCCGCGCTGACGCTTCCGGAGGTTGCGCGGCCGCATCTCGAATCGCTCGCCGAGAAGGTCAAGGAATCGACCTCGGTGTCGGTGCTCGACGGAGACGACGTCGTCTACGTCGCGCGAGTCCCTGTCAGCCGCATCATGACCGTCACCATCACGCTCGGCACGCGCTTCCCCGCCTACGCGACCTCCATGGGACGAGTGCTGCTCGCCGGCCTGACCGACGACGAGTTCGAGGCCTATCTCACCCGCGCCGATCTCGCACCCATCACCGGCAACACCGTCACCACCGCCGAGGAGCTGCGCGCCGAGATCGCCACGGTACGTCGCAACGGATACTGCGTGGTCGACCAGGAACTCGAAGAAGGCCTGCGATCACTTGCCGCACCGATCCGCGACGCGTCGGGAACCGTTGTGGCGTCGGTGAACCTGTCGACCCACGCCGCCCGCTACCGGATGGAGATCGTGCACGGCGAACTCGTCCCGGCGCTGCTCGCCACCGCCGAGGCGATCTCCACGGATCTCGCCCGCACCCAGACCCACCAGTGAACAACCCCGATCGAGGTACATCATGACCGACGTAGTGATCTGCGAACCCCTGCGCACCCCGGTGGGCCGGTTCGGTGGTGTTCTGAAGGACATCGCCCCCGAGGATCTTGCAGCCACCCTTATCCGCGAACTCGTCACCCGCACCGGCATCACCGGCTCCGACATCGACGACGTCCTCCTCGGCCAGGCCTCCCCGAACGGTGAAGCCCCGGCCCTCGGCCGCGTCGCCGCCCTCAACGCCGGTCTCGGCGTGGACGTTCCGGGCCTGCAGGTCGACCGCCGCTGCGGCTCGGGTCTGCAGGCGGTCCTGCAGGCCGTCATGCAGGTCCACACCGGCGGCAGCGACCTGATCCTCGCCGGCGGCGCCGAGTCCATGAGCCAGGCCGAGTTCTACGCGACCGGCATGCGCTGGGGCGTCAAGGGCGAAGCCGTCGCACTGTCCGATCGCCTCGCCCGCGCTCGCGTCACCGCCGGTGGCCGCGACTTCCCGGTGCCCGGCGGCATGATCGAGACCGCCGAGAACCTGCGCGCCGAGTTCTCCATCAGCCGTGAGGACCAGGACGCGCTTGCCGTACAGTCGCACCAGCGCGCCGTCGCCGCGCAGAAGAACGGCGTGTTCGCGCAGGAGATCGTGCCCGTCACGGTGCCGCAGCGCAAGGGCGATCCGCTGGTCGTCGACACCGACGAACACCCCCGCGCCGATACCTCGATGGAGTCCCTCGCCAAACTGCGCCCGATCCGCGGCAAGGTCGATCCCGAGTCGACCGTCACCGCGGGCAACGCCAGCGGCCAGAACGACGGTGCCGCTCTCGCGATCGTCACCACCGCCGATAAGGCCGCCGCGCTGGGTCTGCGTCCACTGGCCCGCCTCGCGAGCTGGGCAGTGGCCGGTGTGCCGCCGCGCACCATGGGTATCGGCCCGGTGCCCGCCACCGAGAAAGCCCTCGGCCGACTCGGACTCACGCTCGCCGACATGGACGTCATCGAACTCAACGAGGCGTTCGCCGCACAGGCCTTGGCGGTCACCCGCTCGTGGGGCATCGAGGCCGACGACCCGCGCCTGAATCCCAACGGCTCCGGGATCTCGCTCGGACACCCGGTGGGCGCGACCGGCGGACGCATCCTCGCCACACTGCTGCGCGAACTCGACCGCCGTGAGGGTCGCTACGGACTCGAGACGATGTGCATCGGCGGTGGCCAGGGGCTCGCCGCTGTATTCGAGCGCATCGCCTGACGGCGAGTGACGGTATTCGACCGTAGCGCCCGACGTTCCCCGCACGGTGCTCGCGACGCGATCCTCGATCGCGAGCACCGTCCGGTGTCCGTCACTCCGGCGCGACCCGCACGAGCATCTTCCCGAAGTTCTTCCCTTCGAGCATGCCGATGAACGCCTCCGGGGCGTTCTCGAGTCCGTCGACGATGTCCTCGCGGTACTCGAGCTTCCCGTCTCGGACCCACGCCGAGACCTCACGCAGGAAATCGCCGTACATCTCCTTGACGAATTCGCTCTGGATGAACCCGCGGATCGTGAGGCTCTTGGTGAGAATCGAGTTGAACAGTCCCGGAAGACGGTCCTTGCGGTTCAGATCTGCACCGTTGTACTGCGCGACCAGACCGCACACCGGAATTCGCGCGTAGGTGTTGAGCAACGGCCACACCGCCTCCTGCACCGGTCCGCCCACATTCTCGAAGTAGACGTCGATGCCGTCGGGAACTGCCTCGGCCAGCGTGTCGGCGAAGTTCGGGTCTCGGTGGTCGATCGCCGCGTCGAAACCGAATTCCTCGATCAGCGCGCGGCACTTCTCCTGCCCACCTGCGATACCGACCGCGCGCGCCCCTTTCAGCTTCGCGATCTGCCCCACGGCAGATCCCACCGGCCCGGTGGCGGCAGCGACGACGACGGTCTCGCCCTCCTTCGGCTGCCCGATCTTCAGAAGTCCGGAATAGGCTGTGAAACCGGGCATTCCGAGCACACCCACGGCAGTGGATATCGGTGCGGCCCGCGGATCGAGTTTGCGTACCGCGGAACCGTCGAGGACGGCGTGCGACTGCCAGCCGGCACCTGCGAGGACGTAGTCGCCCGGCTCGAGTCCGTCGTACCGCGATTCGACGACCTGGCCCACCGTTCCGGCGACCATCACGTCCCCGAGTTCGACGTGCGCGGCATACGACTTCGCGGTGCTCATGCGGCCGCGCATGTACGGGTCGAGGGACAGGTAGACGACGCGCAGGAGGATCTGACCGTCGTCGACCTCGGGCAGATCCACCGTCTCGAAGCGAAAGTTGTCGGCGGTGGGTGCCCCCTCCGGACGCGAGGCGAGAACGATGCGGGTGCTCTGACTCGTGGTTTCACTCATGCCGACAGTGTGCCGCACGCGGAGGCGTCCTGAACGCCGCGCGGGCACCCCGGCAGGCACGATCTCGCGCCGGAGGGGTGTGGGGTCAGGCGCTGCGCTGCACCTCACCGCGAGGCACCTGATAGTTCGAGAACAGCTGCGAGTGGATGACCTCGGTGAAGGACGGTCCGTCCTGCTCGATCCGGGCAGGACGGCGAGTGGACGAAGCGGTGTGCGAGGCACCCATCTGCGATGTGGAGCGGATCGCCATGTCGATCTCCTCTCGGAAGGCGGGGAGAGGTGGCCACCGGCACCGTACAGAAGGTGCAAATCGGGTGAGCGACCCCTTGGGAGATACATATACCCCGTCCATGCCCGATATGCACCTGTCGCTTTCGGCGTACCTCGCACCGGTCCGTCGGAGGCCCTCGGGAGCTACCTGCGGACCTCGTGACCGTCCGAGGCGGGAAGTACACGGATCGGTGCGCTCGTGGCCGAGTTCAACGCCCCCACCCGGCCACTCAGGGCCGAGTCCGGATCCCAGGCCCGCACGGCGATCGTACGAGAACCTCCGGGAGGCAGGTGGAACCACGAATCCTGCAGGTCACCACCGGTGACATCGAGATGAACGTAGTGCGCGGCGGCCTCGGTTCGCACCTGCACGCTCCAGCCGTCCGGGACCGGTCGAGCGGTCGCGTCCAGCCCGGTTCCACGCTCGACGGCCCGTTCCGGACCACCCACGAGATGCACGGACTCCGACAACACCGCACCGGCGTGATCCACCAGCCGTGCGGTGGCAGTCTCGAATGTGCGCGGCCCGAATCGATACGCAAAATTGACATCGGTGAAGCCGCCTGTCAGCGCAGCCCACGAGAACACCCGGGTTTCGTGCGGATCGAGACACAACGGCAGCGACACGTCCACCGGCACGGCACCCGACGGGGTGTGGGCCTGCACCTGCAGCGTGACGTCGAGGACGTCGGCGGTGTCGTTGATCGCGTCCACACGCAGACCGTCGAGGCCGTCGTCGGTGAGAAGCACGGTGACGGGCGCGAACACCCGGGCCAGCACCCACCACGGTGCCTTCGGGTTCCCGTCGGCGTCGAGCACACCCCATCCGGCACCCGGTTGCAGGTCGCGGGCGGACAGGATCAGGGCGCCGCGACATCCCGATCCGGCTCGTCGCCAGTACTGCAGCACCTCGGTGTACGCCTCGCACATCGCCGCCCGCCCGAGCGCGAGATACCGGGCGGGATCGGCCCACCGCACCTCGGAGGGGTCGACCCCGAAGATCGTGCGCACATAATGGTCTCGCACGTCCTCGAAGTCCCAGGGGGCGCCGTTGTCGCGTGGCACAGCCGCCTTCCACCGCGGATGGTGACCGGCAACATTCACGCTGCCGAACTCGGCTTCGATCGCGGTGTCGGACGGCGGAATCGAGAACGCGAGGCATTCGGCGGCGAAGCGGACGCCGGCGACACGTACGTCACCGATCGGACGGCGGTATCCCCCGACACCGAAGTAGTGCGCCACACCCGAACCGACCGCGATCGGAAGCGTGTCGCTGCCCGGGGGCGCGGACGGCGACGAGGACACCCACACCGCACCCGGCCACTCACGGTCGACGATCTCGGGCAACCAGTCGTCGAGTGCCGCAATCGGCACGCCGGTCAGACCCAGCATGGCCGGTTGCTGTTCGGTCTCGCTCCCCCCGCACAGCACGACGAGAGCCGGATTCCCCGCACACCGGCGCGACAGTGCGCGCACCTCGCCCTCGAGCAGCGAGCGGACGTGCGGGTCGTCGGGCGGGTCTGTCGTGGCGAGCATGACGTCCTGCCACACCATGATGCCCAGTTCCGCACACGCCGAGTAGAACTCGTCGTCCTCGTAGACCAGGGTGCCCGGGATACGGATCGTGTCCACGCCTGCGGACACACAGCGTTCGAGGATGCGTCGGGTGCCGGCCGGGTCGTTCAGCGCGATGGGGTCGGTCGGTGTCCACACCAGCCCGCGGCAGAAGACGTCGACGTCGTTGACCCGCAGGCCGAAGCCGTCGCCGGGGTCCTGCTCCACCGAGCGGAAACCGATGCGGCCCAGTTCGATCCGATGCCCGTTCAGAAGAACGTGTGCCGCATACAGGTTCGGGTCGCCGTAGGTGTGCGGCCACCACCGTCTCACCTCGGGGAGCGTCACCTGCATCCGCACGTGTGCCGTACCGTCGGATCCGTAGTCGGGCCGTGCGTGCGCCGTCGCGCCTTCGATGTCGACGACCGCCTCGGAGACGGCGGCGCCGGCCAGGACGAGATCGATATCGGCGATCCCCTCGGATCCGTGCAGAGCCGTCCGTATCGCACATTCCAGCACGACCGGTTCGCCGGAGCCGACGAGACGCACGGGACGCCACGGACCGACCGGTGCCGGGGCTCCGCCGTAGACCGGGGCACGCCCGAGCATCGTGGTGCGGAACCACCGCAGTCCCTGGGCCGATACGAGCGACGAACGCCAGCGTCCGCGCGGCCTGCGCTCACGGAGTGCGGCGTCGAGCGAGGCGCACCGGATGGCGATCCGCGTCGTCGACGACAGGTGGTCGAGAACGACGGTGAACGGCACGAACATCGATTCCGATGTGGCGACGAGCGTACCGTCGACCCAGACGTCCGCGAGGGTCGCGAGCCCGTCGAAGGTCAGGTACCACGGTCCGTGGCCGGACACCTCGACGTCGGTGACGAACCACCAGTCGCTGCTGTCGGGTGACGACGCCCGGACCGCCGCGGCGCCGTCGGCATCCCGGATCGCGCCCGCGGCCGTGCCGGGTATGCGGACCGGTAACCAACGACCGTCCTGTGGGAGTTCGTCGGGATGGACCACCGTCCCGGAATCGACTCCGAGGCAACGCCACCGGGCGTCGTGCAGCAGATCCATGTGCGCCGGACCCGTCATCGCACGCCGGCGGCGCGGACGACGGTCGCTATGGCGTCCCCCCAGGCTTCGGCCATCGCGACCAGCTGATCACCGGGCTCGACATCGCGGCCGCGCGCCGCGCGGGCCATGCGGAACTGCACGCTCTTCGCACCCTCGGCGACCGCGCGGAATCCGTCGGCCGCGGCCGCCGCACCGGGGTAGCCGCGACCGTCCATGTAGAGGCTCACGTCGGCGGCGAGTTCGGCGGTCGCGCCGCATTGACGGAGCACCCCGAACGTCCACGGATGGAAGACGTCCATCCCGCCGGTGCGGATCCGGTCGACGTCCGCAAGAACCCGGGTTCCGAGTTCGCGCACCGGGTTCGAACCGGCACGCATACGCAGGTGCCGCAGGAGCACCGTGTCGAACGCATCGCACTGCGGCTGCGACGCCTCGACCCGCACCTGCTCGAGATAGGGCGGCCAGGTGGGTACCGGCTCGTCGAGACCGAACACTCCGCGGAAGTCCTCACCGGTGAGGATGTGATAGCCGCTGTTGTGGAAGTACTCGAGCGTCTCGGCATCCCGGTCGATGAGGTTGGGCACGATCGTGGTCTTGGAACGACTCTCCCGGTATCCGGTGCCCTCGGTGTCGGGCAACCAGTAGGCGTCCACCTCGACCGTGGACAGCAGACCGGCGGCGGCATTGTCCTCGAGGTGGTCCACCGGACGGCGCCACACGTTCATCTCCGCGACGTCGACCCCGTAGAGCGACATCAGGTCTTCGGGGCGGAACTTGAGGAAGGTCCACTGGGCGCCGTCGAACCGGGCCGAGAACGCGCACGCCGCCGCGGGGACCGGATCGTGGCCGAGCGCATGCAGCACCTCGACCCACAGGTCGACGTAACAGTTGGTCTCGGTCCAGATCCGGTCGGCGGCGTGCACGAAATGCGGTGAGTATCCGCCGACGCGGACGTCGATGAGCCGATCGCTCACGGGAACAGCCTGTCGCGCACCGGAACGGGCCAACGGTCGACGTCGAGTCCGTGGGTCCGCAACAACGCCAGGGCGATGCGCTCCATACCGAATCCGACGCACGCGCTGTGTGCGACTTCGCCGTCGGCCGTGCGGATCTCGAACGTCTCGCCGAAGTGCTCACGATGGCAGTTGCAGGAGACCACGGCGGTGCCCTCGTCGAGGTCGCCGTAGAGACGGACGGTCAGTTCGGTCTTGAGGTTCTCGGTGCGCTGGTTGACGGCCAGCATGCGTCCGGCCCGTCCGAAGAACGGATCGTTGGCGGGCACGGCGCTCGCGTCGAGACCGAGCGAGTCGAGCACCTCGAGTCCTCGCTGGATCCAGGAATCACGATGCTGCGCAGCATCGTTCTCGGTGCCGATGCGCACGAACTCGTGCATGCGGAATGCCTGCATGCGGGCGGGATCGACGGCGGGTTCGTGCCGGAAGCAGTAACCCAGAACATCGAGCAGTTCGCCGCCCTCACGCAGCGTGCCGGTGTACCGCGAGTAGGCGGGATGGCATGCGGCGGAGACCAGCACGGTGTCGGCGGGTTCGAGCCACGGGTCCCACGCCTCGCCGCGCGAGCGGGCGGCCAGCAGTGCGGCGTGCTCGGCGTTGCTGCCCGCGAAGGTGTTCACCGCTCCCGTCAGGTGCGGGAACGAGGCGATGTAGTCGGTCCGCTCGAAGCTCGTCCTCGGGAAGACCGGCGGGAAGCGCAATCGCGTCGCCGCCCGGCCCGGACCTGCCGCGACCACCACTCGGTCGATGCCGTCCACGATGTCCTCGAAGACACCCGAACGTCCGTAGAGGCCGGGAACACCGGTCTCCACGAGCAGTTCGGCCCCGAGCAACTGTTGCTGGAAGTCGAGGCGGGCGCGCTCGAGTTCGGACAGTTCGTCGGTGGCAGTGCTGGTCGTGGCCGGACTGGTCACAGAGTCCCCCGGTAGGCGATCGACATCTGGGCCGAGTTGTTCATGATGCGGTCGTTGTTGACCATCACGGCGGCACCGTGCGCGTCGCGCAGGTGACGGCCGAGCGAGTACTGCGAATCCTCGCGGTATCCGGCGATACCGCAGACGAGCATCGCGCGGTTCACCAGATCCACGACGAGGGTGGACGCGGTGACCTTGAGGTTGTTCATGGCGAGCGAGAAACCCATGCCCGACATCGATTCGTCCTGTGCCGACGCCGCGGCGTCGAACCGGGCGGCGGACGCGGCGACGAGATCGGCGAACTGCTGGTGCACGGCGGCCGCTTCGGCGAGTCGCAGCGCACCGGGCGGGGTGACACCCGGGCTGCGGCGGGCCGCCGACCGCACGAACGAACGGGCCTTCTCCATCGTCGCGTCGGCGATGCCGAGCCACACCGCCGACCACACACTGTGCGAAACGGGAAGCATGGTGCGCGACGAGATCTCGGCATAGGACGCACCTACCACGAGATCGGCGGACGTCGTGCCGGTGAGGACGAATCCGGGACTGCATGTGCCCCGCAACCCCAGGGTGTCCCAGCTTCCGGTGGGCTCGAGGGTCACGCCGTCGCGTCGGCACACGACGAGCGCCTGGTCGCTCGGCGGGCTGTCGGCGGTGCGGCGCGCGGTCACCAGGATCGCATCGGCGTACTCGCCGTACGAGATGACCGGCGCGTTCTTGGTGAGCGAGACCGTCTCTCCGTCCCGAGTGAGGGCGCAGACGCTGCTGCGCACGTCGCCACCGGTGCCGAGTTCGGTGGTCGCCGAAGCGATCAGGTAGTCCTTCGCCACCGCCTCGGCGACGAAGGCCGCCACGCCCGGGGTGGAGTGACGCACGAGCGACAGGATCTGCGTCTGGTGCATCGCGAAGATCATCGCGGTCGAGGCGCAGTACCGGCCGAGGATGCGTGCGACGGCGCACAGCTCACCCAGCGACGCTCCCTCCCCGCCCTGTTCGACGGGGACAGCGCAGTTCAGGAGCTTGTAGGCGCGCAGCGCGTCGACGGCCTCGTGTGGAAATCGTCCCTCCCGATCCACCTCGGCCGCCGCGGGTCCGGCGCTCTCGCGTCCGACGATCTCGGCACGCGCGAGCAAGGACAGCTCGGTGTTCTCCGATACGGTGAGCGGCGCGGACACGGAGGTCACGCGACGCCCAGTTCCGTCAACGCCGACCGGATGGCTCCGACGCTCGCGAACGTGCTCTTGCGCAGCAGTTCGTCGGGGAACTCCACGTCGAAGGCGTCCTCGAGGGCGAGCATCACGTTCACGCTGGCGTGCGACGTCAGGCCGAGTTCGTAGAGGTCGGCGGTGGAGTCGAGCACCGTGCTGTCGACCGACAGCTTCGCGTGCGCACCGAGGACCTTGCGGATCACCTGCTCCGTCATGGATGTTCTCCAGTTTCTGCTTCTTCGACGCGGGTCGCCACGACCGTCGCGATGGCATATTCGGGCTCGTGAGAAATCGAGACCTGAATGTCGGTCACCTGTTCATCTCGCGCCAGGGCAGCCGCGTTACCGGCCAGTAGGACGGTGCATCCGCCCCAGTCCGCGCGGCGGATCTCGATGGCTCGCCACGGCACCGCGCGGTCGCGGGGACGCAGGACCTTCATCACGGCTTCCTTCGCGGCGAACCGCGCCGCGAGCCGTTGTGCGCGACCCGGGCCGGTGCATATCTCCAGCTCGTGGAGGGTGAACACACGCTGCAGGTAGCGGTCGCCGAAGCGGTCGATGCTCGACGCGATGTCGCGGACCGTGACGACATCGCAGCCGACGCGTGTCGTCGCGACGCAGGGGCCGCTGCCATCGTCGTTCATGGGTCACTCCTCGGGATGCGCTGCACACGGTAACCGCAGGCCGGCCGAGATACACCATCCGAACAGCTCTGGCCCGCAGGAAATCCCGGAAATCACCCCGACTTTCACCCGGAGTGCCCGTCGAGCACCGGCAGTTCGCGCGGTGAGCCGGGGTTCGCCACCGCTACACGCCGCGTCGGTCCCGGCTCGGCGCGTCGACGGCGAAAGGCCCCGACCGGATGGTCGGGGCCTTTCGGTGATCGGAGAACTATGCGGACGCCGGCACGGCTTCCTTGTCGCCCGGCCGCTCGTCCTTCGTCTCCGTCGCTTCGTTCTCGGCGGTGGGCACCGGCGCGGCGCCCTGCGCGTAGTAGAAGTGCGGGCGGCGGTGTCCGAGGAAGGAACCGCACCACGACAGGACCGCGATATAGCGGTTGCGGAAGCCGACCAGGTAGACGAGGTGGACGGCGAGCCACAGGACCCACGCGATGAAGCCGGTGAGTTCGATCTTCCCGACCCGCGTGATGGCGCGGAATCGGTTGATGATCGCCATGCTGCCCTTGTCCTTGTACTGGAACGGGGTGCCCATCGCGACCTTGCCGATGATCATCTTCGCCACGTGGCGGCCACCTTGCATTGCGAACGGCGACTGCGCCGGCAGGTTGTCGAGAGTGACCATGTCGCCGATCGCGAAGATGTCGTCGCTGCGGCCGACGGTGAAGTCCGGGTCGACGAGCAGGCGTCCGCCGCGGACCGTCTCGCAGCCGGTGCGCTCGGCGAGCACGTCGGCGAAGTCGTTGGCCTGGATACCGGCCGACCAGATGATGGTCTCCGCGGTGAGGCGGCGGGTCTCCTCGGTCGTGGGCGTGGTGAGCGTGGCCCCGTGCTCGTCGATGTCGGTGACCATCGTCCCGAGAACGACGTCGACGCCGCTCTTCTCGAGCGATTCCTTGGAGTACTCGCTGAGCTTGCCGCCGAACGGGGGCAGCACCTTGTCGGCGCCCTCGACGAGCGTGACGGTGACGTCCTCCGCGCGGATGTTGCCGATGGACTCGGCGAAGTAGCGCTGCGCCAGCTCCTTGATCTGTCCCGCGAGCTCGACTCCCGTCGGGCCGGCGCCCACGACGATGAAGCTGAGCAGATTCTTCCGACGTTCCGGATCGGTGGTGACGTGTGCTTCCTCGAAGCACCGCACGATCTGACGGCGAAGCCGCTCCGCGTCCTCGACCGTCTTCAGCGCGTACGTCAGGTCGGCGAACTCGTCGCGTCCGAAGTACGCCTGACGCGCGCCGGTCGCGGCGACGAGGTACTTGTAGCCGAGGCGCAGACGCTGACCGCCGGCTTCGTAGACGACCGTGTTCTCTTCGGGCAGGACATCGACGACCCGGCCCAGACGGACGTCGGCCTGGGGGTACTCGGCGAGGATCGCACGCACGGAAGGAGCGATCTCACCGGGCGAGAGAACCCCGGTGGCGACCTGGTAGAGCAGCGGCTGGAACAGGTGCTCGGTGGTCTCCGAGATCAGTACGAAAGGCGTGCCGGCCTTGGCGAGCTTCTTGGCGGTGGCCAATGCTCCGAAGCCGGAGCCGACGATGACCACGTCCGTCCGATCGATCCGGGTCGCTGTGTCCGCACCGTCCATGCTGTCGTAAACCTCCGCGTGCTGGTGTCATCTCCGTTGATGTATGACTCCCAACGTAGGTACGAAGGACCCTTGTTATCCACTAACCTGGGATATTCGAAAAACTGTTATCTGTTCTGCTCATAAATACAGGTGGCCTGTCCTCGGGAGGAGCCATGGATTTCCGTCAGCTGCGCTACTTCTTCGCCGTCGGTGAGGAGGGCAGCTTCTCTCGTGCCGCCCAGCGTTGTTTCATCTCGCAGTCGGCGATCAGCCATCAGATCGCGAAGCTCGAACACGAACTCGGCGCCACCCTGTTCGACCGCACCACTCGTTCGGTCGAGCTCACCCCCGCCGGCCGGCGCCTGATGCCGATCGCCGCCGAGGTGCTCGGCCTCGAAGCGAAGGCCCTCGAGGTCGGCCGCGAGCCGCGGGAGAGCATCCGGATCACCGCGAACATGAGCTTCGCATCGCAGAGTCTCGACGCGATCTCCAGCGTCCGGGAACGTCATCCCCAGATCGACGTGGAGTTCGTCATCAAGGACTTCACCGACCGCGTCAATGCGGTCGCGTCCGGGGAAGCCGACCTCGCGCTGATCCGCGGCGACGTCGACCGGCCGGGTCTGGAAGCGGTGCGCCTCGGCATCGAGGAACTCGTGATCGTCACGTCGAGCGAGCACCCGCTGTCGGCGTTCTCGACCGTCGACCTCGGCGATCTCGCCCACTATCCGTTGCTGCTGCCGCCGCGGGCCAACCAGGTGCTGTTGCACCGTGTCGTGGAGGACGCTTTCGTGGAGGTCGGACGCCGCGTGCGTCTCGGACCCCCGATCGCCCGCGACCACACGGCGACGCTCGAGGTGCTCACCAATCCGCGGGCGTGGACCGTGCTCTACGCCGGGACGGCGGCCGGCACCCCTCGCAAGGGGCTGAAGTTCATGCGCGAGATCCACCATCGGCTGCAGGTGCCGGTGTGCGGGGTGGTGCAGAGGAACGCGAACCCGAACCCCGAACTCGAATTCCTCATGCGGGCGCTCGCGCATTCGATCGTGCCGCCCACCGACAGCGCGCCGTGACCCGATCCTCCCCACGGCCCGGAGGAATCGGAGAGTCCGCCCCCTACAGCGTGGTGGCAACCTGCCACGCCGAGTGCATTGCGCCTTCGATGTAATCGACCGAACCGGCGTCACCGACGACCCGGACGTCGATGCCCGAGCCGGTCAGTTCCTCCGCCAGAGGAGCGGCCGCCGACACCCCCGTGGCAACGATCACCATCGATGCCCGCACCGAATGCGTTTCTCCGCCTGCGACGAACTCGACGGTCCTGCGGGTGATGCGCTTCAGGGCGGCATTGCGGTGGATGTCGACGCCGACGTCGCGGGCATGTTTGACCGCCGTCCACCGGCGCGGCATCGCCATGGGCACACCGAGCTGACCGCCCTCGGCGACAAGGGTCACGCGGCTGCCGCGCTCGGCGAGGAACTCGGCCAGCTCGAGGCCCACGAGAGAACCGCCGACCACGACGACGTTGCGGGTCATCGGCAGGAACTTGAGGAACTTGGTGCTCAGGAACCGGATCCTGTCCGGGCTCTTCGTGATCCCCAGCGCACCCCCGAGCCGCCCCATCACGCGCAGCAGAGGGGACTGGCCGGAGACGTCACCGGATCCGGTCATGAGAGCGCGCATGGTATCGCCGGTGTGTACGTGCGGGAGATTGCCGCCCGGGACGTCGGGCCGGTCGCGGACGGCGCCGGTCGCGACGACGACGACGTCGGGCGAGAGCGCCCGGACGGTCGCGGCGGTGGCGGTGGTGCCGAGCCGGACGTCGACGCCGAGGCGGGCGACCTCACTCTTCAACCAGTTCAGCAGCCGTTCGTTGTCGGGGGTGGTCAGCGTGGAGAACCACAGGGTGCCACCGAGCCGGTCGGTCTTCTCGAGCACGGTGACCCGGTGCCCGCGTTCGGCGGCGATGCGCGCGGACTCGAGACCGCCGGGGCCGGATCCGACGACCACGACATGCTTGCGGGTCTCCGTTTTCGGGAACGGCAGCAGGGTCTCGTTACCGAGCGCCGGATTGACGGCGCACAACGGGGTGTCGTCCCAGAAATTCTCCTGGACGCACACGTAGCAGTTGATGCAGGGGCGAATCCGCTCGGGCGTACCGGCTTCGAGCTTGTTCACCACTTCCGGATCGGCCAGGAGCTGACGACCCATCGCGACGAAGTCCGTGCGTCCTTCGGCGATCATCTTCTCTCCGACCTCGGGGAGCATACGGCCGACGGTGATGATCGGGACCGACACCGCGCGCTTGATCACGGCAGCGTTGTCGGTGTAGAAACCGACCTTGTTCGGCAGCGGGCCGTCGGTGAAGTTCGCGAACGCGTTGAGCGCCGTACCCGTCACATGGATGGCGTCGGCACCGGCCTGTTCGAGCAATACCGCTGCGGCAGCTGCCTCGTCGGGTGCCATGCCGTCCGATTCGCCGTACTCCTGCCCGGCCAGACGGACGATCACCGCGAGGCTGTCCCCGACCTCGTCCTTGACGGCGCGCACGACCTCACAGGCGAGTCGTGCCCGGTTCTCGAGCGAGCCGCCGTATTCGTCGGTGCGCTGGTTCGAGTAGCGGCTGAGGAACCCGCCGAGCACATAGTTGTGAGCACAGTGGATCTCCACCGCGTCACCGCCTGCCGCCTTCACCCGGGCGGCCGCCTCGGCGAACATCCTGACGAGCCACGCCAGATCCTCGTGGGTGGCTTCGTGATAGGTCGACGTCTTGCCCCCTTGGATGGCGGCCATCTTCTTCAGTTCCGCCGGGGTGCAGTCGATCATGGCGCTCATGTCGCTCGGCGGCCGGGGCTGCGAGGGAACCAGCATAGGGCGGTCTTCGAGCGTGTCGATCCGCGCGACCCTGCCGTGATGGGTCATCTGGACACACAGCTTGCTTCCGGCCGCGTGGACGGCGTCGGCGAGGGCCGCGAGACCGGGAATGAATCGGTCCTCGGACAGGCCGGGTTCCTTCTCGCTGGCGCAGCCGAGCGGATAGGCGACCGCGCAGCAGCCGGTGATGATCATGCCGGTACCACCGGCGGCGCGCGCGGCGAAGTGGTCGATGTCGGGCTGGTGGATCTCACCGTCCTCGCACAGGTTCATGTCCATCGCCGCGAGCACCACTCGGTTGTCGAGGGTGATCGGGCCGATGGTGCCGGCGGAGAGGAGGTGGGAATAGGACCGGGTGTCGTTCATAAGGAAAGCAGCTCCTGGAAATAGCCGAGAGAGATCTCTCGAATGGCATGAGAATGTGTTGTGCAGCAGGTCTATACGCGATGGGCGTTCCTCGGAAGTGTGTTTCGGCGCGCATCCCGGCGGGGTCGGACGAGAGCCTGCAGGGCGGCACCGTAGCGGTCGACGATGTCGTCGATGGGCGCGGCGAGCAGCCACGGGCTTTCCACGACGTACAGGGCAGTCATCAACCCCGCGAGCTGTGCCGCCAGCAGATGAGCGCGCAACTCGGCGTCGTCGCCGTCGAGACGCGGCGCCAAGGGGGTGATGATCATCTGTTCGATGGCGTCCTGCAGGTGCTCGCGGACGGCGGGGCGGTCCGACGCGCGTACGAGTGCGGCGTAGACGGCACCGGATTCGTCGGTCTGCCGGGCGCGGGTGCGCCGGACGACGAAGTCGACCAGCGCCCTGCCCAATCCGTCGAGTGGCCCCCCGATGACCTCGAGGAACGCGCCGGACATCGTCATCGTCCGCACGAACAACTTTTCCTTGGATCCGAAATAGCGAATGACCAGCGCGGGATCGACACCGGCGTGGCGCGCGATATCCCGGACGCCGGTGGCGGCGAAGCCCTGCTCGGTGAACAATTCCTCGGCCGCTTTCTCCACGGCAGCACGGTTGTGGGCGGTACCGGTACGGGCACCCTGCTCGATTTCGCCAGACATCCTCGTCCTCACCTGTAGTTCCGCCAGTTCAGTCAACGGCGTTGACGAGACCATGTCAACAGTGTTGACCGTCTCACCGTCACAGAAACCGGGCTCACCGATGAAGGTCCACGTCGCATCCGGCGTGAGCACGATGACCGTCCTCGTACGCACCTACGGATGCACCCGTCGCCGACCGGACTCGGACCGTTCGGCCGGCCCTCGTGCAAGGATGCGAGGAGCAGTAGTCGACGAGGCCGCAGGAGGCGCTCATGGAGCACACCGAATCGTCGTTCACCGGCGGCGGGGCGATCCCGATCGTGTACGACGTGTGGTCGCCGGAGGCCCCTACGGGCGTGCTGATCCTCAGCCACGGACTGGGCGAGCACGCCCGTCGCTACGACCACGTCGTCGAACGGCTCACCGACCTCGGCCTGGTCGTGTATTCGCCCGACCACCGCGGTCACGGACGGTCGGGCGGCAAGCGTGTACACGCACGCGAGATGCGCGAGTTCACCGAGGATCTCGACACCCTGATCGACCTTGCGCTCCACGAGCATCCCGGACTGCCGGTGTTCATGCTCGGGCACTCCATGGGGGGTGCCATCGCACTCGCCTACGCGCTCGACCATCAGGACAGGCTCACCGCGCTCCTGTTGTCCGGACCGGCCGTGATCGTCACGTCGGGAACACCGAAGCCGGTCGTGGAGATCGGGAAGCTGATCGGACGTTTCCTGCCCGGTGTGCCGGTGCAGAAACTCGACAGCACGGCGGTGTCGCGCGATCCCGCCGTGGTCGCGGCGTACGACGCCGATCCGCTCGTGCACCACGGTCTCGTGCCCGCTGGGCTCGCGCGAGTGCTGGTGCTCAACGAGCAGAGCCTCGAGCAGCGCCTTCCGAGCCTGACCCTGCCGTTGCTCGTCATGCACGGCACCGAGGACACCCTCGCCGATCCGGCCGGGGCGCAACTCATCGCCGACCGTGCCGGTTCGGAGGATCTGACGCTGAAGTTGTACGACGGGTTGTTCCACGAAATATTCAACGAACCGGAGAAGGACCGCGTGCTCGACGACCTGACGGCCTGGTTGAAGGCCCGGCTCGCCGGCCGATAGGAGAACTCGTGCCGACACGCATGCCGGTCGCCTTCCTCGGCCACGGCAGTCCGCTCAACGCGCTCGAATCGAACCGCTACACGCAGGCATGGGCGGCATTCGGACGTTCCGTTCCGACTCCCCGCGCGATCCTGGCGATCTCCGCGCACTGGTACATCAACGCCACTGCTGTGACGTCGATGCGATCGCCCCGCACGATCCACGATTTCTTCGGGTTCCCGCAAGACCTGTTCGACGTGGAGTATCCGGCTCCGGGTGCTCCGGAACTGGCGGAGGAGATCGCCGATCTCGTGCACCCGACGTGGGTGGGCGCCGACGTCGATTCGTGGGGCCTCGACCACGGCACCTGGTCGGTGCTCACCCATGCTTTCCCGAATGCGGACATCCCGGTGGTGCAGCTCGGCCTCAATGCCTACAAACCGCTCGACTATCACGTCGACCTCGGCGCTCGCCTCGCCGCATTGCGCGACCGCGGGGTGTTGATCGTCGCGAGCGGCAACGTCGTCCACAACCTCGGCGCGTTGGATCCGCAGCGACCGGGGGCGGGATTCGACTGGGCGCATCGATTCGACGAGGACGTCCTCACCGTCCTTCACGACCGTCCCGGAGATGCGGCTGCGCTGCACGAGCACGCCGACTATCGCAAGGCCGTGCCCACCCCGGACCATTTCCTGCCGCTGCTGTACGTCGCGGGTCTCACCGCCGAGGCCGGGGACCAGCCGGCCACTCTCGTCGACGGGGTCGAATACGGATCGTTGTCGATGACCTCGTACGCCCTCGGAACGGACTGCCCGTCCGCCGACGGTGACGGGCACGGGGCCGGATTACCCGAGACCCCGGAGCCATCCGACACCAACCTGTGAGCGGTCAGGCAGCGTCGTCCACTGCCACGATCACGCGCCGTGCGAACCGGGTACTGAGCCCGATCAGCTCCATGGCCTCGGGAATCGCGCGGGCCAGGACCGGCCACGCGTGGATCTGCCCGCGCCACAGATGTGTCTCCACCGACCGACCTGCCGACGCGAGATGCTCGGTCATGATCTCCACGTCCGGCCTGGTCAGCTCGTATTCGGCCGCGCACATGAACATCGGGGGGAACAGCGCGGGATCGGCGTCGACGGGGTTCATCTCGCCCTCGATCGCTTCTTCTCCGGCGAACCAGCGCGGACGGATCTTCCCGAGGGCCTTGATGGGTAGGTAGGCGTCCCTCGCCATGTACTTCGGATCGTGCCTGTCGAGATCGAGGTTGAGCAGCGGCGAGTAACCGATCACCGCTGCCGGTCGCTGGATGCCGCGACGCGCGGCGAGCTCGGCGACCTTCGCCGCGAGATAACCACCGGCCGAATCGCCCCCGACGACGATGCGGGTGGGGTCGTCGGCCACCTCGAGCAGTGCGGTGTACGCGTTCATCGCGTCCTGCACCGAACCTGCGATCGGCACCGCGGGCACCTGCCGGTAATCCATCGAGTACACCGGTGCGCCGGAGTCCAGGGCCAGTTGCACGCACAGCTGACGGTGGGTGGACGGGCCGCAGAAGATGAAACCGCCGCCGTGGAAGTAGAGGATGGTGGCGTCCTCGAGCGGGTCGTCGACCGGCTTCGGGGAGATGATCCGCTCACCGGGCACTCCACCGAGTTCGGTCTGCGTGACGTGCACGGCACGCGGGGTGGGCGTGATCCTGTCGACCACCCACGACAGCCGGCCGAGCACGGCGATTCCGAAGTCGTTGCTCGGCCAGAGGCTCAGGATCGGCTTGAAGAGGATCCGGACCACCCACAGGAGGATCAGCGCGACCCTACTGCTGCGGTCGTGCCAGGTCACCGCATCGGTACGCATGTGCACACACTATGTGACCGATACGGTTCGGGCATCGAGAGTTCCGACACCCGCGAGTCCCGGCAGGGATACCGGTCACCCGATCCGCAGCAGCGGCACGAGCAGTTCCTCGTCGGTCAACGCCCCGTGCTGCCCGGGCAGGTTGGACATGACCTGCTCCCCGTCGCTGCGGATCACCGTCGATTCGCCTCGTCCGACGGCCACGATGTCGCCGATCCGCCTGGCCAGCGACGGATCGGGATCGGATCCGAACAGGCACGCCGCGAACGCGTCGTCGCGGGTGCCGACCCACGCGTGGTCGCCGAGTTCGTTGCGCCAGCGTTCGAGGACCCGGCCGACGTGGTCGGTATAGATGTGGCGACATCGCGGCTCGCCGGCAATGACGGTGACGTCCTCACCCAGACCCGGTGTGTGGTCGAAGTCGATGCGACGGCCGCGGGAGGCGTCGACCATGCCGTGGTCGGCGGTGACGAGCAGACGGGTGCCGTCCGGCAGCGCCCCGGCGAGCTGTTCGACGAAACGGTCGACCACCGTGAGCTGCGCGAGCCACGCTGCGGATTCCGGCCCGTAGACGTGCCCGAGCGTGTCGACCTCCCCGATGTAGCAATAGACGAGACTGCGGCCGCCCGTGCGCACCGCGGCGGCGACCTGGGCGAGCAGATCGCCGTAGGCGGAGACTCCGACGAAGTTGCCGCCGCGCAGCACGGCCCGGGTGAGACCGCTCCCTTCGAAGGCCTTCGGCACGACGGTCGTGACGGTCAGCCCGGCCTCGCGGCCGCGTTCGAACACCGTCCGGTGGGGCTGCACGGTCTCCGGAACGAGGTCGTCGCGCTGGTCGATCGCGGTTCCGGCGAGGGTCCAGCGCAGCCAGTTCACCGGAGCTTCGATCTCGTCGACATACGACTGGTAGCCGGTGATGCCGTGGAGACCGGACGGCAGCCCGGTCCCGAGGGAAGCGAGGCTGACCGCTGTGGTCGTGGGGAAACCGGCACGCATCGGGCTCCCCGGCGCCTGTGTCAGGTACGGGGCTGCTTTCGTGTTGCGCTGCAGCAGTTCCCATCCCATTCCGTCGACGAGCAGGACGACGGTGTGGTCGGCCGGGGCCAGGTCGAGTCGATTGCTCTCACCGGCGACCCCCGCCGACGAGAGCACCGAGGGCATCAGGTCGGCGAGGGTCGGCTCGGCGTAGACGTCGCGCAGGGGCAGGCTCATATTCCGAGTATGAGCCACGGCCGTGCGCGCGGGTGTCACTTGATGTCGGACCCGTGCTTCGTCAGCGGCATGATCTCGATGTTCATGTAGGGGAACAGCGGCAGGTTCCACAGGATCTCGTGCAGCTCGTCCGCCGACTCGACGTCGAAGATCGAGATGTTGCTGTACTGGCCGACGATCCGCCAGATCTCGCGCCACTTGCCCTGGCGCTGCAGATCCTGACTGTAGGCCTTCTCCTTGGCGACGGTCTCGGCGCGCACGTCGGGGTCGAGATCACGGGGGATGTCGACATCCATCCGAACGTGGAACAGTGCCATGATATTTCTCCTTCTTCTGTTCTGGCGAAAATGCGGATCAGGAGCGCGCGTACTTCTTCACGACGTCCATGTCGAGGTCGACGCCGAGACCCGGCCCCTCGGGCAGGTGCACCTGACCCTCGGAGTAGTCGAGCGGCTTCTGCAGAAGTTCGACGGCGAACAGCTGCGGACCGAACAGTTCGGTGCCGTAGTCGATCCCCGGTTCGGCGCAGGCGAAGTGGATGGACGCCGCGGTGCCGATGGGTCCTTCGATGGAGGTCGCGCCGTGGCAGCGCAGACCTGCCGCCTTCGCGACGGCGACGACCTGCTTGCTGCGCTGCAGCCCACCGCACTTGGTGGTCTTGAGGGCGACGACATCGGCGGCGCCCAGCTTGGCCACTTCGTACGCGTCGTGCGGAGTCTGTACGGATTCGTCGGCCATCACGGGCGCCGAGACGCGGCGGTTGATCTCGGCGAGAACATCGAGTTGGTCTGCGGGAGTCGGCTGTTCGATGAGCTCGACACCACCGTCGACGAGTTGCGGGACGTGGCGCAACGCGGTGAAGCGGTCCCAGCGGGCATTGACGTCGATGCTGAATCCGACCTCGCCGCCGAACGCTTCCACGATCTTGACGACGCGGCCGGTGTCGACCGCCGGGTCGAGCGCACCCATCTTGAGCTTGAAGGAGAAGTTCAGGCGCTGCTCGCGCTTGTGTGTGACCTCTTCGACGATCTCCTCGAGTGGAGCCGCGCCGAGCGCCCAGCGCACGTCGACGCCGGTGCGGAAAGCACCGCCGAGCAGCGACGCGACCGGCACACCCAGTGCACGACCCCAGGCGTCGTGCATCGCGACGTCCACGGCGGCCTTCGCGAAACGCGCGTTGGCGACGATGCGCTCGATATCGACCATGACGCCGCTGATTTCGTCGACGCCGCGCCCGATGATGTAGGGACCGATATAGCGGTCGACGATCTGCTGCATCGTCTCGACCGACTCGCCGCCCCACCACGGTCCGCCCGGCACGACGCCCTCACCGTAACCGGTGACGCCACTTTCGGTGGTCACCGCGACGAGCAGGATCGGCTGCGCCTCCGAGGTGGTGGTGGCGAACTTGTGGGGCCGGATCAACGGCACATCGATGATCGTCGTGGTGACGGATGCGATCTTCAGATCGGGATCGGACATCGGAATTGCTCACAATCGGGTCGGGGTGTGACAGGGGGTACGTCGCCGGTGTATTCAGCATGAATGCCGGTGCCCCAGAGGGACACCGGCATTCACGATGCGAACCGCGCTCTCGTTCGGATGTGATCAGGCCGCATCCGCGGTCCGGATCACGCTTCCGGGTCGAGCACGAAGTTGTAGGTCACCTCGGCGATGCCGTCGGCGTTGGGCTGCGGATCCAGGATGAGTTCGGGCTTGACGGCCGTCGCGACATCGTCCTCGACCCACTCGCCACCCTGGAAGTACAGCTGGGTGGTGATGGCGCGCTTGCCGGGAGCCTTCACCATCAGGTGCAGGTGGGCGGGGCGCCACGGGTGTCCGCCGTAGGACTTGATGAACCAGCCGGTCGGGCCGTCGGACGGGATCTGGTAGGGAGCCGGCTCGAGCGTGGTGATCTCGAAGTTGCCGTTCTCGTCCACCTCGACGGTGCCGCGCAGGTTCCACTCGGGGATGCCGGGGGCGAACTGCGAGTAGAAGCCCTCTTCGTCCGCGTGCCACAGCTCGACGGTGGCGCCGGGCAGACCGTTGCCCTCGAGGTCGGTGACCTGGCCCTTGAAGACCAGCGGCGGCGCGACCTTGTCCTTCTCGCGCATCGGCATGGTGCACTTCGACGGGAGCTTGGGGCTGTCCGGGACGTAGTAGGGGCCTTCGATGGAGCCCTTGGTGCCGGTGAAGCCCTTGCGGTTGTAGTGCACCTTCTCGATCTCGTGCTCGAGGAAGACGTCGAGCCACAGCGGCCACTCGCCGTATTCACCCACGTCGATGAGCCACTGCTTGAGCACGCGGTACTCGTCGTAGGTCACCTGGTGCTTGTCGACGATACCGGCGAGAGCGTCCAGCAGGTCCTTGTAGATCGCCGACGCGCGCTCGACCGAGGTGTCGGACGTGACCCGCTCGGACTTGAACTTGTCGGTCGCAGCGTTGCCGGACCCGTGGGCAGTGGGGTTCTCCATGGTGGTCATGGCTCTCCTCGTGAAGGACTGAACTATCGGGAAGTGTGGGGCCGGTGCGACACGGGGGCTGCGGTGATCACCGGTCTGTACGCTGTGCGTACTTGTGTATCGCAGTGCGTACACCACATACTGTGCGTGGTGTCACACAGCTTGTCAACACCGGATCGGGCACCATCGACGAGTACGCAGGTAGGAGGCAGGATGCCGAGCATCGACCTAGGTAATGGTCCTAGCAACGACCGGGACTTCATTCAGAGCATCGAGCGTGGTTTTGCGGTATTGCACGCCTTCGACGACAAGGACCCGAATCCCACCCTCGCCGAACTCGCCGCCAAGACCGATCTGTCCAGGCCTGCGGTTCGACGTATCCTGCTGACCCTGCAGAAACTCGGATACGTCACCTCGCAGGGGACGCGATGGTCGCTCACCCCGCGCGTACTCAGCATCGGCCAGCACTACACCGTGTCCCACACCCTCGTGGACTCGGCGCTACCGAAACTGGTCGAGATCGCCGAACACACCAACGAATCGGCGTCGCTCGGCGTGCTCGACGGTACCGAGGTCGTCTACGCCGCGCGCGTTCCGGTCCGCAGGATCATGAGTATCAACGTCTCCGTCGGCACCCGTGTCCCCGCCTATGCCACCTCGATGGGCCGGGCACTCCTGGCCTGGTCCCCACGCGAACTGGTCGACCACATACTCGACCGGACACAGTTCGAGCGACTCACGAGCGCAACCATCGACAACCCGGACGACCTGCGTACCGAACTCGCCCACGTGCGCAGCCGGGGATACGCCCTCACCGCCGCGGAACTCGAAGAAGGACTCATCACGATCGCCGCGCCCGTCTTCGACCCCTCGGGCCACGCGGTCGGAGTGCTCGCATGTTCGACGTCGACCGGCCGGCACACCCTCGAGTCGTTCCGCGATCTCACCGCGAAACGGGTGGTGGACTGCGCGGAGCGGCTCAGCAGCGAACTCGGCTACCGCCACCACTGAGGACGCTCACCTCATCCCCGCAAGGTGGTCGACGGTGGCACCCCGTACTTGCGCTTGTAGGCCGCCGCGAACCGCCCGGTATGGGTGATGCCCCACTCGAGAGCCACATCGGTGACCGACAACTCCGCGGCGTCGCCCATGGTGAGTGCTTCGTGGATACGCTCGAGGCGCAGGTCGAGAAGGTAGTCGCGAGGACACACCCCGAGATATTCGCGGAAGCCCTCCTGCAGGCGCCGCACACTGACCCCGGCCACCTCGGCCATGTCGGCGGTGGTCCACGCCGAAGCGGGGTCCTCGTGCAGGCGGTCGAGAACCCGCTTGATGATGCGCGGACGCGCACCCCCGGTCGGATCCGCGTCCTCGGGCATGACCGCGAGGATGAACGACGTGGTCAGAGTACCCGACAGCTGCTCCGCGACAAGCGCATTCCCCCAGAGCGATTGGTCTGCCCCGAGTTGCTCCACGACCGAACGCAACAGCGTCATCCAGCTCTGCCCCGCCTGGGTCGTCAGATCGACCCGGTCCGGAAGACGCAGATCGGGGCGAGCGAGGACGCGCGCCATCTCGCGCTGCAGGTAGTCGCGCTCGAGCTTGATCCCGACGACCTCACAGTCGTTCGTCCACTTCTGCTCCGGCGCGGCGGTGTCGGGACGGAAGACGGCGCCGTGGCCGACCGGCGACACCACCTCGTCGCCCGCGGTGATGAGACCGGACAGCGGAATGTTCACCGCATACGCACCGGGATGATCGCTTCTGATCGACACCGCCGCGCCCCAGCGGATGCGCGCGAGACGGATGGGCCCGAGCGGCAGCGTACGGAGCCGGAGCGACGGCGCGACGTCGTCGAGGGGGCTCAATTCGTGCTCGAAATACGCATTCGAGACGGCTTCTTCCACCTCTTCCCACTCGGCGGGCCTCGGAGTCGGCTCCACTGCCATCGGCTCCTCACCTTCGTTCCGGCTCGTCGTCGACGTTCCGACCTGCACATCCACACGATCCGAACGCATGCGACCCAGTGTGATGCGGAACACCGTCCCAGGCAAACAAGGACCTAGGACCTACTCGTCGCGCTAGGTGGATAGTGACCGCGCTCACCGGATCGCACAAGCCTCTCGACCTCCATATGGTCTGTGTCACAGCGCATCGAACCCCACCCCTTCGCACCGGACAGGAGGACGCAATCATGGATCAGCGCATACTCCGCAACATCTTCGGACAGTTCGCCAGCGGCGTCACCGTCATCACCTGCGCGAACAGTGACGGGGAGCCTCACGGCGCGACCGTCACCGCGTTCACGGCCATCTCACTCGAGCCGCGCCTGTGCCAGGTCACCCTGACCCGCACGTCGAAGGCCTGCGGATTCCTGTCCGACGCGCCGTTCGCCGTCAACATCCTCGCCGCCGACCAGCTCGGCACCGCGATGCACTTCGCCGGACGGCCACAGTCGCCCGAACCCGTCTGGGAGCAGGGACCGACCGCCCCTGTCCTCGCCGGCACGGCCGCGACCCTGTCGTGCACTCCGTGGCGGGAGTACGACGGTGGCGACCACGTCATCTACATCGGCGAGATCGTCGACGCGACCTTCGACGAGACCGCCGACCCGCTTCTCTTCTACCGCAGCACCTTCCACGAACTCGGCGCTCCGAGTGCCTCCACCGCGTGGAACGGCTCGCTGGACGACCCGCACAGCGGATGGTTCGACTCCCAGACCCGCTTCGTGCCGTTCCACCTCGCCGCAGCCCGCGCCTGAACGTCTTCCACTCCCCCCGGACAAGGAGAAATCCCATGACCACCACCGAACCCCGGCCCTCGGAAACCCTCGACCGTTCCAAGGTGAACGTCGCCGCGGACTCCCCGGCCAACCAGCAGACGAACTTCGCCTCCCGTCCCATGACCGGCGACGAGTACATCGCTTCGATCGACGACGGTCGCGAGATCTACCTGCACGGTGAGCGCGTCAAGGACTTCACCAACCATCCGGCCTTCCGTAACTCGATCCGGATGACCGCACGTCTCTACGACGCCCTGCACACCGGCGAGCACGTCAACACCCTCACCACCCCGACCGACACCGGCAACGGCGGCGTGACCATGCCGTTCTTCCGGACCCCGAAGTCCGCCGACGACCTGCGGGCCGACCGCGACGCCATCGCCACCTGGGCGCGGCTGACCTACGGCTGGATGGGCCGCAGCCCCGACTACAAGGCGTCCTTCCTCGGCACGCTCGGCGCGAACGACGAGTTCTACTCGCCCTTCCAGGACAACGCGAAGCGCTGGTACCGCGAGTCGCAGGAGAAGGTCCTGTACTGGAACCACGCGATCATCAACCCGCCGGTCGACCGTCAGCTGCCGCCGGACCAGGTCGGCGACGTATTCATGAAGGTCGAGAAGGAGACCGATGCCGGCCTCATCGTCTCCGGCGCCAAGGTCGTCGCGACCGGCTCGGCCATCACGAACTACAACTTCATCGCCCACTACGGCCTGCCGATCAAGAAGAAGGAATTCGCGCTGATCTGCACGGTGCCGATGGACGCACCCGGCATCAAGCTCATCTCGCGCGCCTCCTACTCGCAGAATGCGAACGTCGTCGGTTCGCCGTTCGACTACCCGCTGTCGTCGCGGATGGACGAGAACGACGCGATCTTCATCTTCGACAAGGTGCTCGTGCCCTGGGAGAACGTCTTCATGTACGGAGACGTCGAGAAGATCAACAACTTCCTCGGTGGCTCCGGCTTCCTCCAGCGCTTCACGCTGCAGGGCTGCACGCGACTCGCCGTCAAGCTCGACTTCATCGCCGGTCTGCTCATGAAGGCCCTCGACGCCACCGGCGCCGGCGGATTCCGCGGCGTGCAGACCCGTGTCGGTGAGGTGATCGGCTGGCGCAACCTGTTCTGGTCGCTCACCGACTCCATGGTCAACAACCCGGAGCCGTGGATCGACGGCACCGTCATCCCCAAGCTCGAATACGGCCTCACCTATCGCATGTTCGCGATGCAGGGCTACCCGCGCATCAAGGAGATCATCGAGCAGGATGTCGCCTCGGGCCTGATCTACCTGCCCTCGTCCGCCGCCGACTTCAAGAACCCGGACGTGCGCCCGTACCTCGACAAGTACGTCCGCGGCTCCGACGGCATCCAGGCGGTCGACCGCGTGAAGGTCATGAAGGCACTGTGGGATTCGATCGGCTCCGAGTTCGGTGGCCGCCACGAACTGTACGAGCGGAACTACGCCGGCAACCACGAGAACGTCAAGGCCGAACTGCTGTTCGCCGCCGAGAGCCGCGGCGACGTCGCCTCCATGAAGGGCTTCGCGGAGCAGTTCATGAGCGAGTACGACCTCGACGGCTGGACCGTGCCCGACCTGATCGGCAACGCCGACGTCAGCGCGTACTACAAGTAGAAACCCGCACTCCGCGCGCGGGCGGATGATCTCCGTTCCCCCTGCCCGCCCGCGCGCGGTCCCACCACCATTCATCCCGCGAAGGAGCGTCCGAGATGACCACGACTGCTTCGAACTCCGTATCCCATCCCCCTGTACCGGAATTCGACGCCGTGGTCCTCGGACGCTCCTTCGCCTCTCAACGGGTGGCCGCCCGCTTGCGCGACGAATTGCGGTTGTCGATCCACGAGATCGGCACCGCGAGTCTCGTCCGCTACGACGACATCGACCACAGATGGGAGATCCTCATCGGCGACACCGTCGTCACCAGAGCGAAGTTCGTCGTCGACGGACACGGCGGTCTCGCGGTCCTGGGCCGCGAGGACAGCACGACCGACCGGCGCACCGTGACAGTGAACGGTTTCCCGAATCTGTTCCGTCCCATCGTCACTACGCACACGGATCCCATCGGGTACACGGTGTCGTGCATCGAGTACATGCGCAGCAACGGTCTGGACTATGTCGAGCGACGGCTGCGGACGCCGGTCGCGGACGACGACTTCCCCGAGCTGTCGTTCGATCGGCCTATGCCGATCCTCTGGTTCGGCTGAGCCGTCCGAGAGGGCACCGAGCGGGTGACGACAACGAAGTCGTCGCCCGCTCGCGTACGTTCGCTCTCCCCGCTGCTCAGCCACGCAGGACTTCGGCGGGAGCGACACCGTACCGCTTCCGGAAGGCCGCGGCGAAGCGCCCCGGGTGGCCGAAGCCCCATCGGAACGCTACGTCCGCCACCGTGATTCCCCCTGCCGCGAGGTCTGCGTGCGCCCGATCCAATCTGATGTCGAGCAGGCATGCGGACGGACTGCTTCCCACGTACTCGGAGAACGCCTCCTGGAGCCGCCGCACACTCGTTCCGGCGATCTCCGCCATGTCGGCCGCCGTCCAGGCACGGCCCGGATCCTCCCGCAGAGCGTTCAACACCCGGCGCACCATCCCCGGACGCGGTGCCGGTGACAGCCCGTCGGCCGGCGCGACCGCCAGGACGAAGGCGGTGGTGACCGCTCCCGCGAGCTGAGCCGACACCAGAGGGTTCGTCAAGACGTGCGTGGCGCCGGTGAGCTGGTCGCTCAGTGATGCCACCAGCACGTGCCATTCCTGCGCGGAACCCTTCAAGTCGATCCGATCGGGCAGCTCGAGTCGTGACCGTAACGGGCCACCGAGGATCCGGTCCGCTTCGCGTTCGAGGTGCTCGCGGTCGAATTTGATTCCCAGGACGGAACATTCCGCATCCCAGCGGGTGATGAGCGAGGGAGTGTCGGCGCGGAAGACCGTCGCGGAGCCCGGTTCGGAGACGACGACTCCCGACCGGCCCCGCGATTCCAGACGTCCACTCAAGGGGATGTTCACCTCGTAGGCACCGGGATAGTCGCATTCGATCGCGACGTCCGCTCCCCAGCTCATCCGGCCGATGGTCACACCACCGAGATCGGCCGACACGAGTTCGAGTCCGGGCCGATCCGTCGTCCCCAGGCCTGTGAGGCGGTGCGGGAAGTAGACATCCGCCACCGCACGGGAAGCCTCGTCCCAATCCTCGATCTCGGGCACACTCACGCTTTCGAGACTAACCACTGCGGAGACCTGGATCACATAGTCGCGCGATCCGTCCGGAAGCCGCGCAATGTGCATCGACCTTCGGTCCGGTTGCGCCATATGGTCCACGCCACACACATCGAGGGCCCCTTCCCGGGGACCGCAGTTCCCACCGCGTAGGAGATCGAATGACCAGCACCCTCTCGTGGCTCGACGAGGTCACGATGGAACAGCTCGAGCGCAACCCGTATCCCGTCTACGAGCGTCTTCGCGCCGAGGCGCCGGTGGCCTTCGTCCCTGTTCTCGGCGCCTACGTCGCCTCCACGATGGAGGCCTGCCGTGAGGTCGCGACCGGCGACGACTTCGACGGCATCATCACGCCGGCGGGTGGGCGCACCTTCGGCCATCCCGCGATCATCGGCGTCAACGGCGACATCCACCGGGACCTGCGATCCATGGTCGAACCTGCACTCCAGCCCGCCGAAGTGGACCGGTGGGTCGAGGATCTCGTCCGTCCCATCGCGCAACGCTACGTCGAGGCGTTCGAAGCCGACGGCACGGCGGATCTCGTCGCCCAGTACTGCGAGCCGGTGAGCGTGCGCGCCCTCGGCGACCTGCTCGGGCTGAAGGACGTCTCCTCGGACACGCTGCGCGAGTGGTTCCACAAGTTGTCGGATTCGTTCACCAACGCGGCGGTGGACGAGAACGGAAACTTCACCGGCCAGGAGCGTTTCGACGAAGGCGACCGGGCCAAGGAGGAGATCCGATCGGTCGTCGATCCGCTCATCGACCATTGGATCGAGCACCCCGACGACAGCGCCATCTCGCACTGGTTGCACGACGGCATGCCCGAGGGGAAGACACGCGACCGCGACTACATCTACCCCACGCTGTACGTCTTCCTGCTGGGAGCGATGCAGGAGCCGGGTCACGCGATGAGTTCGACGCTGGCGGGTCTGTTCACCCGCCCGGAGCAGTTCGAAGCGGTCGTCGACGAACCGTCGCTGATCCCCCGTGCGATCTCCGAAGGGATGCGCTGGACTGCACCGATCTGGTCGGGAACGGCGCGTATCGCCAAGCGGGACAGCATCGTCTCGGGAATCGAGATCGCCGAGGGTTCGGTGGTGATGCTGTCGTACGGATCGGCGAACCACGATATCGACATCTTCGATGCACCGAGCCGATACGACATGACGCGTCCGCCGCTTCCGCATCTCGCCTTCGGTGCCGGCAAGCATGCCTGTGCGGGCATCTACTTCGCGAACAACGTCAGCCGCATCGGTCTGGAAGAGCTGCTCGAGACGATTCCCAATCTCGAACGCGATACCTCCGAGGACGTCGAGTTCTGGGGCTGGGGCTTCCGTGGACCGAAGGCTCTGCACGCCCGATGGGAGATCTGACCGTGACGTACACACTGACTGCCGGCACCCGCACAGTGCCGTGCGAACCCGGCCAGACGGTGCTCGACGCGTTCCTGCGCAGCGGGCAGTGGATGCCCAACTCGTGCAATCAGGGCACGTGCGGTACCTGCAAGATCAGGATTCACAGCGGCGAGGTGGATCATCGGAACTCACCCGAGCAGACGCTCACACCCGACGAGCGTGCCGCCGGTTACGCACTGGCGTGTCAGACCACACCGTGCAGCGACGCCGTCCTGGACACCCCTGCCGGGCAGGACACGACCGGCACGCACACGCTGCGCGACCTCGCGGCGACCGTCATCGAGGTCCGGGACATCGCCGCCGAGACCCGCAGGGTCCTGCTCACCGCCGACGAGCCGCTCGAATTCTCGGCCGGGCAGTACGTCGAGCTCACGGTGCCCGGGACCTCCGTTCGTCGCCGGTACTCCCTGGCCAACCCACCCTCGGAGCCGAAACTGCTCGAACTGCACGTCCGGCGGCAGCCGGGTGGGATCGCGAGCGATTGGATCTTCGGAAGCATCGAGGTGGGTGAACGCGTGGAGATCACTGGTCCCTACGGCGACTTCACGTTCGATGCCGAGAGTGCCGGACCGATGGCGCTCCTCGGCGGCGGTACCGGCCTCGCCCCGCTCAAGGGCATCGTCCGGCATGCACTCGTCCTGAATCCCGATCGGGAGGTCCTGCTCTACCACGGGGTCCGCACCTGCGCCGATGTGTACGACGCCGACTTCTTCCGCGAACTCGAGGCACGCCATCCAGGCTTCCGGTACGTCACCTGCGTGAGCCGGGAGACCGGCGGCGACCGGGAGGGCTACGTCACCGACGCGTTCGTGGAGGACGTCTCGTCCGCGAAGGAGTTCACCGGTTACATCTGCGGATCCGACGCATTCGTGGAAGCATCGGTCAAGTCGTTCAAACGGCGCCGCATGTCGCCGCGGCGTATCCGACGGGAACGATTCACCGCCGGCTGAGCCGGCAGTTGTGTACCGCCGGCTGAATCAGGAATTCGGCAGCGCCGCCCGTGTGGTCACGGGCGGCGTTCGCTTGTCGAGGGTCTTCCGACCCGGTTCCCAGGGGTCCTAGGTATCCCTAGGCATTTACCCGGTGTGACTGTGGACACAGGCTGTCATCGTGGATGTATTGCCGGACACCCCGCGGCCGGGCAGGACCGGACGACACACTCGTCCGCCGCACTTTCCGCCCGCGTCGGCCGCGTCGGACCCAGCCCGTCCGTCCCGGAACGAAGCCGATACCTGGAGGATCTCATGACCGACACCGTGGAACACGTGCGCGCTCGACTGGACGGCGCTCTGATCGAGGACCCGACCACCGGGCGGTACCAGATCCGCCGTGACGTCTTCACCGACGAAGAGATCTTCGAACTCGAGATGAAGTACATCTTCGAGGGCAACTGGGTGTACCTCGCGCACGAGAGCCAGATCCCCGAGGTCGGCGACTACTTCACGACGAACATCGGGCGGCAGCCGGTCGTCATCAGCCGCGACAAGGAAGGCGAGCTGCACTGCCTGATCAACGCGTGCAGCCACCGTGGCGCGATGCTGTGCCGTCGCAAGACCGACAACCGCACCACCTTCACCTGCCCCTTCCACGGCTGGACGTTCCGTAACAACGGCAAGCTGCTGAAGGTCAAGGATCCCCGCGACGCCGGCTACCCCGAGCAGTTCAACACCGACGGCAGCCACGACCTGCGGAAGGTCGCTCGTTTCGAGAGCTACCGCGGTTTCCTGTTCGGCAGCCTCAATCCCGACGTCAAGTCGCTCGAGGATCACCTCGGCGACACCACGAAGATGATCGACATGCTGGTCGACCAGTCGCCCGAGGGCCTCGAGGTGCTGCGCGGTTCGTCCACCTACACCTACGACGGCAATTGGAAGCTGCAGGCGGAGAACGGTGCCGACGGCTACCACGTCTCGGCCACCCACTGGAACTACGCCGCGACCACCGCGCGCCGCACCGCCGGTGAGTCCACCAACGAGACCAAGGCGATGGACGCCGGCACGTGGGGCAAGCAGGGTGGCGGTTACTACTCGTTCGATCACGGCCACCTGCTGCTGTGGATGTGGTGGGGCAACCCCGAGGATCGCCCGCTGTACCCGCGCAGGGAGGAGCTGGCGAAGGAGTTCGGCGAGAAGAAGGCCGAGTTCATGGTCGGTGCGTCGCGCAACCTGTGCCTGTACCCGAACGTGTACATCATGGATCAGTTCTCCTCGCAGATCCGGCACTTCCGCCCGATCTCCGTGGACAAGACCGAGGTGACGATCTACTGCATCGCGCCGAAGGGCGAGAGCCCCGAGTCCCGCGCCAACCGGATCCGTCAGTACGAGGACTTCTTCAACGCGACCGGCATGGCCACCCCGGACGATCTCGAGGAGTTCCGCTCCTGCCAGAAGACCTACCTCGCGACGGCCGCGCCCTGGAACGACATGAGTCGCGGCGCAACCCACATCCTCAACGGACCAGACGAGGTCGCGAAGGATCTCGGGATGACGAAGGTGCTGTCGAGCGGTGTCAAGACCGAGGACGAAGGCCTGTACCCGATCCAGCACGGCTACTGGCTCGAAGTGATGCGCGACGCCATCGCATCCGAGAGCTCCGCCGCCGACCCCTCCGCGCTCTGAGAGGACTCCAGATCATGACTGCTGTACGCGAATTCACGCAGACCGACATCGAACAGTTCCTCTACCGCGAGGCCCGGCTGCTCGACGACCGCGAGTTCGAGAAGTGGCTCGAGTGCTACCACCCCGACGCCGAGTACTGGATGCCGGCCTGGGACGACGCCGGTGCTCTCACCGAGAACCCGCAGACCGAGATCTCGCTGATCTACTACCCGAATCGCGGTGGCCTCGAGGACCGGGTGTTCCGCATCCGCACCGACCGTTCGTCGGCGACCTCGTTGCCCGAACCCCGTACGGGACACAACATCACCAACGTCGAGATCCTCGAGCGTCGCGGCACCGAGATCGACCTGCGGCACAACTGGTTCTCGTTGTACTTCCGCTACAACACCACCGACACCTACTTCGGAACCACCTTCCTCACCCTCGACGTCTCGGGCGCACAGCCGGTGATCAAGAAGAAGAAGATCGTCCTCAAGAACGACTACATCCACCACATCGTCGACGTCTACGTCGTCTAGTCCGACCCCATCACGAAAGGAGGCACGTGCCATGGCGTACCAGGTGGCATTGAGCTTCGAGGACGGGGTCACCCGCTTCATCAAGGTCAACCCCAACGAGACCGTTGCCGACGCCTCGTACAAGGCCCGCATCAACATTCCGCTGGACTGCCGTGACGGCGCGTGCGGAACATGCAAGGCCTTCTGCGAATCGGGCAGCTACGACGGTGGCGACTACATCGAGGACGCTCTCACCGACGAAGAGGCCGAGCAGGGTTACTGCCTGCCGTGCCAGATGATGCCGGAATCCGACCTCGTGGTGCAGATCGCGAGCACCTCCGATGTCGCGAAGACCGCGGCTGCGTCGTACACCGCGACCATTACGGACCTGCGCCGTTTCTCCGAGAGCGTCGTCGGGTTCACCGTCGAGATCGACAACCGCGACGACCTGGTGTTCCTGCCCGGCCAGTACGTCAACATCGGCGTGCCCGGCAGCGACGACGGCACCGGTAGGCCCGCGACCCGCTCGTACTCGTTCAGCACCGGTCCGAACGAGAGTTCGCTCGCGTTCCTGGTGAAGATCACCGAGGGCGGTCTGATGTCCGAGTATCTGCGCGACCGCGCGCAGGTCGGCGACACCCTCGAGTTCACCGGCCCGTTCGGCAGTTTCTTCCTGCGCGAGCGCAAACGCCCGTCGCTGCTGCTCGCCGGCGGTACCGGCCTGGCGCCGCTGCTGTCGATCCTGTCGAAGATCGAGACCGACGGCTCCGACCACCCGGTACACCTGATCTACGGCGTCACCTTCGATCACGACCTCGTCGAACTCGACAAGCTCGAGGAGTACACGAAGAAGCTTCCGAACTTCACGTTCGACTACTGCGTGGCCGACGAGTCGTCGTCCGCTCCCAACAAGGGATACGTGACGGGCCTGTTCGAGCCGTCGCACCTCAACGACGGGGATGTCGACATCTACCTGTGCGGTCCGCCGCCGATGGTGGAGGCAGTGCGTAACCACCTGTCGGACAACGGCATCAATCCGACGAACTTCTACTTCGAGAAGTTCAACACGTCCGCGACCCCGGGCGGGGCGACCGCCCCGGTGGCGACGGACGCGGAGAAGGCCGCTGCCGAGAAGGCTGCCGCCGAGACCGGCCGTCCGGTGGTGCTCGAGAACCCCGAGCCCGGCAACTACGAGATCGGCGAGGAGCACCCTCCCGTCGCCGAATCGGACGAGCAGTTCGATGCCCGCATGGCTCTCGAACTCGGCGTCGTCGAACTGACGATCGGCCGGCTCACCCCCGAGCAGCTCGTCGAGTTCCGGATCCTCGCCGAGGCGTCCGGCGCTTCGGTCGAGGGTGAGCACTTCACCGACGCCGCAGCGTTCACCGACACCAACGCGGCCTTCCACGAGTTCCTCTTCCGCTGCTGCACCAACCCGGTCCTGCTCGAGGCCTACGACAAGCTCGAGGTGACCCGGCTGATGAAGCAGGTCCTGCGCGACGCGCAGTGGGTGGAGGAGCACATCGTCGACGAGCACATGAAGATCGTCGAGGCGTTCGAGAAGGGCGACAAGACCGCAGCGCGCGATCTGATCGTCGTCCATTCCCAGCACGCCAAGGAGACGATGCGCCGGGCGATCGCCAGCGGTGCCACGGCCGGTGCCTCCTCATGACCGACACGAAGATCTTTCCCGGCCGGTTCGACGGCCGGTGCCTGACGATCACGGGCGCCGCGCAGGGCATCGGCCTCGAGGTCGCGACGCGGATCGCCGCCGAGGGCGGTGAGGTCGTGCTCGTCGACCGCGCGGAACTCGTGCACGAGGTGGCCGAGCAACTCCGTGAGTCCGGCGGCAGGGCCCACTCGGTGACGGCGGATCTGGAGACCTTCGAAGGGGCCGAGGAAGCGATCTCGTACGCGATCCAGACCACCGGCCGCATCGACGTGCTCATCAACGTCGTCGGTGGAACGATCTGGGCGAAGCCGTACGAGCACTACGCGCCGGAGGAGATCGAGAAGGAGATCCGGCGTTCGCTGTTCCCCACCCTGTGGACGTGCCGCGCGGTCGCGCCGCACCTGATCGAGCGACATGCAGGGACGATCGTGAACGTCTCGTCGGTGGCGACCCGCGGCGTCAACCGCGTCCCGTATTCGGCGGCGAAGGGCGGAGTCAACGCGATCACCGCGTCGCTCGCTCTCGAGCTGGCACCCTACGGCGTTCGCGTGGTGGCGACCGCGCCCGGCGGCACCGTCGCGCCGGAACGACGGATCGCTCGCGGTCCGTCCCCGCAGTCGGAGCAGGAGAAGGGCTGGTACCAGCAGATCGTGGACCAGACCGTCGACTCCTCCCTGCTCAAGCGGTACGGCACGCTCGAGGAGCAGGCCGCCGCGATCTGTTTCCTGGCCTCCGAGGAGGCCTCCTACATCACCGGCACGGTTCTTCCCGTCGCCGGCGGCGATCTGGGCTGACCGCCCCTCGCTCGGCCTCACCGGAGGCACCGATCCCTCCGGTGAGGCCACTTTTCTCCCCGAATCAGCTTGTGACTCCCCTCACAGACCGGAGCAGCTCATGACCCATGCCACGCAGACCTGGGCCAGTCCACAACATCGGCGCAGCGTCGTCTGGATCGTCGCGCTCGCCACCCTCGCGATCATCTTCGACGGCTACGACCTCGTCGTGTACGGCACCGTCCTTCCCACCCTGATGGCCGATCCGACCCAGCTCGGGGAGATCTCCGCCCAGCAGGGTGGTGCCCTCGGCTCCTACGCGCTCATCGGCGTCATGGTCGGCGCACTGCTGACCGGAGCGTTCGGCGACCGCGTCGGCCGCCGGAAGATGATGTTGATCAACATCGTCTGGTTCTCCGTCGGCATGGGTGCGGCGGCCTTCTCCACGAGCATCACGATGTTCGGTGCGCTCCGCTTCTTCACCGGCATCGGCGTCGGCGGTCTCGTCGCCACCGCCGGCGCCGTGGTCGCCGAGTTCGCTCCGCCCGGTAAGCGCAACCTCTTCAACGCCATCGTCTACAGCGGTGTCCCCGCCGGTGGTGTCCTGGCCTCGCTGCTCGCCATCCTGCTGCGCGACGCCATCGGCTGGCGCGGGCTGTTCCTCATCGGCGCGCTGCCCCTCGTCATCCTGCTTCCGCTGGCGCTGATCAAGCTTCCCGAGTCGCCCGCCTGGCTGCAGTCGCGGGGACGATCCGACGAGGCACAGCAGGTGTGCGCGAAGTTCGGTTTCCCATTGCCGTCCGCGGCACCTGTCGCTCCCACCGAGAAGATCGGGTTCGCAGCACTCGCCACCCGCAAGTACGCGCTCGGTACGGGCCTGCTCGGCATGATGAGCTTCGCCGGCCTGCTGCTCACCTACGGGCTCAACACGTGGCTGCCCAAGATCATGGCCGACGCCGGTTACAACGCCAACGGATCGCTCGCCTTCCTGCTCGTCCTCAACGGCGGCGCCATCCTCGGTGGCCTGCTCGCCTCGAAGATCGCCGACGGCCGGGGACCGCAGTCCGTCATCGTCACCACCTTCTTCCTCGCGGCCGTGGCCCTGGTGCTGCTGACCCTCGGCTTCCCGCTGCCGGTGCTGCTCACCGCCGTCGCGATCGCCGGTACGGGCACGATCGGCACCCAGGTGCTCATCTACGGTTTCGTGTCCAACTACTACGACACCCCGGCCCGCGCCGCCGGCGTGGCATGGTGCGCCGGTTTCGGCCGCCTCGGCGGCATCGTCGGCCCGGTCATCGGCGGACTGCTGATCGGTGCGGGCTTCGCGAACAACGTGAACTTCTACATCTTCGCGGGGATCGCGCTCGCCGGCGGTCTTGTCACCTGGTTCGTCCCCCGTCCCGCCGGCATCGTCTCGCCGGTCCGCAGTTCCGACCGTTCCGCGCCGACTACCGTGGACGTGTGACGGGCAACACTGTGCTGATCGGCCGGAACTCCGAGTTGATGCAACTCGAACGCCTCCTCGACGAAGCCCGCGCGGGGGTCCCCTCGCTCGTCCTCGTCGAGGGGGCGTCCGGCGTCGGAAAATCTTCCCTCGTCTCGCATTTCGTCGCTCGCCACGACGACCTGGCCGTCCATGACGCATCCGGCGCGCCCTGGGAGGCCGGACATCCCTGGTCCGTGCTCGAACAGCTTCTCGGCGACACCGTCGTCGCGGGCGACCCGGTGGAAGCGGCCCGCACTCTCCTCGATCGGATCGACGATGTGACCGTGATCGTCGTGGACGACGCGCACTACGCGGACGTCGAGTCGTTGCAGTCGCTGTCCTCCTCGATACGGCGAGCGCACGGACGCCCCCTTCTCATGATCTGGATCGTGCCCGACGTGCTTCCCGACGATGTCGCCGAGGCGACCGCGCGCCTTCTCTCGAACAATCATCGCGTGGACACGATCCACGTCGGTCCGCTGACCCCACCGGATGTCGCGCAGCTCGCCCTACATCGCATCGGTGTCGATCTGTCCGCGTGGACGGCTCGTCGTCTGCAGGAGCACACTCTCGGAAATCCCCGCTCGGTCCTGCAACTCCTCGACGAGATCCCCCGCGACGAATGGTATCGGTGGCAGGCGCGCTTCCCGGCCCCTCGGCAACACTCCGGGAGGGTGGCCCGCATCCTCGCTCGATGTTCACCGGACACGCGTGCCCTCGTCGAATCGGTTGCCGTCCTGGACACTGCCGCCACGCGGGGATCCATCGAATCACTCACACTCGTCGCAGAACTCGCCGAGATCGGCGACACCACCGGACCACTCGACGAAGCGCACCGACTCGGTCTGCTCACGATGCGCGAACAACGAGGCGTGGTGTCGTTGTCGTTCCCCGACCCCATGACCCGTGCCGCCGTGGCCGACGAGATCGGTCCGGCACGCTGGCACAGTCTGCACGAGCGGGCCGCCTCGATCGTCGACGACGAAGGCGCCCGGCTGTTCCACCTCGTGTCCGCGACGCCCACCGGTAACGAGGAACTCGCCGCCCGCCTCGACTCCTATGCCCGGCGCTGCGCCGCCGACGGCGCCTGGTCCCAGGCAGCCGAAGCGCTGATCACCTCCAGCCGCATCACCCTCGACCGAGAATTGCGGACTCGCAGGATGATTCGCGGTGTCGACGCACTGACCGGCGCGGCGGATCTCCCTCAGGCCCAGACGTTCGTTCCCGAAATCGAGAGCGTGCCGAGCGGGCCGATGCGCAATGCCGTGCTGGGTTATCTCGCGATCCAGAAGGGGCGGGCCGCGGAAGCCCATCATCTGCTCACCGAAGCGTGGTCGATGCTCGACGACCCGGAGTCCGACCCTGTACTCGCTGCGACGATCTCCCAGCGAATGGTGCTGCACTCGCTGGCACGACTGCGCGGCGACGACCTCGTCCTGTGGGCCGATCGCGCCTCGCACACCCTCCCCGAGACAACTCCTCCAGTGGTGGAGTCGCGAGCCATCCGGGGCCTCGGACTGGCGATGACCGGACGGGTCGACGAAGCGGTCGAATCGTATTCGGCTCTGTCCGACGCCATCCGGCTCGGGGCGCAGAGCCAGCGCATCCGCATGGCCGAGGGATGGCTCGCACTCGCGCTCGACCAGCCCGATCTCGCGCGCACGGAACTCGAAGCCGCAGAGCCGACCACCTTGCGCGGGGGGTCGCTGCGGATCTCCTTGTGGGCACAGGCGTGGCTCGCCCGAACGCAGTTCGCCCTGGGCGCATGGTCCGACGCTCTCCGCACCGTGGACCGTGCCGCGGCACAACTCGAGGCGACGCAACTCGATCTGCTCCGACCGCTCGTGCACTGGACCGGGGCCCAGGTCCACGCGTTGCGCGGGAATTGGGGTGCAGCAAGAGAGCACGCCCATCGGGCTCGCGCCGGAACCGGTGACTACTCGCTGATGCTCGTACCCGCCTGCCTGTGTCTGGCGCAGTGCGCCGAAGTGGTCTCCGACTACACGAGTGTCCTGCGCTACCTTCAGCCGATCGTCACCATGCGCGGCCGGGGTGCGATCGACGAACCCGGGCACTGGCCGTGGCCGGACTTGTACGGTAACGCCCTCGTGGTCACCGGACGGGTGGACGAGGCGGACGAATTCCTGCGTCCACACGAGGAACTCGCCGCCGAGCGCGAGCACCGGTCCGCCAGGGCACGGCTGGGCTATGTACGCGGCCGAATTCTCGGCGCACGTGGCGACATCGACGCTGCCCGTGACGCCTTCGAGAGCGCCCTCGACGAGATCGACACGCTGCCACTGCCCTACGACCGCGCGCGCATCAACTTCGCGTACGGCCAGACGATGCGCCGGGCGGGGCGCCGCCGCGACGCCGACGCGGTGATCCGCACCGCCCGTGAACTGTACTCGTCGCTCGGTGCCGTCTCGTACGTCGAACGCTGCGACCGGGAACTCAAGGCCGGCGGTCTTCGTACCGGTGACAATGAGGCAGACTCCCTGCGTTCGGATTTCACGACCCTCACCCCGCAGGAACGCGCTGTGGCCACACTCGTCGCGTCGGGCCGCACCAACAAGGAGGTCGCCGGTGAGCTGTTCCTGTCCGTCAAGACTGTGCAGTACCACCTGACCCGCGTGTATTCGAAATTCGGCATCCGCTCGCGCAGCGAGCTCGCCGCGAAGTTCCGACAACAGGATCGAGGTTGACCATTGACCGCCGTGGACGATCGCCCCACCGCCGAGACCGACCTGTACGAACGTCCCGTACGTCCCGTCGTCGGGCCGCGCGGCATACTCCGGGATCTCGGTCCGCGATACGCCGCGAACGGTCTGATCGGCCTCATCTTCTCGTGCACGGGCCCGGTCGCGGTGATTCTCGCGGCCGGCGCCGCCGGTGGGTTGAGCGCGCCGCAACTGGCGTCGTGGATCTTCGGGGTGTTCGTACTCAACGGCCTGCTCACGATCGTGATGAGCATCGCCTACCGGCAACCCCTGGGGTTCTTCTGGACGATCCCGGGCACGGTGCTCGTCGGCGGGTCGCTGACGCACCTGAGTTGGGCGGAGGTGGTAGGCGCGTTCTTCGTGACCGCTGCCCTCGTGACGGTGCTGGGGGCCTCGGGGCTGGTCCGCCGGGTGATGGAGGCCTTGCCGATGCCGATCGTCATGGCGATGGTCGCGGGTGTGTTCCTGAAGTTCGGTATCGATCTGGTGGCGGCGCTCGGTTCCGACGTCGCGATCGCCGCCCCGATGGTGATCGTCTTTCTCCTGCTCAGTTCCGTTGCCGTTCTGGGTAAGTGGATGCCGCCGATCCTCGGCGCGCTCCTCGCCGGGGTGTGCGCGGTCGCGTTGTCGGGCCGGTTCTCACCGTCGGGGACCGACAGCGCGGTGTTCGCCGCACCGGTGTTCACCGCCCCGCAGTTCACGTGGTCGGCGATCCTCGAACTCGTCGTGCCGCTCGCCATCACCGTGCTGGTCGTGCAGAACGGGCAGGGCATCGCGGTGCTGCGTTCGGCCGGCCACAACCCGCCCGTCAACGTCTCGGCGATCGTGTGCGGGCTGTGGTCCTTCCCCGCCGCCTGCGTCGGTGCCGTGTCGACCTGCCTGACCGGGCCGACCAACGCGCTGCTCGTGTCGTCGGGCGAACGGTCCCGTCAGTACACCGCGGCGATCACGTGCGGGACGCTGGCGATCGTCTTCGGACTGTTCGCACCGTTGTTCGTCCGGTGGATGATCGCCGCGCCCGCCTCGTTCGTCGCGACCCTCGGCGGCCTGGCGATGCTCAAGGCGTTGCAGGGCGCCTTCGTGGCCGGATTCGCGAGCAAGCACACCATGGGTGCGCTCGTCGCGTTCGTGGTCACCGCCTCGAACATCACCGTCTGGAACATCGGCGCAGCCTTTTGGGGGCTCGTCGCGGGTGTGGCCGTGTCGTGGCTGATGGAGCGTCCGGACTTCAGCCGCTGACCCCGACCCCGACGTACTCGGCGAGGTGCTCGCCGGTGAGCGTCGACCGCTGCTCCACCAATTCGGCGGGGGTGCCCTCGAAGACGACGCGTCCACCGTCGTGGCCGGCGCCGGGACCGAGGTCGATGATCCGGTCGGCGTGGGCCATCACGGCCTGGTGATGTTCGATGACGATCACCGACTTCCCGGACTCGACGAGCCGGTCGAGCAGGCCGAGCAACTGTTCGACGTCGGCGAGGTGCAGGCCCGTGGTGGGTTCGTCGAGGACGTAGATCTCACCCTTCTCGGCCATGGCCGTGGCCAGTTTGAGCCGCTGCCGTTCACCTCCCGACAGGGTGGTCAGGGGCTGGCCCAGCCGCAGATAGCCGAGCCCGACATCGGACAGTCGCTGCAGGATCTTCGACGCTGCAGGTGTGCGCGCCTCGCCCTCGGCGAAGTACTCCTGCGCCTGCGCCACGGACATGCCGAGCACCTCGGCGATGTTCTGTCCCGCCAGGGTGTACTCGAGCACGACGGCCTGGAAACGCTTGCCCTCGCAGTCCTCGCACACCGATTCGACGGTGGCCATCACTCCGAGGTCGGTGTAGACGACACCGGCACCGTTGCAGGTCGGGCAGGCGCCCTCGGAGTTGGAACTGAACAGGGCCGGCTTGACGCCGTTGGCCTTCGCGAACGCTTTGCGGACAGGTTCGAGCAGACCCGTGTAGGTCGCGGGATTGCTGCGACGCGAACCCTTGATGGGGCTCTGGTCGATCGTGACCACCCCGTGGCGGTCGGCCACCGAGCCGTGGATCAGCGAGCTCTTGCCCGACCCGGCCACGCCGGTCACCACGACGAGCACGCCGAGGGGGATGTCGACGTCGACGTTCTGCAGGTTGTGCGTGTCGGCGCCGCGGACCTCCAAGGCGCCGTTCGGGGTGCGCACCGTCGGTTTCAGCGACGCCCGGTCATCGAGGTGGCGACCGGTGAGGGTGTCGGCACGACGTAGTTCGTCGACGGTGCCCTCGAAGACCACCTGTCCGCCCTCGGTGCCGGCGCGGGGACCGAGATCGACGATGTGGTCGGCGATCGTGATGGCCTCGGGCTTGTGTTCGACGACGAGCACGGTGTTGCCCTTGTCGCGCAGCTGCAACAGCAGGTTGTTCATCCGCGCGATGTCGTGCGGGTGCATGCCTATCGTCGGTTCGTCGAACACGTACGTGATATCGGTCAGCGACGATCCGAGATGGCGGATCATCTTGATGCGCTGCGATTCTCCACCGGAGAGCGTGCCGGTGGGGCGATCCAGCGACAGATATCCCAGCCCGATCTCCGCGAAGGAGCCGAGCAGATGCCGGAGGCTCTTCAGAAGCGGAGCGACCTGCGGAAGATCCAGTCCTCGAACCCATTCGGCGAGATCGCTGATCTGCATCGCGCACACGTCCGCGATGCTCCTGCCGTCGATCTTCGACGACCGGGCTTCGGGAGCGAGGCGCGTACCGTCGCAGTCCGGGCACGTGGAGAAGACGACCGCCTTCTCGACGAAGGCGCGGATGTGCGGCTGCATCGCATCGAGATCCTTGGACAGGAACGACTTCTGGATCTTCGGTATCAACCCTTCGAAGGTGACGTTGATGCCTTCGACCTTGACCTTGGTGGGTTCCTTGTACAGCAGGTCGTGGAGTTGCCGCTCGGTGAACTTCGCGATCGGCTTGTCGGGGTCGAAGAAGCCGCACCCACGGTAGATCCGGCCGTACCAGCCGTCCATGCTGTAGCCGGGGATCTTCAGGGCGCCTTCGTTGAGAGAGAGACCGTCGTCGTAGAGCACGGTCAGGTCGAAATCGGATACCGACCCCTTACCCTCGCAGCGCGGGCACATGCCGCCGAGCCGGTTGAAGGTCACCTTCTCGGCCTGGGTCTTCCCCGCGCCCCGCTCCACCGTCACCGCGCCGCTCGCCCGCACCGACGGCACGTTGAACGAATAGGCGTTGGGCGGACCGATGTGCGGCTGCGCGACCCGGCTGAACAGGATGCGCAGCATCGCGTTGGCATCGGTGGCGGTGCCGACCGTCGAGCGCGGGTTCGATCCCATGCGCTCCTGTCCGACGATGATCGCCGCGGTGATGCCGTCGAGCACGTCGACGTCCGGGCGGGCCAGGGTCGGCATGAAACCCTGCACGAACGCGCTGTACGTCTCGTTGATCAACCGCTGGGATTCTGCGGCGATGGTGCTGAACACCAGCGAGCTCTTCCCCGAGCCGGACACACCGGTGAACACGGTGAGCCGCCGCTTCGGGATCTCCACGCTGATGTCGCGGAGATTGTTCACCCGTGCTCCGTGTACCCGGATCGCGTCGTGGGTGTCGGCGACGTGCTCTTCGTGTGCCGGTGCGTCCTTCGTCGAGGTCATGATCGAAGACTCCAGTGTTCGTATCGGTACGGACTCGGAAACGAATACAACGATCGGAGAGTAGGACCGATCGTCGGATCGGTCAGCGCAATTGCTGGATGCGGACCATGTTGCCCGCGGGATCGCGGAGAGCGCAGTCGCGGACGCCGTACGGCTGGTCGGTGGGTTCCTGGACGATCTCGGTGTCGCCGGCCTGCAACTGCTCGAACGCCGTGTCGAGATCCTTCGTGGCGAGGATGATCGACGCGAAGGTGCCCTTGGCCATCATCTCGGCGATGGTGGCGTTCTCCTCCTCCGTGATGCCGGGGTCGGCGTCCGGCGGGTACAGCACCAGGGACGTACCGGGAGTGTCGCTGCGTCCGAGCGTGATCCAGCGCTTCCCGGCGTAGCCGACGTCGTTGAGGACCTCGAAGCCGAGCAGATCGCGGTAGAACGCGAGGGACGCCTCGGGATCGGTGTGCGGAAGGAATGTCTGGTGAATGGTGATGTCCATGTCGATCACGGTAGGACCGGCGGACCCGTCCGCGCTTCTCGATTCCTGATCGGTCTGGTGACATTCCTGGCCACGCACGACGGGATCCCGTTCGTCTCCTCGGATGCCTGTGTGCGGTAGACGCTCGGAGGCACACCGACGAGTTCCGTGAACCGGGTGCTGAAGGTACCGAGCGACGAGCACCCCACCTCGAAACACACCTCGGTCACGGTGAGGTCGCCGCGTCGCAGCAGGGTCATGGCCCGCTCGATGCGCCGGGTCATGAGATACGAATAGGGCGACTCGCCGTATGCGCTGCGGAACCGGCGGCTGAGATGTCCGGCCGACATGTTCACGCCCCGCGCGAGCGCCTCCACATCGAGGGGCTGCGCGTACTCGCGATCGATGCGATCGCGGACGCGGCGCAGCAACGCGAGGTCGCGCAGACGCTGATCGGTGACGGGTCTACCGGGCACGCTCCGATCGTGCCACGTGGCGGCGTCACAATCCGTTCCTCGTGGGAGTCCACAGACGATTCACCCCGTGAGGACCACGGAAGCACAAACACGACCCGGCGAACCCGGAAAACTGACAACCTGTCCCTACCTGCTCATGTACGGACGAAAGGTCACCGATGGCTCGTGCGGTTCGCGTCGTCGTTCTCGGATCCGGGTCGTGGGGCACCACGCTCGCCTCCCTGTCCGCGCGGAACACTCCGACGACACTGTGGGCGCGGAACGACGACACGGCCCGTGAGATCGACACCGAGCACCGCAACCGCCGGTATTTCGGTGAACGCCCTCTGCCGCAGAGCCTGCGCGCAACCTCCGATCTGGCCGCGGCCGCGCGCGAAGCAGACGTCCTGGTCGTCGGTGTCCCGTCGCATGCGATGCGCAAGACGCTCGAACAGGTCACGGACGAGGTGCGAGCATGGGTACCGGTCGTCTCCCTCGTCAAGGGTCTCGAGCCGGGCACGCGACTCCGGCCCACCGAGGTGATCACCGAATGCCTGCCGGGGCATCCCGTCGGGTTACTGGCCGGGCCGAACATCGCCGGGGAGATCGCCGACGGGATGGCCGCCGCGGCGGTGGTCGCGATGCAGGACGAGGCAGTGGGAGCCGCACTGCAACCCCTCTTCGCCACGTCGCTGTTCCGCGTCTACCGCAACACCGACGTGCTGGGCTGCGAACTGGGCGGAATCCTCAAGAACATCGTGGCGATCGCGGCCGGAATGGCCGAAGGGCTCAGCGTCGGCGACAACACCCGGGCGATGGTCCTCTCCCGCGGACTGGCGGAGATGACGCGGCTCGGGGAAGCCATGGGCGCGGACCCGCGTACGTTCGCCGGGCTCACGGGCATGGGAGATCTGATCGCGACGTGCACGAGCCCGTCGTCGAGGAACCGCAGGATCGGAGAGGCGCTGGCGCGCGGACTCGGCATCGACGAGGCCGTCGAGGCACTGGGGCAGGTCGCCGAGGGAGTGAAGACCGCGCCGACGGTCATGGAACTCGCACACGAGTACGGGGTGGAGATGCCCATCGCGGCCGAGGTCGCGGCGGTGGTGACGGGGAAGAGCACGCCGACCGACGCGTACCGGGGCTTGCGTCGCGTCGCTCCCGGCCATGAGGAGGACATCGTCTGACCCTTTGTTCGACGTTCCCGGGCAGGTGCCGGAAAGCCGAACGAAGAGCTGCCCTCCCTCTCCCACAGGCTGAGCGAACGCTAATTGAAATGTTGTGCCATCGTGGTGCCATGACTTCTGCCGCCGACACGCTGTCGTCCCTCCTCGACACTCGTTTCAGCTGCCGCGCGTTCCTGGCCGAGCGGGTCCCGCGCGAGGACATCGAACGCATGTTGCTCATGGGGCAGCGCACGGCGTCCTGGTGCAATTCGCAACCGTGGCAGACCCACATCGTCAGCGGCGAGACCACCGACCGCCTGCGCGAGGCCGTCTACGCGCAGGCGACCTCCGGCAATCCGGATCCCGACATCCCGGGGCCCGCCGAATACCGCGGCGCGTACGCCGAACGTCGACGCGGTGCCGGCTATGCCCTGTACAACGCGCTCGGTATCGCCCGCGACGACTACCAGCGCCGCACCGAGCAGATGCTCGAGAACTACCGCTTCTTCGGCGCGCCGCACGTCGCGATCATCACCACCGACAAGGCCCTCGGCGTGTACGGGGCGGTCGACTGCGGTGGGTACGTCTCGACGCTGCTGCTCGCCGCCGAATCGCTCGGCATCGCCGCCGTTCCGCAGGCTGCCGTCGCAATGACCTCCACCGCGCTGCGACGCGAACTGAACATCGACGACGACCGCGACATCGTCTGCGCCATCTCGTTCGGCTACGCCGACGAGGCGCATCCGGCCAATGCGTGTCGCACGGATCGCGCCACGCTCGACGAGACCATCGAGTGGCACGACTGATCCCGGTCGTTCCGGCCGCAGGTCGCGCCCGCGGCTGAAACCGTGGTCGTTGTCGATGTTTCGGTGAATTCTCGACGACAACTGCAACCTCGGCGCCTGCCGGGTCCATGCACGCATGCGCATTCCAGACTTTGACATTCATTTTCGATAGCGGCTATTCCTTTCTGCATGACAACGCTCTCCCGCTACGGCGGCGCCGCCCTCACCGCCGTCGCTGCAACCTTCGCTGCCGCATGCACCGGCACGACAGAGGCCGACACCCCCGAGACGCCCACATCCACCGCCGCCGCGGAGGTGGCGAGCGCCGAACCACGCCTCGTCGTCACCTACGACGGCGGCGTCCTCGTCGTCGACGAAGAAGACCTCACCGTCGTCGGCGACTTCGCACTCGACGGCTTCAACCGACTCTCCCCCGCCGGCGACGGACGGCACGTGCTGATCTCCACCGAGGGCGGATTCCGCGTCCTCGACACCGGTAGCTGGACGGAGGCGCACGGCGACCACGGCCACCACTACTCCGGAGCGCCCGCTCTCACCGACCTGACGTTCACCGCGGAGAAGCCCGGACACGTCGTGCCGCATGCCGGGGTCACCGCGCTGTTCGACGACGGCACCGGACGCATCGACGTCTTCGACCCCGCCGACCTCGCCTCGGCGACCGAACTCCCGACCCTCGACAGCCGCACGCTCCCCGAGGCCCACCACGGCGTGGCCGTCCCGATGCCCGACGGCGGCATGCTCGTCACCCTCGGCGACTCCGAGAAGCGGACGGGGGTGGCACTGCTCGACGAGAACGGCACCGAGATCGCGCGCACCGACGAGTGCCCCGGCGTCCACGGTGAGACGGTCGCGGCCGACGGGGGCGTCACCTTCGGATGCGAGGACGGCACGGTCATCTTCCGCGACGGATCGTTCACCAAGGCGCCGGTGCCCGACCCGTACGGCCGGATCGGGAACCAGGCGGGAAGCGAGGACTCGACCATCGTCCTCGGCGACTACAAGATCGATCCCGACGCGGAACTCGAACGCCCCGAACGCGTCGCGCTCGTGGACACCCGAACCGCGTCGGTGCGCCTCGTCGACCTCGGCACGAGTTACACCTTCCGCTCACTCGGTCGCGGGCCGGCGGGTGAAGCACTCGTCCTCGGCACCGACGGCAACCTTCACGTGATCGATCCCGGGTCCGGGGAGATCGTCCGGCGGATCGAGGTACTCGAGCCGTGGACCGAACCCGACGAGTGGCAGGCACCCCGGCCCGCACTCGAGGTGCGCGACGGGACGGCGTTCGTCACCGATCCCACCACCGACTCGCTGCACGCGGTGGATGTGACCTCCGGGGAGATTCGCTCGGCCGAACTGCCGCGCACCCCGAACGAGATCAGCAGCGTCGACTGACTCCGCTACGGAAGTATTCGGCTTTCCGATGCAAGGGCCGGAAAGCCGAATACTCTCCTCGCGAACAGACGGCCGAGGCCTTCCCGAACTGTGATCCACCTCACCCGGCAAGCGTGCGAAACGGAAATCTCCGTCAAAACGGCTGGGGAGGCATTGTTCTCGTCGCCCGATCCCGAAGACAACGATTGTGTAACGTGGCGACGCACCTGTTTCCGACCGGGAGGTATCGCCCGTGCTGTCGACCGAAGTCCGTTCCCGACCTGTTCGATCCCTGCTGATCGCCATCGGTCTGACGGTCTCGGCGCTGGCAGTCGCGGGATACATGCGCGACGCGGTGAACGAGTACCTCATGGATCTCGACGTCTTCCGCGATGCCGGCTGGGCCTTCCTGCATCACACCCCCCTGTACACGGAGGGCTTCTTCAGTCATTCCGGCTTCCGGTTCATCTACCCACCCTTCGCGGCGTTCCTGTTCGCGCCGATGGCGCTGGTGGGCAGCACCGCACTGCAGGTGTTGTGGACGGCAGGGCTCATCGCTCTCGTGTGGTGGGTGCTCAGGGTCGTCTACCGGCGACTCGACATGTCCCAGCCGAGTCTGATCGCCGCCGCGTCGCTCGGGCCGGTGCTGTGGCTCGAGCCGTTCCGCTCCAACTTCACGTTCGGCCAGATCAACATCGTGCTGATGGCGCTCGTGGTCGCCGATCTGCTCGGCGTGATCCCGAAGCGCTTCCGCGGTGTCGGTATCGCGCTGGCCGCCGCGATCAAGGTGACCCCGGCCGCCTTCGGTCTGATCTTCCTGCTGCGCCGCGACTGGCCGTCGGCATTCCGCGCGTTGGGCGCCTTCGCCGCGACCGTCGCGTTCGGTTACTGGTTGCGCCCCGATTCGACCGTCTACTTCTGGACGACGGAGTTCTTCGCGACCGACCGTGCCGGCGACCCGTCGTTCTTCCGCAATCAGGCCCTCACCGGTCTCATCGCCCGCTTCGACTTCTCCGACGGCACCGCCAAGGCACTGTGGCTGGCCGGTGCGCTGATCATCGTGGCCGGTACCGCGTGGGCCGCCTACCGCTTCCTGCGGGCCGACGAGCCGGTGGTCGCGGTGGCCCTGGTGGGCCTGGCGTCGCTGCTCGCCGCTCCGATCGCCGTCACCCACCACTGGGTGTACGCCCTGTTCCTCGTGCCGCTGCTGATCGCGCCGGCCTACCGCCGCTGGTGGCCGGTGCTGCTGCCCGCCACCGTGGTCTTCCTCATCGGACCCAACCACCTGCTGCGTGAAGCGTCCTCGGGTGGCTGGGTCGAGCAGCTTCTCCTCGAAGTCCTCGGGACCTCGCAGTGCCTGGCCGCGATCGCGGTGTTCGTCGCCGCGATGGTCGCCGCGCGCCATCGTCGCCCCGGCGCCGAGAACGCCGTCGAGCGCGAGGAGACCGTCGCCGCGCCGGTTCAGGTCCAGAACGCCGACGCGACGAGATAGAGACCCGTCCCGACGACGGTGCTCAGCGCGGCGTTGCGTCGCCACAGATGCACCGCGATCGTGCCCGCGAGACCGACGCTCGCGGGTAGCCAGGTCGACTCCCCCACGTCGCGCAGTGTGTACATCACCAGGATCACCATGACGCCCGCGGGCATCGTACGGCCCAGGAAATCGACGAAGGCGGAGTTCTTCAGCGCCGACAACGCGAGGAACGGCGCCGCGCGCAACGCGACCGTCACGACGAACATCACCGCCAGAGCGCCGAGGACGTATCCGGCGCCGGGCACCGACTCAGGCACGGGCCACCTTGTTCCGGTAGACGAACCGCACGAACAGGCACACCACGAACAACCCGAGCCCGACGACGAGCATCTGGCTTTTCGCGACCAGCAATGCGACGAGACCGCAGACCAGCGCGAGCACCGGCGCCGGCACGTCGCGGTTGGCGCGGAAGGCATCGATCGCAAGCACCGCGAACAGTGCCGTGAGGGCGAACTCGAGTCCGGCGAGCCCGTCGGGGAGCACTGCCCCGATCAACGCGCCGATCGTGCCCGACACGACCCACATCAGCTGGCAGAGCACCTGGACCGTGAGGATGCGGGTACCCGAGAGCGGCTCACGTGCCTTGGGGGCGACGATCGCGTACGACTCGTCGGTGAGCGCATAGACGCCGTAGAGACGCCCGAGCCGGCTGCGGATGCGGTGCAGCGGGAACGACAGGCCGTAGAAGACGTGCCGGAAGTTCACCAGCAGCGTCGCCGCGGCGACCGAGGCGAGCGGCGTGACCGCCGCGATCAGACCGATCGCGAGGAACTCCATCGACCCCGCGTAGATGACGGTGGAGAAGATCGGCGCCCACCACCATTCGAACCCGCCCTGGGTGAGAACCACACCGAACGCGAGCCCCAGCGGGATCAGTCCCAGCCCGACGGCCCAGGAGTCCTGGATACCCGCGCGGATCTCGAGGGTACGGCGGTCGGGCATGCTCATCAGGCTATCGCCGGGCCGGAAGTCTCGGCGCCCGGCCCGGAGGAAGGTGATCTGTGTCCACCTCGTTCACGGAGGTCGTGTCCTCCGCCTGGCAGGCCGTGTCGACCGTCGACCAGCCCGCTCCGACGATGGTCGTCGTCGGAACGGCGATCGTCGCACTCGTGCTCGTCACCGTTCGGCCGCTGTGGCTGAAGACCCGCCATGTCGTCACGCAGGCGCACGAGGGGTCGCACGCGCTGGTCGCGGCGCTCGTGGGCCGAAAGCTGTCGGGCATCCGTCTGCACAGCGACACCTCGGGGGTGATGGTGTCGTCCGGCAACCCGCGAGGCCCCGGCATGGTCGCGACCACCTTCGCCGGGTACACCGGTCCGGCCGTGCTGGGATTCGCGGCGGCGACGCTGCTGACCCTGGATCGGCCCGCCGCGGTGCTGTGGTCGATCCTCGCCGCGCTCGCCGTCCTGTTGCTGCTGATCCGCAATCTGTACGGATTCGTCTCGGTGGTGATCGCGGGTGCGCTCGTCGGTGCGGCCGCCTATCTCGGGGACCCGATCGTCCGGTACACCGCGGCGTACCTGATCACATGGGTCCTGCTCCTCGGCGCGACCCGCCCTGTCCTCGAACTCGCCCGCACCCATTCGCGCGGTCGTGGCCGGGGTTCGGACGCCGACCAGTTGCGCGGACTCACCCGCGTGCCGGCGGCCGTATGGATCGCGCTGTTCGCGATCGTCACGGCGGGTACCGCCTTCTACGGCGTCACACGGATCGTGGTGACCCAGCTGTCCTGAGTGGCCTCGGGATGCGGGCGGCAGCACGGACGACCGCGTGCAGGCTCGCGGTGAGCACGGAGCGGTGACGCCCCGCTGCCCACCGTGTGTCGTCGCCGCTGCGGAATTCGATCAGGGTGAGTGCGTCGGTGCCGACGCTGCTCTGATGGAGGCCGAGCACCTCGATATCGATGCCGAGACGGGCGAGAGCGTCGGTCGATGCTTCGACGGGACCCACGCCCTCGTGGACACTGCGGTGTTCGGTGCCGCCGACACCCAGCGTGATCGTGGTGCCCGCGTCGGTCACGTCGAAGGCGCGCAGCACCGGTGCACCCGGGACGTCCGGCCGTGCGAGATATGCGGCGTCGAAGATCTCCCACAGTTCGGTCGCAGTGACCTCCCCGCCACTGGTGTCGGTGTGGTCTTGCACGTGGCGAGTGAAGTCGATCTGGAGCCGACGCGGCATTTCGATGCCGTATTCGCTCTCGAGCAGGTAGGCGACCCCGCCCTTACCGGATTGCGAATTGACACGGATCACCGCGTCGTAGGTACGTCCTATGTCGGCGGGATCGATCGGCAGATATGGTACTCGCCAATCGATCTCGGACTCGGGACGGCCCTCGGCGACGGCGCGTGCCCGGTGCTCGGCGAACCCTTTCCTGATCGCGTCCTGATGAGTGCCGCTGAAGGCGGTGTGCACCAGGTCGCCGACATACGGGTGCCTCGGGTGGATCTCGATGCGATTGCAGTATTCGACGGTGCGGCGGATCTCGTCGATGTCGGAGAAATCGATCATCGGATCGATGCCCTGTGCGTGGAGGTTCAGTGCGAGTGTCGCAATGTCGACGTTGCCGGTGCGTTCCCCGTTGCCGAACACGCACCCTTCGACCCGCTGCGCCCCGGCGAGGACGGCGAGTTCGGCGCACGCGATACCTGTGCCGCGATCGTTGTGCGGGTGCACGGACAGGATCACCGCGTCGCGTCGCGCCAGGTTGGTGTGCATGTACTCGATCTGGTCGGCATAGACGTTCGGGGTCGCGATCTCGACGGTGGCCGGAAGATTCACGATCACCGGCCGTTCGGGGGTCGCGTCCCACAACTCGGTGATCGCGTCGCACACCTCGAGCGCGTAGTCGGGTTCGGTGAGGTTGAAGACCTCGGGTGAGAACTCGAACCGCACGTTCGGCAGGTCGCCGGCCAGTTCCAGGACGTCGCGGCCACCGGCGACGATCAGTTCCGTCAGCGCGGTACGGTCGCGGTCGAGGACGACCTCGCGCCAGGTGGGAGCGGTCGCGGTGTACATGTGGACGACGACCTCGTTGCGGACACCCCGGACGGATTCCACCGTCCGCTCGATGAGGTCGCGACGTGCCGGGGTGAACACCACGATGGTGACGTCCGGCGGCGCGATGTCGGTCTCGACGATCAGGCGCACGAAGTCGAAGTCGGTCTGCGAGGCGGACGGATAACCGACCTCGATCTCCTTGTACCCCATCGCGACCATCAGCTCGAAGAAGCGGCGTTTGCGGCCGGGATCCATCGGTTCGGCCAGTGCCTGGTTGCCGTCGCGCAGGTCCACCGGCACCCACAGCGGGGCCGCGGTCAGGCGTTGTGTGGACCAGTTCCGTTGCGTCAGTGGAACCTCCACGCGGGAGGACACATCACGGTAGCGATGTGAGGACATGGCGGAGTGCCGCTGCCTGTTCCAGACGGGGGCGTCGGCAGGAACCGGACCGGCAGGAGTGGAGATACGCGGGAACGTGCTGGTGCTCATCGGAGAAGTCCTTCGTCGATCGTCGTTACGAGGGACCGGCGCGTGTTCGACTCCACGACGGGGAGCCGGTCCGGCTAGGCCCCGCCGTGGCGGCGAAGGAGAAGGAACGCGAAGGAGCACATGCCCCGAAGGCTAACATAACTCCTCAGACAAGTAGAGGAGTAGGCGACTCTGCGATGATGGAACCATGACCGTCGTCCGCCGCGAGCCTCTCGCCGACCAGGCCGCCGAACTGCTCCTCGAGCGCATCCGATCCGGAGAATGGCCGCTCGGCGCCAAGCTGCCCGGCGAGACGACGCTGGCTCCGCAGCTCGGCGTCGGCCGCTCCACCGTCCGCGAAGCGATCCGTCAGCTCGCCGGACGCGGCATCCTGACCACCCGGCAGGGCGCCGGCGTGTTCGTCACCGCTCTCGACGCACCCGAGGACTGGACGCGCACGGTCGCGCGCGCCGACATCCTCGCCGTGATCGAGGCCCGCATCGCCGTCGAGGTCGAGGCCTCGGCGCTTGCCGCCGCGCGCCGCACCCCCGCCGAACTGCGGGCATTGAAGAAGTCACTGCGGGAACGCGAAACCCATCGCACGGCCATCGAGGAACACGTCGACACCGACATCGTCTTCCACCGCACCATCGTGGTCGCCGCACACAACCCGATCCTTCTCGACCTGTTCGACGGCTTCACACCCCGTAACCGTCACGCCATGATCGAAATGCTCCGCACGCGCGGCACCCACGGGGACGACGCCGACCACGATACCCACCGACGCATCTACGACGCCATCGCGGACCGTGACGGGGTGACCGCCGCCGCCGTCACCCGCGACCACTTGTCCTCGCTCACGACGGCACTCGGCCGATAGCCGGGCCGGTTTTCTGCGGACGGTTCTCGACCTCCCGGGTGCGGGACAGTCACTTCTCGATCTGCATCGCGACCGCCCGCACCGGGGCCCCGTCGACGCCGGCGAACGGGATCGGCAACAAGGACACGAGCGGATCCGTGAAGTCGATCGCGTCGAGATTGCGCAGGTTCTCGCAGATGATCGCGCCCGCCTCGGCAAGCACGTGATGCGCCGCGAGCGTCTCGTCACCCGTAGGGTCCACGCTCGGCGCGTCGATCCCGAGGGTGCGGACCCCGCGGTCGAGCAACCACCGGCACGCGTCGACGCTCATGGCCGGATGGTCGAAATACCGATCGGTGCCGAAATACCGCGACCAGCCGGTGAGGACCAGCGCGATGTCGCCGGGACCGATCGTGCACCGGCCCCACATGTCGGCGGTGACAAGCGAACCGGCGTCGACACCAGCGCGCACATCGAGCACCACACCGCGTCCGACGAGGACATCCGGCGGTACCGCGTCGATCGCGGCGCCGCCGCTGCGCACGTGCCGGGGCGCGTCGACGTGGGTGCCGGTCTGCGATCCCATGTCGATGCGCATCAGGTCGAATCCGTCGGTCTCGACAGTGGCGTGCGGTGTGAACGTCGGTGCCGGATCCCCGGGATAGACCTGGATGTCCGGGGAGATCACGTGGGTCAGGTCGACGATCCGCCGTACGCGCATGACATCACTCCTGTTCGGATCAGCCGAAATCGACCTGCCGTTGCGCATTCGCGAGCGCCGTGACCACACCGGTGCCGAACGCACCGAGACGGTCGAACAACACCGCCGTGCCGACCGCGATGCCCTCGCTGCTGATGTGGTTGTCGGCCTCGATACCGACCTCCGGTCCTTCCGGCAGACGGGACAGTGCCAGGGTGACATCGGAATTGATGTAGCCGACACCCTTGTCCGACCAGTTGGTCACGAACGACGTACCCTCACCGACGGTCGCGGTGTTGACGAACGGCGACAGCTCCTCGCCGACGATGATCGACAGCTGCCGCGACCACAGGCGCTTGCGATCGGAGTTCTGGTGTTCCGACCGCACCCGCGTCCATCCCGGGCCGTCGCTGCCGTACCACGACGAGTACTCGAGCGGTCCCGGCTGTGTCTCCGGCGAACCGGGCGGAGGCGTCGGGGACTCACCACGCATCCACACCGATCCGGGCGGCGGTGCCGACTTACGGAGGAAGGTGAGCGTCGCGCGCGCCGACACCTCACCGCCCTGCATCAGGTTCGCGTCGGCGACGCGGATGCGGTTGCCGTCGCGCACCCGGGTGGTGGTGAAGGTGATCGGCTCGTTGCGCACCGGCCTGAAGAGATCGAGCGTGAACCGGGACGGGACGAAACCATCGACGGCATGGTGGATCTCGAGCTCACGCGCCACCAGGCCACTCACACACGGCCCGTTGAGCATCGTGTCCGACCACGGACTGGTCGCGTACTTCGTCGGCAGGTAGACACCGTCGTCCTCGGTGAAATAACCGCGGTTCTTACGCTCGTGCATTCGAAAATTCTCCCAGCACCGGACGCGGCGCGCTCATCGGGATGCCCCAAGATGGGATCGTGCACGTACACGAACCCGATGTTCCGGCCACCCGTACCCGCCTGATCGTCGACGTCGACACCGGCATCGACGACGCCCTCGCCCTGCTCTATCTCGTCGCGAGCCCGGAAGCCGAGATCGTCGCCGCCCTGTGCACGGCGGGGAACGTGCCGGTGGACCAGGTCACCGCCAACACTCTGTCGTGGCTCGAGGTGTGCGGCCGGCCGGACATCGAAGTGGCTGCCGGATCGCAGGTTCCGTTGGTCGCGCCGCTGATGACCACCGAGGACACCCACGGTCCGCAGGGGATCGGGTACGCGGAACTTCCCGCTGCGTCGCGCTCGCGGTCGTCGCGATCGGCCGCGCAGGCATGGGTCGATCTCACCCGCGAGCATCCGGGGGAGCTCACCGGGCTCGTCACCGGTCCGCTCACCAATCTCGCGCTCGCCCTGCGTATCGACCCCGGGCTGCCGACGCGGTTGCGTCGCCTCGTGATCATGGGTGGATGTTTCCACCATCCGGGTAATACGACACCGACCTCGGAATGGAACGTCGCGGTGGATCCGGAGGCCGCCAAGGTCGTGTTCGACGCCTTCTCGATCGCGCCTCCGGACCGGCGGCCGATCGTGTGCCCGCTCGACGTCACCGAGTCGATCGAGATGTACCCCGAGCATGTCGCGCGGATCGGGGACGTCGTCGGGGTGCCCCGCTCCGGGGAACTCTCCCCGGACGCCCCGCGCGGTACGCGATCGACGGCCGATGTCCCTCTCGTCCGCCACATCTCCGACGCATTGCGGTTCTACATGGAGTTCCATCGTGATCAGGGCCTGGGCTTCCTCGCGCACGTGCACGACCCGTTCGCCGCGGCGGTCGCGCTGGGCGCGGTTCCCTACACCTCCCGGCCCGCGACGGTCGACGTCGAACTCGACGGGCGGCTCACCCGGGGTACGACGGTCGCCGATCTGTCCGGTATGTGGCAGAGGACGCCGAACGCGGTTATCGTGGCGGGCACCCGCCCGGCCGAGTTCTTCGATCATTTCGTCGAGCGAGTGGGATCGTACATTCGCGATTTGAGCCTACCCCCGAGTAAGAACTAGCGTCGACAGCGCACAGTTCGGGGACAAGGAGATAAAACGTGGCACAGAAAGTGCGCGTCCAATATTTCGACGATATCGACGGCCAACCGATCATGGACGGCCTGGCGCAGTCGTTCCGCATCACGGTCGACGACGACGAGTACGAAATCGACCTGCGGCCGGCGAACGCAGACAAGTTCCTGGCGGTACTCCGCCCGTGGCTTCACGAGAAGGCACCTGCGAAGCCCGCGTCGACCACCCGCACCATCACGCCGAAGACGACGGCAGCACGAGCCCGCACACGGACGGCGGGAACCCACAAGGCGATTCCGCCCACTCGGTCGCCGGAGCAACTGGCCGCGATCCGACACTGGGCTCGTAACAAGGGTTACGACGTCAGCTCGCGCGGCCGGATCCCGCGGCACATCCTCGAGCGGTTCGAAGCCGCCCACTCCTGAGCATCACCCCGCCGCTTTCCGGCAGCAGGCCATGAGCACCACCGACGACCGGTGCCGTCTCGTCACGCGACGAGATGGTGCCGGTCGTCGCGTCGGATGGTCACCGCAGCGACGATCACGCCCACGACCACGCCGATGACGGTGTCGACGACCCGGTTGACGGCGAGGCCCGGACCCGCGTGCTGCCCGAGACCGGTGAGCAGCAACGCCATCGTCGTGACCCCGACCGAGGCGAGCCCGTAGTTCCGGGTCACCGTGAGTTCGGTGAGCGTCTGGAACAGCACGGCGGCCGCGACCACCGGCCAGTAGCCCGGATCGAGCGCGAGCAGCACGGCAGCGATCATCGCACCGCCGACATTTCCGATCAGACGCTGGATGCCGCGCTGAACGGTGTTGCGGTAGTTCAGTCCTTGCAGCGCCGCCAGGGCACCCATCGCAGCCCACAACGGATGGTCGAGCCCGATCAGTGCGGCGAGCGACGCGGCGAGCAACGACGCCACGAAGATCCGGGCCGCTCCGATCAGCACGAGGCGGTCGAGCAGACGACCGCATCCTTCACGGACGAAGCCGGGCGGCGTCGGCAGCACCGGCCGGCCCTCGACATCGACGCGTGGAATCTCGATGTCGCGCCGTGCTTTCCGAAGTTCCGACTCGAATCGGGTGAAGTCGCCGCGGCGCGCGCGGAAGGTGTCGTGCGGTCCGCTGTCGAGCACCGTCTCGGCCGCGTCGAGCAGGGCGACCAGTTCGTGGACATGGGCGTCCGGACGCCGCGGAGCGTTGAGTGCGACGGTCTCGCGCGCCTTCCGGATGCTCTGCCGCGCTACGGGAACGGCTTCCGCACCGCGAGTTTCGACGTCGGAGACCGCCGCGAGGGCACGCGCGACCGCGAGACGAGCGGGCGTGTGGGGATGGGAGAGCGCGGGCAGCATCGCCACGACGTATCCGAGCAGCGCACCGATCGCCGCAGCGGCGGTAACCAGGCCCGCATCTTCCCATCCGTCGGAGAAACCGGCGGCGCCGGCGGCCGCGAAGATGAGGATCACCGGGCCGGGGCCCATGAGGGAGAAGGCCGTGAACGCCCAGTACGCGACGGCCGAACCCACTGAGAGCACGACGATCTGCACCCACAGTGGAGCACCCATCGCGCCGAGCGCAGCACCGAACGCGGTGTACCCGACGATGCCGAGACCGACCCACGGAAGTCGCACCGCGAGACGCCGATACGGCTCGTATCTCAGGAAGGCACTCGTGAGTGCACCGAGGGCGGCGAAACCGGCCACCTGCGCGTAACCGAGCAGACCACCGCCGACGAGAGCGAGCATCGTCGCGAACCCCACACGGAGCGCGACGGCCACGGTCGGGTCGCCGTGACGCACCTCGAGGGCGTCCTTCCACGCACTCACCGACAGTGGATGCGCGAGCGCTCCCCGGGCGTGACGGAGCTGAGGGCGGTCGTCGAGTCGGCGGTCGAGCATCCGTCCACTCTATTACTTCACCAGTAAAATATCTATGAAATTGTTTGTCCGCGGCCGTTAGACTTGCCACATGCCCTCCGAGACACCCCAGCCCGATTACGTCGATCGCGTACGTCTCGGATGGACCGCTCACTACCCCGACCTCGACCTCCGCCCCATCGACGTGATCGGCCGCATCACCCGCATCGGGTCGCTCGCACTCACCTGTTTCGATCGGGAACTCGAACCGAGCGGCATCAGCCGCAGCGAGTTCGAGGTGCTCAGCGCGCTCGCCCGCAGCGACCATCCGTTACGTGCCAGCGAGGTCACCTCGATCACGGGCATCTCCGGTGCGTCCACCACGAAGCACACCGAGCGACTCGCCACACTCGGTCTCGTCGAACGCACACGACTCGAGCGCGACGGCCGCGTCGTGCTGCTCACCCTCACCGACGAAGGCCGCGCACTGGTCGAGGCAGAGTTCCCCCGGCGACTGGCACGCGAGAAACAGATGCTCGAAGGGCTCGGCGACGACGAACTGCAGACCCTGTCCGACCTGTTGCGCAGAGTCGTCCGCAACGTCGAGAACCACTACCCGAACTGAACCCCGACGACGGTCAGGGCATCTCGTGCGTCTCGGCCCGTTCGATCTCGCTCACGGCGCGGCGCAGGTACGCCTCGGGAGCCACGCGGCGCGCAGCGACGAGGTCGGCCACCACGAGCAACCCGGCCGCCAGATACTGCTCGGGACGGATCCTCGGACGTCCGGCGTCGGGATCGGACACACCGAGCGCACCCGTGAGCACGGCGACGACGGCATCGGGTTCGAGCGACGGCACCCATCGCAGTCCGGAGCGGACGGAGCGTTCGAGCACCGCCTGCACGTCCGCACCGGCCAGTCCGTCGGGATGCAGTTCTTCGAGCAACTCCCGGACCATGCCCGCGTGCACGGCCGTGACCTGCTCGTAGGGCAGGTCCGCCAGCACCGCGACCGCCTCGTCGAAGGGCTCGGCCGACTCGCTGCGGACGGCGGCGAGCGCATCGGCGGTGGCCGCCGCGATCTCCCGCGGCGTTCTCGGCCAGTGGTCGGGCCACACAGCGATCTCCTGTCCTCCTCGTGGACGCCCGGTCACAGGCGTTCCTGCAACGCGAGCGCGTCGTGCGGGGCACAGCCTTTCATGTCGTTGTCGAAGTAGACGTAGACGTCCCTGCCGTCGCCCAGCCACCCGCGGATCCTCTCGGCCCACACGTCGAGAACCTCGGCGGTGTACCCGCTCGCGTACAACTCCTTGTCTCCGTGCATCCGCACATAGACGAAATCGCTCGTGACCTCGGTGAGGAACGGGAACTTTCCGGCCGTGTCGGCGACGACGAGCCCGATGTCGTGCGTACGCAGCAACTCCACGGCCTCCGGGCTCGCGAGGTCGGGGTGCCGCACCTCGACGGCATGACGCAGCGGACGCTCGGCGTCCACCTCCACCCACACCCGGTCGTCGGCGAGCTTGTCGGTGTGGCGACGGGCGAGTTCGGCCGCGGCCGTCGTGGTCCGCGGCAACCGGGCGAAGAACTCCGCGAGCCTGTCCTCCTCGAAACCGAGGGTCGGCGGGAGCTGCCACAGCACCGGTCCGAGTTTCGGGCCGAGCGCGAGCACACCGGAGGCGAAGAAGTTCGCGAGTGCGTCGTCGACACCCGAGAGCCGTTTCATGTGGGTGACGAACCGCCCGCCCTTGACGGCGAAGACGAAGTCGTCCGGTGCGGCGTCCCGCCACGCGAGATAACTGCTCGGGCGCTGCAGCGAGTAGAAGGAGCCGTTGATCTCGATCGATCCGAACCGGTGGGCGGCGTATTCGAGTTCGCGGCGCTGGACGAGCCCTTCCGGGTAGAAGTCTCCGCGCCAGCCCGGATAGCGCCATCCCGATATCCCGATCCTCACCCCGGCCACGTTCCCGAGCGTAACCTCGGGTTCGATTCGGCACGCGCAGCACCACAACCGCGCTTATCCTCTGGGCTACAAGATCACATCACACGCCAGGAGCCGTCATGTCCACGAGCTCGGTTTCTTCCAACGATCCGTTCCGATCACTGCTGAAGCAGATCTGGTGGGTGGTGCTGCTGCGCGGCATCCTCGCCGTTCTCTTCGGTGTCGTCGCCCTCGTCTGGCCCGGCATCACCGTCTGGGCTCTGGTGGTCGTCTTCGCGGCCTACGCCATCATCGACGGCATCGTGCTGGTCGTCCAGTCGATCCGCGACAAGCCCGAGGGCTGGGGCTGGTGGCTCGCCATGGGCGTCGTCTCCGTCCTCGCCGGTCTCGTCGCGCTGTTCTGGCCCGGCATCACCGCACTCGCACTGCTGTACATCATCGCGTTCTACGCCATCCTGTTCGGCATCACCGGCATCGTCGGTGGCCTCCGCTTCCGGAAGGTCCCCGGCTCCGGGTGGGTGTGGTCGGTGCTCGCGGGCGTCGTCGCCGTCCTGTTCGGCATCGTGCTGCTGATCTTCCCCGGCGAGGGCATCCTGAGTCTGATCGTTCTGCTCGGCATCTACGCGATCCTGTTCGGCGTGCTGCTCATCATCCTGGCGTTCCAGGTGCGCAGCGTCGCGAAGAAGGCCGGCGTCCTCTGACCACCGGCCTTCCGCCGTCCCGCCTCAGGCATCACGCAGACGACCCCATGCGTGCCAGCGATCGATCTCGATCCACGCGTTCACGCGCTTGCCGTCCCGCGCGTGGTACGGCTTGCCCGTGTAGTGGCGAGCGATCCGGTCGATGTCCTCCAGGGACGGATCGTCGGCGAATTCGACGACCCGTCCCTGGATGCTCACATGCGTGACCCAATCCTGCGGATCCATCGCCGACACACTGACCCGCGGATCGTTCCGCAGGTATTCGAGGCGCTTGCGCCCGGAGTCCATGTTGACGAGGATGCGGCCGTCCTCGACGACGTACCAGGTCGGAACGGAGACCGGCTGCCCATCCGGGCGCAGGGAACTGATCGTGGCGTAGTTGGGCTGCGCGAGGAATTCTGCGACGGCCTCGGGCATCGGTCGTTTCGGCACGGCACTCCCTTTCGATGCGGCGGATGCGCTCTTCCGTATCGAGACTATGCCTCGATTACCGGCGAAACCGTCCGCAACGACGCGAGGTGGACCGACCATGGAGGTCGACATCCCCGAGAAGGAGACGATCATGCCGCGATATCTCTGGCAGGTGAACTACACCGCGGACGGCGCCCGCGGTCTGCTCACGGACGGTGGCACGTCCCGGCGCGACGCCATCGTCCGGATGGTCGAAAGCGTGGGTGGGACGGTCGATTCGGTGCACTTCGCACTCGGTGGCCACGACCTGTACGTGCTCGGCGAAGTGCCCGACGAGATCGCGGCCGCGACACTCGAACTCCGCACCATCGCGTCCGGTGCCGCGCGGTCCACGCCGATCGCCCTGCTCACGCCCGAACAGGTCGACGAGGCCGCGCGGCGCGAGGCGAGCTACCGGACACCGGGGAGCTCGGACAGCTGATCGCTCGCCTCCGTCGGCCCGGATCCACCCGGTACCGGCACGGGGGTCGTTCAGACGCTTCGGAAGTCGCGCTCGCCACCGGCCCACTCCCGGGCCCATTCGCGCAGCTCGACGGCACGGATCTTGGAACCGTTACCGCCGACCGTCGTGGGCATCCGCTCGATGATGTGGATCGCCGTGGGCACCTTGAACGCTGCGAGGGTCTCGCGGCACCACGCCTTCAATGCGTCGGCGGTGGTGCCGGCCGGAGCGTCGGGTGTCGGCACGACGAAGCCGACCGCCTCCGTGTAGCCGCCCTCACCGGTCAGACCGACGACCTTGGCGGTGCCCACGCCCGGGTGTTCGGCCAGCCGCACCTCGATTTCGGCGGGGTCGACGAGGAAGCCACGCAGGCGCAGCACGTCGCCCATCCGGCAGACGTAGCGATAACCTCCGTCACCGAGATCGACCGCGAGGTCGCCGCTGCGGAACCATCCGTCCGCGGTGAACGCGCGCGCCGCAGCGTCGGGGTTGCCGAGATAAGCGTCGACGACGTTCGGACCGCGGAACTGCAACTCGCCTTGTTCTCCGGCCGGCAGGACCCGGTCGTCGTACGGATCGGCGACCCGCAGTTCGATCGCGGTGTCGACCGCGCGACCGCCACCGTTCCATCGCACCGACTCCGGATCGTCGGCGTTCCACAGCATCGCGAGGGCGAACACTTCCGACGAGCCGAACACACCGGAGGTGTGGGTGCCGAACTCGTCGCGCAACCAGCGGGCGATCTCGTGGGAGCGGCCGAGGAAGTCGGCGATGCCCACCCAGCGCAGCGACGACAGATCGACGCCGTCACCCTCGTGCCAGGCGTCGTAGAGGCGGCCGAACAGGTCGTCGGCGCCCACCGCATGGGTGACCTTCACCTCCCGCATGCGGCGCAGCACGGCCGCCGGGTCGAAGACGGTCTCCATGAGCAGTGCTCCACCACCGGCGAGGGCAGCCATCGCGGTGCTGAAACCGAATACCCCCGAGACGGGAAGCACGCACAGCGCGACATCACCGTCGGTGACCTTCATGACCGCGGCGTCGGCGCGACCGTGGCGGACGATCGCGCTGTCGCGGTGCGCGGCCAGCTTGGGCACGCCGGTGGAACCGGACGTCGTGAACGCCACTGCGATCCGGTCCTCGGGATCGTCGTCGGCACCCGCCGGGGTGAGCGTCGCGGTGTCGGGCGTCTCGGGCGCCGTCGCACCACGGGTGTCGCCGCTACCCGCGATCCAGGCCCCTCCACCGAGGTCGAAATCGGCCGGGGACGCCGACGCGTTCGCCGGTCCGGGCACCACCGCGACCACCGGGGTGTCCACCTCGGACACGGACTCCGCGGCCTCCGTGAGCCGGCCGAACAGGTCGAGTCCGTGGAAGGCGGCCGGCACCGCGACGACGGCAGGTCGCGCCGCGGTGAGGATGTGGGCGACCTCGCGGGTGTTGTAACGGGTGTTGACGCCGATGACGTGCGCACCGAGCGCGGAGGCCGCGAACTGCCACACGAGGGCATCGGACCAGTTCGGCAGCATCACGGCGACGCATCGACCGGCGCTCAGGCCGATCTGTTCGAGTTCGCCTCGCACGGCTGCGACGCGGTCGCGGAACTCTCCGCGACTGCGGGCCACCGCCGCGTCGTCGACGATGTCGTAGACGATCGGTGCGTCCGGATTCGCGGCGGCGAGCCCGTCGAGCATGGCAGGCAGGGTGTCGAGTCGGGTGGTGGTCACAGCGCTGCCTCCTCGGGGATGCCGGCCCGGCGCAGCTCACCGATCCAGGTGTCGGCGAGTGCGGCGAAGTCGTCGATCTCCTCCATCGGATAGTGCCCGATGCCGACCAGTGCCGTGAAGCGGGCTTGTCCGGGAAGAACGTCGTTGATCGCGTCCGCGGCCTGTGCCACAGCATCAGGGTCGATCCACGGGTCGTCGACACCGGCGACGAGGTGGATCGGTGCGGCCACCTGGTCGAGCCGGTCGCGCACATCGTGGGTTCCCCACCCGATGAGATCCGACGACGAGATCTCCGGATCCTCCCGCTTGTGCATGAGCGCGATCGTGTGCGCCTTCGATTCCGGGACCGAACGGCCCACGGATGCAAGAGTTCCCAGATAGGTGCGTTCGGAACGCGACGGACCGGCGACGTCCTCGAGTTCGCGGCGCAATCCGGCGACGTTGACACGCCCCGGGCCGGCCTCGGCTTCCATGGCCACGGCGCCGGACAGCGGACGGTCCGGGCGGGTCGCGAGCTCGAGAGTGAGCTTGCCGCCGATCGAGCAGCCCATGACGAACGGCCGGTCGATGCCGAGCGCGTCGAGCATCGCGCACAGCCAGTCGCCGTAGGCGACGAGACTCGTGACGGGACCACCGGGGGCGGGTTCGGAACGGCCGTGCCCGGGCAGATCGGGTACCACGACGCGGTAACCGCGTTCGGCGAGCGCGCGAGCGACATGACGCCACTGCACCCCGCTCTGGCCGGCGGTGTGGAGGCACAGGACCGTGGGCAGTTCCGCCGCGTCGACCCCGTTACCGGAATGCGCGTCGGGCGTGACGATCTCGACGAAGCCGAGCGCTCCGCCGATCTCCAGGTAGCGGGCCTCGATCATGAGCGGGCCTTCCGGGCGAGGGCACGGGCGTGCCCGATGATCGTGTTGAGCGGCTTGGTCAGGCGCAGGTACTCGTATCCGTCTCCGGTGGACGAGAACTCACCGCGGATGGCGCGGCGCATGAAGTCGTTCTCCTCGGACAGGACGAGGCCGGCCCAGGCGTGGTCGGGTGCGACGAAGGTGAACGTCGCGCCGTGCGGGGTGCGCCGGGTGACGTCGACGATGCGGCCCTTGTAGATGCGCAGGTGCAGTTCGGTCTCGCCGCTGCGCAACCCGATGGTGCCGTCCCAGGTGGACAGCGCCGCGGTGAATTCCCGATCCTCGGAGAGACTCTCGGCCAGCAAGCCGCCCCAGGCAGGAGTGCAGAAGTCCAACTCGGGAACCGTCGGCAGTTCGTCGCCGAAGGACCAGGTCTCGGTTCCGGATTCGCGCACCGTACCGGTGGCGTCCACGAGCCGGACGAAGCGGCGTACCGTCCGGCCGGACACGCGGGTGAGCACGGCGTCCGCCGAGACGACGTCCGATGCGGAGACCGGATCATGTGCGTGCCAGTCGAATCCGGACGGAACGCCACCCGGCACGGGTGGGACGAGCGACGCGACGGCGAGGGCACCGAGGACGGGTGAGCCGGCCGGCGCGACGGAACCGGCGGCGGTCAGGACGTCGGCCACGGCACGAGGTTCGGAGGTGACCCGGTCTCCCACGGTGAGCGGTCGGGTGGTGGTGTGTGCGCTCATGCCGATTCGGGCCTTCCCAGGAGTTCGTCGGAGATGATCCGCATCTGGATCTCGCTGGTGCCCTCGAAGATCTTCGTCAGACGCGCGTCGCGCCAGTGGCGCTCGACCTGGAAGTCGGTGGTGTAACCGGCACCGCCGTGGATCTGCACGGCTTCGCTGGTGACCTGCTCGGCCATCTCGGTGGCGACGAGCTTGCACATCGACGCCTCGAGCGAACAGCGGCGGCCGGTGTCGATGTCGGTGGCCACCGAATACATCAGCTGGCGCGCGGCCTCGATGTCGGCGGCCATCTTCGCGATCTTGAACCGCAGGTGCTGGAAGTCGCCGATGGGACGGCCGAACTGCCGCCGGGTGTGCACGTACTCGATGGAATCCTCGAGCGCGGCGCGGGCGAGACCGATGGCGCGGGCGGCGGTGTGGGCACGGCCCACTTCGAGACCGGAGACGGCGAGATAGAAGCCCTTGCCCTCCTCGCCGAGCATCGTGTCGGCCGGGATGCGGAAGTCGTCGAACGACAGCTCCCAGGTGCTCCAGCCGAAGTAGCCGATCTTGCGGACCTTGGTGCCCGAGATGCCCTCGGGGAACACGCCGCGTTCCTTCTCGACGAGGAAGGCGCTGATCCCGCGGTGTGGCTTGGCCGGATCCTTGTTCGGATCGGTGCGGGCGAAGAGCACGAGATAGTCGGCCTCGTCGGCGTAGGTGCACCACATCTTGGTGCCGTTGACGACCCAGTCGTCACCGTCGCGCACGGCGCGGCACGAGATGTTGGCGACGTCGGATCCGGCCTCGGCCTCCGACAGCGCGTATGCACCGAGATACTCACCGCGCGCGACCTTGGGCAGCAGCGCCGCCTCCTGTTCGGGCGTGAAGCCGCCGCCCATGCCGTTGCCGCGGGCGAGCAGACCCGAGACGCTCATCCAGGCCCGCGAGAGTTCCTCGGCGACGAGGCAGTACTCGAACACTCCGAGTCCGAGACCGCCGTGCTCCTCGGGGATCATGATCCCGAAGAAGCCGATCTCGGCCATCTCCTTCTTGAGGGAGTCGGGGATCGTGCCCTGGACGGGGTCGAGCTCGTTGGCGACGGGCAGCACCTTCGTCATCGCGAAGTCGCGGGCGAGGTCGCGGATCGCGAGTCGTTCCTCGGTGAGATAGCGCGGCGAGTCGGTACGCGGCTGCGAGGGGCGGTGGGTCATGGGGGTGCACTCCTTCGATGGACCGGAGTAGGTCATTAACGCTTGTTCACCCCAGTACAGCACGGCACCCAGAGCCCGTCAACGGCTCAGCGCGAATATCCGACCAGATTGAGCGCGTATCCGGCGAAGTCGTCGGCGACCTCCTGGGCCGTGAGCGGACCGTCCTCCCGGAACCACAGGGGGATGCCGGCGCACATCGTCAGCACCGCGGTGACGCCCTGATGCACCCGCTCGAGGGAGAAGATCCCTTGGGACACACCGTCTTCTGCGATGTCGACGAACAACTGTTCCTGCGCGTCGCGGGAACCGACCACGCGCGTGCGGTCGAGCCGGCCGAGATAGCGCAACTCGGAGTTCGCCACCAGGCACGCACGCGGATTCCGCGCGGTGTACAGCGCGTGGGCGGCCACGGCCGCGCGCCACCGCTCGGCGGGATCGTCGCCGACCTTCCGCAGAGCGTTGCGGGTCGCCGTGAACTGCTCGTCGCTCGCGCGACGCAGAATCTCCACGAGCAGTTCCGACTTGTTCTCGAAATGGTTGTAGACGTTGGCAGCGCTGCAACCTGCGGAGTTGGCGATGTTGCGCATCGTCGCGCCGTGAAAGCCACACTCGTAGAACTCGTCGAGTGCGGTCTCGAGAATCCGTTCGCGAATGGACGAGGACGTACCGTTCGACCGGCTGTTCATCCCTGCACAGTAAGCACGAGGGGCGCCGACCAGCAACAACCTTCCGTTGACGCAGATCTTCGCGCTTGTTATGGTCCAGCTCACATGAACGGTCGTTAATAACGGACTTCGGAGGATCTTCTGTGTCCAACCCCCAGCTCGAACCCTCCCTTCTCGAACGCATCACCCGTCTCGAAGACCTCGAGGCGATCCGCCGGCTCGACGCGCAATACTGCCGCCACCTCGACGACGGCAACTGGGATGCCCTGATGGATCTGTTCACCGACGACGGCGAATTCGACGGTCTGTCCCATCCCCGGGGCAAGGCGGAGATGCGCTCCTTCTTCGCAGGACTCGCCGACGGCGGCCTGACCTCCTTCTGGCACTTCATCACGAACCTCGAGATCGACCTCGACGGTGACCGCGCCACGGTGCGTTCGTTCCTGTGGCAGCCGTGCGTCACCGACGGCGCCCCGGCCATCGCAGCCGGGCGCTACAACGATCAGCTCGTCAAGATCGGCGGTCGCTGGCTCTACAAGGTCAAGCAGGTGCGTTTCCACTTCTTCGGCCCGCTCGAGGCCGGCTGGGACGAGAACCTCTTCGCGCTCGACAGCGCCCGCGGTGCGGCGGTGCGGGCATGACCGACACCGTCGCCGGCGACAACGCGACATCCCCGAAGGACGAGCTCGTCTGGACGAGGATGCTCCACCTTCCCGAAGTCGCGGAACTGCGTCGCCGCCGCAGTCGGGTCACGAACACCCTCGGCGGTATCACCGTCGTGCTGTTCGCGACCTTCCTGATCGCGTTCATCGGATTCCCCGACCGGCTGGGAACCAATTCCGTCTTCGGCATCCCGCTGTCGCTGTGGGTCGTGTTCTCACAGTTCGCAGGCACCTGGGTGCTGGTCTGGGCGTACTTCCGCCTCTCCCGCACCTATATCGGACCCGCCGTCGACGACGCCGTCGCGGCCGTCGAGCAGAACCGTCCCGCATCCGAGGAGATCGAATCATGAGCGGCGACGCCGACCATCTCGCCATCGCGATCTGCAGCGCCGTCATCTCGCTGACCCTGTGGGTGACCTTCGCTGCGTCCCGACGCGCAAAGAGCGCCGACGGCTTCTTCGCCGCCGGTCGCTCGATCTCGAGCTGGCAGAACGGATTCGCCATCGCCGGCGAGTTCATCTCCGCCGGCAGCTTCCTCGGCACCACCGGCCTGATCTTCTCGAAGGGCGTCGACGGAACGGTCATCCTGTTCACGTCCGTCATCTCGTTCCTGCCGGTCCTGTTCCTCCTCGCGGAGAAGATGCGCAATCTCGGCAAGTACACCCTCGCCGACGTCCTCGTCTTCCGGACCGACTCCCGCAATGTGCGGGTCGCGGTCGCGCTGAGCACCATCGCCACCGGCACCTTCGTGCTGCTCGCCCAGCTCGTCGCCGCGGGCGTGCTCCTCGAATCCGTCTCCGGCATCCCGTTCTGGCTGTCGGTGGTCGTCGCCGGATCGCTCATGGGCGTCTACGTCTTCGTCGGCGGCATGCTTGCCACCACCTGGGTGCAGGTCATCAAGTCGACGATCCTGTCGGTGCTCGCGATCATCGTGTGCTTCGGCATTCTGGCGCAGTTCGGCTTCGCCTTCCCGAAGGTCCTCGATGCAGCCACAGACAACGCCGTGGCAGGTGACGCGATCCTGTCGCCCGGTCTGATCTTCGGGCAGACGAGCGCGATCAACCTCGTCTCCTACGCTCTCGCATTCGCCCTGGGCACCGCAGGCATGGCACACATCCTCATCCGGTTCTTCACCGTTCCCGAGGCCACCACGGCACGTCGTTCGCTCGGCTGGACCGTCGCACTGTGCAGCCTGTTCTACCTGGTCGTCATCGTGATGGGCTTCGGCGCCGCGGCACTGCTCGGCCCGGACGGAACGGACCTCGTCGGCCCGGGCGGAAATCTCGCCGCACCGGTCCTCGTCACCGAACTCGGTGGTGGCGTGGGCACCGTCGGTGGATCGGTGGCCCTGGCGCTGGTCGCGGCCGTGGCATTCGCGTCCATCGTCGCGGTCGTCGCCGGTGTCGTGATCTCCGCGGCGGGCACCTTCGCCCGCGACGTGTGGCCCGCCCTCACCCGGAAGGAACCGATCGAGCACCTCGATGCGGACGACCAGGCCCGAGAAGACGACGCGCAGGCCCGCATCGCCCGCTACGGAGCGGTGACCTTCAGCGTCATCGCGATCGGCCTGGCCATGCTCATCGGTGACGACACCAACATCACCTTCTTCATGGGCATGGCGTTCATGGTGGCCGGCAGCGCACACCTGCCCGCCCTCGTGCTGAGCCTGAACTGGCGGCGGTTCAACGCCACCGGCGCGGTGTGGGGTGTGCTCACCGGCCTCGTCTCGACGATCGTGAGCCTGATGTTCACCGAAGCGCTGTGGATGGGCAGCGGTCCCGCTCCCCTGACCATCCAGCTTCCGGTGATCGTCACCATGCCGCTCGGCATCGCCGCCTGCATGATCGGTTCGATCGTCGGCGAGAAGCGTCGGGGACGTGGCCGCCTCGAGGACGAGAAGTTCGCCGAGATGCTCGTACGCGCGGAGACCGGCATCGGCGCGGAGGCCGCCGGCACACACTGATCCGTCATCGATATTTCGGGTTCGCAACCTTCAGCCGGTTCGCGGCGAACCCCCTGATCACCTCGGCGACCTGCGGGTCGTCGAGGTGATCTCGTCCTGCCCGCACTCCCAGGGCGAGCTCCGTCTCCGAGCGGTAGCCGAGACCGGCGAGCCGCACCCGGTAGATCTCCCGCACCGCCGGCGCGACGGCGGCCTCCCGCGCGGCGATGCCGAGTACGTGCGCCGCGACCCTGCTGCGGTACCGGGTCTTCGCGTCGGCACCCGACCCGACTTCCAGCACGAATTCCCGGACGGCGCCGAGCAACTCCTCCACAGGCGGCGTCCCGAGGAGATCCGCAACGGGAGCGGTCTCCGCGTCGTCGTGGGGAGGAACGCCGAGCAGATCCAGCAGATCGTGTTCGCACTCGGCGACGCGGCGACCGATGGCCAGCAGTTCGAGGGTGTTGTCGCCTCCCGACGACGCCGCGGCGGCCTGCATCCGGCAGATCACCGCCCACCGCAGCGATCCGTAGACCTCCCACCACCGAACGACGTCGGGATCGGGGTTCTGTCCCGATTCGTCGGCGTAACCGCGGAACAGGTCGTCGCGGGACCCGAACCCACCGGCAGGGTGGGGTGACCCGAAACGCCACGCCCTGGTGCACAGCCACCCGAGGTCCTCCATCGGATCACCGACGTGCGCCAGTTCCCAGTCGAGTACCCCGTGCACCCCGACCGGGTCGACGAGCAGATTGCCGTTGCGGAAGTCGCCGTGGACGAATGTCTTTCCGGTTGCCGCTGGGCGATTGCCGGTCAGCCAGGCGAACGCCGCCTCGAGTGCCGGCACGGGCGCGCCGGTGGCGACGTACTCGTCGAGCAGGAAGGTCAGCGGGTCGTACTCGGGGAGGTTCGGTACGGCCCCGATGTCCATGCGGTGGATCTTCGCCAGGATGCGCCCGAGTTCGTAGGGCAGCGTGGCCCGGACGTCGGCCAGATTCTCGTCGCGCAACAATTTCTGCGGGAGCGCCTCACCGGGCACCCGTGACATCACGAGATAGGCGCCGATTCCGGGGCGCGGCTCGTCGCCACTGCGGTCGATGATGTCGGGCACGGGCACCCCGACGCGCGCCGCTTCGTCGAACGACGCCGCTTCCATCGCGATCCGGTGGGTGTCCTCGCGACCCGGCGGATCGCGGCGCAGGATCAACTCCCGGACGGTGCCGGTGTCCGACGCCGCGGTGAACGCCCACGTCTCCCGGCTCGCACCCCCGGTGAGCCGCTCGATGCGCCGCAGCGTCCACGTACCGCCGAGAACCGACGAAAGACGCTTCGCCAGTTCGTCTTTCAATTCACCGCTGACGCCGCCCACCGGGACCTCCCTGTTCGGTTTCCTGCGGTGGATACTCCCACGGTGATCCGCGGTGTGCGAGTACTTCGGCCGTGGAGGGTCAGGCCGCGAACCCCACCGCGCCGATCACCGGGATGATCGTCATGAAGACGATGGCGAGCGCGAACAGCGTGATCGTGATCTTCTTGTCCCAGCGTGATCGCGTCCCCGTCGCGGCGAGCATGAAGAAGACGAACCCCACGCAGATGGATCCGATACCGATGACGACGGGTGTTTCCAACATGGCTCTATCATCGCCCATCAGGGGAGCCCTCTATATTCGTATTACACTATTGGTATGGCTGACGAGACGATCGACGGCATCCCCGTCACCGAGGAGATGATCGAAGGGTGGGCCGACGAAGCCGAAGCCGGCTACGACGTCGCCGCTTTGCGTAAGCGTGGTCGCCCGACCATCGGAGAAGGTCCCGCAACGGTGGTGCCGGTCCGTATGGACGAAGCGTTGCTGCAGGCGCTGAACGCGCGGGCAGAGGAAGAGCATGTGTCCAGATCGGAAGCGATTCGGGAAGCGATCCGCGCCTGGATTCAGGTCGCGTGAGGGTACACCGATCTGCCCGCAAGCACGGAATCGACGAAGCCGACAGCATCCACGCAGCTCAACACCCCGTCTACGCAGCCGATCTTGATAACGACCATCCCGCACGAGAATTTCGGCTCGGTTTCGACCCGAAGGGCCGCCTGCTGGAACTGGTCGTTCTGCGTTTTGACAGCGGCAACGAGCTTCTCATCCACGCGATGAAGGCCCGACCACAGTACTTCGATCTACTGCCTTGATTTCGCCCCTTCCGGACGTGTACCGCTCCGTGACTCTGTGGATCAGCGATTAAGCTGCGTGATCCGTCCGGTCAGCAGCGTGGCGAACGCCGTCCACGCCGAGTACGGAGCCAGCGCGGCACCCGCAGCCGGATTCGCCGCGGCCGTCCGGCGGGTCAGATCTGCGGTGCTGGCGGCGAGCAGTGCGGCCACCACAGTGGCAGGCATCAGCCGATGCCACTTGAAGAACACCCACGACCACGACGCGTTGAGGACGAGATTCGTGGCGAGCGCAGCGATGTAATTGCGACGGCCCGTGTCATCGTCGGCCTCGGTGTACTCGTCGATCGCGGCGGCCGAGGTCACCGCGATATCGGCATACAGCGCGGTCCACACGATCGGAAACGCTGCGGCCGGGGGCTGGAAACCCGGCTTGCGCAGCTTGCGGTACCACCGGGAGTTCGTATCCTGGGAGGCGATCGACCCGACGAGCGCGGTCGTCGTCGTAGCGGCGGCGGTCGCGAGCACGGTGCTGAGTCTCATGTCGTATCGGCTCCTGTCGAGGACGGTTGCCCGTGGGCTACCCGAGCCGAACATCCGGGAAACGGACGTCGGTAGGGTGGCGGGCGGGAAGGACGATATGAGCGGGTTACAGCAGGTCGGTGACGGTGTCTGGGCGTTCGTACGCACACCGGGCGGTTGGGGCGAGGCCAACACGGGACTGGTCGTCTGCCCGGGATCGGCATCGCTGGTCGTCGATACGGTGTGGGATGTCGAGTGGGCGCGACGCATCGCCGAGGTGCAGACACCGCTCGTCGCCGATGCTCCGATCACCGATGTCGTGAACACGCACAGCGACGGCGACCACTGGTGGGGCAACGACACGCTGCCATCCGATACACGGATCATCACCAGCGCCGCCGCACTGGACGCCATGCGCGAAGATCTTCCACCGCGCGCCCTCACGGTGCTCGCGGGCACGGGCTCGCTGATCCGGCGGCTGCCGGGACCGATCGGCGCGGCAGGTGCCTACATGGCGCGCGTCCGCGGCGACGCCCGCTTTCCCCGTCGCACACCCCGGATGCCCGACACCACCTTCACGACCTCGCTGTCTCTGGAGATCGGTGGTCGCGTGGTCGAACTCGAGCAGCTCGGGCCGTGCCACACCGCCGGCGATCTCGTCGCCCGTGTCCCCGACGCCGGCGTGGTCTTCACCGGCGACCTGCTGTTCATCGGTTCGACTCCGATCCTGTGGCACGGCCCGCTCGACAACTGGTTGTCGGCGCTCGACCGTCTGCTCGGCTGGGACGCCGCGGTGTACGTGCCCGGACACGGACCGACCTGCGGTGCGGCGGAGATCCGAGCACTGCGCGACTACTGGCTCTGGCTGCGCGACGCCGCCCACGATCATCACCGGGCCGGACTCACGCCGCTCGAGACAGCGCGGATGCTCGTGCGCACGACGGACTTCGATGCGTGGCGCCACTGGGAGTCGCCGGAGCGCATCGCGCTGAGCCTGAGCACCCTGTTCGACCAGTGGAACGGCAACCCACCGGCGCCGCCCACCGTGAGGCGACGCGCTGCGGCCTTCGTGACGGCCGAGACCCTGCTGCGCGAAGGCACATTCGAGGCGTCCTGACCGCCGGTCAGGACAGGTGCTTCGGCTCCGGGATCGTCTTGTGCGACCAGTCCGACCCGACGGGCGCGGTTCCGAGGACGTCCGGGCATTCGTCGTCGCGACTTCCGGCGGGCGTCAGGGAGATCACGATCGACTTGTAGGTGGGGCAGTTGCTCTTCAGCGCAGTCGAATCGAGCGGGACGAGAGGGTTGGTCTCCGGATAGTAGGCGGCCGCACTTCCCCGCGGCAGGTCGTACTCGACGATCCGGAACCTCGTGGCGCACCGTTCGCGGTCGTCGCCGTCCCATCGTGTGAACAGGTCGACGAAGTCTCCGTCGTCGAAACCCAGTGCGGCGATGTCGTCCCGGTGCATGAACACGACGCGACGGCCGCCCTCGATCCCGCGGTAGCGGTCGCTGAGGCCGTAGATGGTGGTGTTGAACTGGTCGTGACTGCGCATCGTCTGCAGCAGCAGATGCCCCGGCGGGACCTGAACCACCTCCACCGGCGAAACAGCGAATTCCGCCTTACCCGAATCGGTCTCGAAGCTTCGGGTATCGCGGGGCGGATGCGGCAGGATGAACCCTCCCGGACGCCGGACATCGACCTCGTAGCCTTCACAACCCGGGACGACGCGGGAGATGCGCGAGCGGATGTTCGCGTAGTCGTCGCGCATCGCCTTCCAGTCGATCCCGTAGCGGTCGCCGAGCGTGGCCTCGGCGATGCCGGTGATGATCGCGACCTCCGAACGCACGTGCCCACCGGGCGGCTTCAGCGGCCCCCGCGAGGCGTGGACGGCACACGTCGTGTCCTCGACCGACACGAACTGCGGTCCCGAGGCCTGGACGTCCTTGTCGGTACGCCCGAGCGTCGGGAGGATCAATGCGGTTCTGCCGCAGACCAGATGGGAGCGGTTGGGTTTCGTCGAGATGTGCACCGTCATGTCGATGCCTGCCATCGCCTCGGCGGTGACGGCGGTGTCCGGCGCCGCCTGCACGAAGTTGCCGCCGAGGCCGAGGAAGAACCGCACCTTGCCGTCGCGCATCGCCTTGATCGAATCGACCGTGTCGTAACCGTTCTCACGAGGAGGATCGAAGCCGAACTCCTTCTCGATCGCGTCGAGGAAACTCTGCGGTGCGCGTTCCCAGATCCCCATCGTGCGGTCGCCCTGAACGTTCGAATGGCCACGCACCGGCATCAACCCCGCGCCGCGCTTGCCGATGTTGCCCTGCGCGAACGCGAGGTTGCAGATCTCCTTGACGGTCGCGACCGCGTTGCGGTGCTGAGTGATCCCCATGGCCCAGCAGAAGACCGTCGCCTTCGAGCGGCGCACCATCTGCGCGGCCTCGGTGATCTGCTGACGCGACAGGCCGGTCGCAGCAACCACCTCGTCCCAGTCGATGTCCCGGACGTGTTCGACCCATTCGTCGAATCCCCGGGTGCGGCTCTGCACGAAGTCGTGGTCGAGCGCGTCCCATTCGACGAGCAGCGACCCGAACGCCTGCAGCAGCGCGAGGTCGCCATTCACCTTGATCGACAGATGCAGGTCGGACAGATCCGTTCCCCGACCGAGCACGCCGCGCGGTGTCTGCGGGTTCCGGAAGTTGACCAGCCCCGCTTCGCGCAGCGGGTTGATCGTCAGGATCTTCGCGCCGTTCTGCTTGGCCTCTTCGAGTGCGGTGAGCATGCGCGGGTGGTTGGTGCCGGGGTTCTGTCCCTGCAGGATGATCAGCTCGGCGTGGTGCACATCGTCGAGCGTGACGCTGGCCTTGCCGATGCCGATCGACTCCTGTAGCGCGATGCTCGTGGACTCGTGGCACATGTTCGAGCAGTCGGGCAGGTTGTTCGTCCCGAACGCCCGCGCGAACAGCTGGTACACGAAGGCCGCTTCGTTCGATGCCCGTCCGGACGTGTAGAAGGTGGCCTGATCGGGGCTGTCCAGCGACTTCAGCTGTTCACCGATGAGAGTGAAGGCCTCGTCCCACTCGATCGGGGTGTAGTGCGTGGCGCCGGGCCGCTTGACCATCGGATGCGTGATGCGGCCCTGCTTGCCGAGCCACAGCTCGCTGTGCCCGGCCAGTTCCGCGATGCTGTACCGCGCGAAGAACCCGGGGTCGGCGCGTCGCGTGGTGCCCTCCTCGGCGACAGCCTTGGCACCGTTCTCGCAGAACTCGGCGATCTTGCGATGACCGGGGTCGGGATCGGGCCATGCGCAGCTCGGGCAGTCGAACCCTTCGGCCTGGTTCAACTCGAGCAGTGTCTCGGCGGAACGCATCAGTCCCAACTGCTCGAGGGATCGCTTCACCGCCACGGCGACGCCGGTGACACCCGCTGCGGCCTTCTTCCGGTCTCCGACCTCGAGGTCGCCTTCGTCGTAGTCGGACCGCCGGTCACGGTTCAGCATCCGATCACCTCTCCCCACGCACGGTTTGCCGAGGAGTACCCCGGTCCGGTGCCTGCCGAAACGGGTAGGCGATTACGCCCGGACCCGCATCGCGCAACCCCATCCGGACGTACTCTCGGGAAATGGGACGGTCGAAAATGCTCGGAATCCCGGCCGCTGCGGCGGCCGCTGTCGGTGCCTACGATCTTGTGCAGAAGCGACATTCGCTGCTACGCAACTTCCCGATTCTCGGGCACGGCCGCTATCTGCTGGAGTCGCTGGGACCCGAACTGCGGCAGTACATCACGACGAACAACAACGAGGAACGGCCGTTCAACCGCGATCAGCGCCGGTGGATATACGCTTCGTCGAAGAACGTCACCAACACCTTCGGATTCGGCAGCGACAACGACATCGAGTACACCGACGGGTACACGATCATCAAGCACCGCACGTTCTCGGACCTGCCGCCGTCGAGTGCCCCTCACGGGGGCGAAAAGGTGTCGATCCCGTCCGCGAAGGTGCTCGGCGCTGCCCGGGGACGTGCCCGTGCCTTCCGTCCCGAGTCGTTCGTCAACATCTCGGCGATGAGCTTCGGTTCGCTGTCCGGTGCCGCCGTGGAAGCACTCAACCGGGGTGCCGGGGCGGCCGGATGCCTGCAGAACACCGGTGAAGGCGGCCTGACGACGTACCACCGCAACGGTGGAGAGTTGATCTTCCAGATCGGCACCGGCTATTTCGGTTGCCGCGACGAGGACGGACACTTCGACCTCGCACGATTGAAGCGGGTCGTCGAATCGGCACCCGTGCGTGCCCTGGAGATCAAACTCAGTCAGGGCGCCAAGCCCGGACTGGGCGGATTGCTACCCGGAGCCAAGGTCACCCCGGAGATCGCCGAGGCCCGCGGAATCCCCGTCGGCAAGGACTGCGTGAGCCCGTCACGCCACACCGAGTTCCACGACATCGACGGTCTGCTCGATTGGGTCGAACTGCTCGCAGCCGAAACGGGACTTCCCGTGGGGATCAAGTCCGCCGTGGGCGACACGACCTTCTGGGACGAACTCACACGCCAGATGAGCGAGACCGACCGCGGCATCGACTTCGTCACCGTCGACGGCGGCGAAGGTGGAACCGGCGCAGCACCTTTGGTGTTCGCCGACGCCGTATCGCTTCCGTTCCGCAGCGGCTTCGCGCGGGTCTACGCGACATTCGCCGAGGCCGGCCTGACCGACGACGTCACCTTCATCGGTGCCGGCAAACTCGGCCTGCCCGACAACGCGGTGGTGGCGATGGCGCTCGGATGCGACATGGTCAACGTCGCCCGCGAACCGATGTTCTCGATCGGATGCATCCAGGCGCAGAAATGCCATACCGACCGGTGCCCCACCGGAGTGGCGACGCAGAACCGTTGGCTCACCCGAGGACTCGACGTCCCGACCAAGGCCGACCGCGTCGCCGACTACATCGAAGCCCTCCGCCGCGACGTATTCAAGATCGCGCAGGCGACGGGTGTGGCGCATCCCGGCCTCATCACCGTCGACGACATCGAGATCGCCGACGGCAATCGACGCGCCGTCACCCTGCGGGAGCTGTACGGCTACCGGGACGGGTGGGGGCTGCCCTCGCAAGCCGACCGCGAAGAGATCACCCGGCTGATGACCGTGGAGGCCGTGACGACGCCGGGTGGGACCGAGAGGTCTACGGCTACGTCGTAGTCGTGCGCGCGTGCGTCGGCGGTACGGACCGAACGCCCCACCGACCGGAACCGGTCCGGCAACTGCACGACACGGCCGACGCACAGAGGTCGGCGGAACCGTGTGGGTCTGCAGCACAATCGATCTCGGTGGAGCATGCGTCATCACCCTCTACCGGTCCGGAACCATCTCGAAAAGTCACAGCCGTTCGTCGAACCTCGGCATCCGTACCTTCGGTTGCCCCAGGGAGGGTGACTACCGATTTCTTCCCAAGGAATGGTTGCCGGAACGAATCACCGGGTGACAGTGTTGAGTTGGTACAGCGTGGAGTAATACAGGGGCGGAGCAGAACTCGTTCCATGCGAACGCGATGAGGGGGCCGAGAACACATGTCGGCACCCGTCGCGATCCCCATCGACACGCAGTACCGAATCCTGTTCCGACAATGCTTCCTCGACCAGGGCACCGTCGTCGCTCGCGTCGACCTCGGCTACGGGCGCCCGATGCGACCCTCAGACTATCGCCACGAGTGAGCGGGTGGTGCTCGACGAGTACACACTCGTCGACGGCCCTGGAGCTGCCGACCCGCAGGAATTCGTCCCCTTCTCCGACAGTGGCGGTAAATCATACCGAATGGTCTATTCTGAGCGCTCGTCTGGAGGGACGCCTCCAGATGTAGCCGACCGAAGGACACAATGAACCACTTCACGGGCAACGTTCTCTTGGATGAGCTGATCGCGTCGGCGCGGGCACGCCCCCATGTCACAGCCATGATCGAGGCGAAGACGGGGAGGTCTCTGTCCTTCGAGGAGCTTCTCGCGCGGGCCGCGGCCGCAGGACGGAGCATGCTCGCCGCCGGCGCGCGCCCCGGAAGCAACATCGTCATGACAGGCGCACTCGATCTGGATTTCGTTGTCGCGTGCTTCGGAGCGTTCACCGAGAACATCACGCCTGCCCTGCTCGACCCGAACTCGTCCGAGGCCACGTTGCGCCAGTGCATCGAGGAACTCGAAGCGACGGTATGGGTAACGACGAGCGAGCTGGATGACACTCTCGGACTGCTCCACTTCGACCCGACGGGGATCGCGGCGTCCACGATCGCTGATGAAGTCGAACCGCAGTGGTCTACGACGTGCGATGTGCTCGATCCGATTCTCATGCTCTATACGAGCGGGACGACCGGTGTCCCCAAGGGTGTCCCGTGGTCTTCGCGGGAACTTTCCTCGCAGATTCGGTACTACTCGGCCCGGGAACCACGACCAGTGATGCCGAACGGATCGCGCAGTTGGAACGAGAGAACCGCGAGCTGCGGCGGGCGAAC